>NZ_CP109010.1 GCF_036226685.1 Streptomyces sp. NBC_00690
GTACCACCTCGCTGCGCGAGGTGCAAGCGAACACCCAGGCTGCGCCTGGGTGTTGCGCTCCCGCTCCGCGGGAGCGCTGGTGTGATGCTGCGCATCACACTCACCTCCCTTGCTGCGCAAGGGAGGTGACGTCTCGTCCGCTGCGCTTCCGAGACGTAGCCAGGCTGTGCCTGGCCAGAGTGAGTCTTTCGTTTCACTCCAGACCCTTGGAGGTGGGTCCGCTGCGCTCCCCCACCTGACGGTTGTTCTGGCTGCGCCTCCACAACGATTGGAGCCCGCTGGCGCGGGCTTGGCTGGCTGGAAAGGGGTGGGGGTTGCTCGTTCGTGTTGGGTTTGAGTGTAGCGGGTGCATCAGGAAGATGCACCATGTACCGTTGGCGAAAACAAAGGACACCCCCAACCGCCCGGGATCTCCCCGGAATTTCGAGAGGAGTGACCGTAGATGACCGGTCACCAGGAATCTACTGGACCTGATCCCGCGCTGAGCAGCGATTCTGTGCGGCGGGTGAGTCAGTATCAGACGGCGGGCGTGAACGCCCGGTTAAAGCTGTTCGCGCTTCTGGAGGCGCAGGGCGTGTCCGCGGGCGAGGTGGTCGAGTTGGGTGGCATGGCGCCGCGTTCGCGTGGCCCGCTTTCGCGGACGGCTGGGACGAAGGTGTGACGACGATGAGCGAGGCTCTGGTGGGCATCGCGGATCGGGACTGGTCACGGCGTGGCGGTCGGTCTGTCGGGGCTGCTGAACTGGCTGTACACATGGCGGACGTGAGGCGGCGTGAGCGGGTCTCTCTGGTGCGGCTGGAGAGGTTCGTCCGGGAGTCCGTGCTGCCGTCCGCCCATCCGCAGACCACGGCGCGGCGCGGCGCCGGGCGCTGGAGGCGCTGGGTGAGGCCGGCGGTCTGTGCACGGCCCTGACGGTGAGCAGCGGCGGGGGCGTCGTGGTCTGCACGCTCGATGCCGGGCACTACGACCCGGACGATCTGCCGGGGTTCAGGGACGGAAACCCGGGCGGCTGGCACAAGGCTGATGTGTCGATCTGGAACGACTCGGGCCCCGCCTGCATTCCGCACGCGGCCGTCTGAAACACCACACGAATTCAATGCTCGGGGAGGCAAGGAAATGTCAGCGATTCGACTCAAGGAACATCAGGTAGATCAGCGGTCCGCGTTTCGTCGGTGGGTGGGATTCCCTGCAAGGTCATCCGTGCCCCCGCAGGGTGCCCGAGGCACGATCGTGTCAGCGACCGGCTCGGGCAAGACGATCACGGCCGCCGCGTGCGCGCTGGAGTCGTTCGCGGGCGGCCGGATCCTCGTGACCCTGCCGACCTTGGACCTGCTCGCGCAGACTGCCCAGGCATGGCGCCTGGTGGGCCACCGGGCGCCGATGGTCGCGGTGTGCTCGCTGGAGAACGACGCGGTGCTGAACGAGTTGGGCGTACGGACCACGACGAATCCGATCCAGCTCGCCCTGTGGGCCGGGTCGGGGCCGGTCGTCGTGTTCGCTACCTACGCCTCGCTGGTGGACCGCGAGGACATCGACGCACCGTTGGGCCAGCGGAAGGTTCGCGGGCCGCTGGAGGCCGCCCTGGCGGGCGGGGAGCGGCTCTACGGGCAGCAGATGAGCCCGTTCGACCTCGCGATCGTGGATGAGGCGCACGGAACCGCTGGGGATCTTGGCCGTCCATGGGCGGCCATCCACGACAACACCCGCATCCCCGCCGACTTCCGGCTTTACCTCACCGCGACCCCGCGCATCCTCGCCGCACCCCGGCCGCAGAAGGGCGCGGACGGGCAGGAAGTAGAGCTGGCCTCGATGGGCCAGGACTCGCCAACCTACGGGCCGTGGCTGGCCGAGCTCGGTTTGAGCGAGGCGATCGAGCGGGAGATCCTCGCCGGGTTCGAGATCGACGTCCTGGAAATCCGCGACCCCTCGCCGGTCCTCGGAGAGTCCGAAGAGGCGAAGCGGGGCCGGCGCCTGGCCCTGCTGCAAACCGCACTCTTGGAGCACGCGGCAGCGTACAACCTCCGTACCGTCATGACGTTCCACCAGAAGGTCGAGGAAGCAGCCACGTTCGCGGAGAAGCTGCCGGAGACCGCGGCCGCGCTGTACGCCAACGACACCACAGGTGATGACCTGGCCGCCGCGGACAAGCTGCCGAGGTCGTCGATCGACGCGGAGTTCTACGAGCTGGAAGCCGGACGCCACGTACCCCCGGACCGTGTCTGGTCGGCGTGGCTGTGCGGCGACCACCTGGTGGCCGAACGCCGGGAGGCACTGCGTCAATTCGCCAACGGCATCGACGCGGCCGGGCGCCGGGTGCACCGCGCGTTCCTCGCCAGCGTTCGCGTTCTCGGAGAAGGCGTCGACATCACCGGCACCAGGGGCGTCGACTCGATCTGCTTCGCCGACACCCGCGGCTCCCAAGTCGAGATCGTCCAGAACATCGGCCGCGCGCTACGGCTCAACAAGGACGGCAGCACGAAGATCGCGCGCATCCTCGTGCCGGTCTTCCTGGAACCCGGCGAAGACCCGACCGATATGGTTGCTTCCGCCAGTTTTCGCCCACTTGTAGCAGTCCTCCAGGGCCTGCGCTCGCATGATGAGCGACTTGTTGAGCAGCTCGCTTCCCGTGCGCTCACCAGCGGGAAGCGCAAGATTCATGTCCGGCGTGACGAGGACGGACAGATCGTCGGGGCCGGTGGCGAGGGTGACGGCGACGACCAAGAGGACGACGACACCCAGGCCGCCGCCGAAGCGGCGCTGCTGCACTTCTCCACACCCCGGGACGCGGCGACCATCGCCGCCTTCTTGCGCACCCGGGTGTACCGGCCCGAGTCGCTGGTGTGGCTAGAGGGCTACCAAGCCCTCATCCGCTGGCGGAAAGAGAACCAGATCACCGGCGTCCACGCCGTGCCCTATGACGTTGAGGTCGAAGTGGGGGTGACGAAGGACTTCCCCCTCGGGCGGTGGGTGCACCAGCAGCGGAAGGCGCTGCGGGCAGGTGAACTGGAGGAGCGGCGCAAAACCCTGCTGGACGCCCCGGAAGCCGGGATGGTCTGGGAGCCGGGCGAGGAAGCGTGGGAGAGCAAGCTCGCCGCACTCCGGTCGTATCGGCGGGCCACGGGGCACCTCGCGCCACGTCAGGACGCGGTGTGGGGCGAGGGCGAGGCGATGGTGCCCATCGGGCAGCACCTCGCCAACCTCCGCCGGAAAGGCGGCCTGGGCAAGGACGCGGAGCGAGCCACCATGCGCGCGCAGCAGCTCACCGCGATCGATGAGGACTGGAACTGCCCCTGGCCACTCAACTGGCAACGCCACTACCGCGTCCTCGCCGACCTCGTCGACGCCGACGGCTACCTGCCCCACATCCAACCCGGCGTCCACTTCGACAGCGATGACATCGGCACATGGCTCGCACGGCAACAAGAACCAGGCACCTGGAAACAACTCACCAGTGAACAGCAGGAGCGGCTAACCGCACTGGGCGTGAAGCCTGGTGGGGTTCCGACTCCCACCCCAGCAGCGGCTGGCGTGGCGAAGGGGACGGGCAAAGCCCAGGCGGCGTTCCAACGCGGCCTCGCAGCCCTCGCGCAGTGGGTGGAACGGGAAGGCGCGGGCCGGCCCGTACCGAGAGGACACGCCGAACCGATCGCGGTCGACGACCAGACGGAACCAGTGGTGGTGAAGCTGGGTGTGTGGGTCTCCAACACCAAGAGCCGGCGGGACAAGCTCACCGCGGAGCAGCGGGACGCACTACGGGAGTTGGGCATGGAGTGGGCGGCGTAGCCGCGGTCAACGGCGAGCCCGCAGAGCGCGGGCCAGCATCCGGAACAGGAACGAGCAGAAGAGAAGCCGGTGGAGAACATTCTGTGGCTCGACGAGGAGACCCTCCGGGCGCGGATCGGTGTGTGCCGCCGTGCCGACGGAATGAGCGTGGGCGATATCGAGGCGGCGCTCGCGGACGCCGAGGGATACGCGGCCGAGGCCGAGGCGGAAGTGCGGCAGCCGTCGCCCGGACGGCCATCATTCATGCCCGACCCCGAGGTCGAAGCGGCCGACTGCGCGGCCCGCGTCGCCGAGTGGCGCCACGTGCTCGACCTAACGCGGGCGCAGAACTGGGAATCGTATGTGCCCGCGCGGGATGAGGTGGGCAGCCGGTGCGCCGCGGACTACGAGAGCTGGCGGCAAAGCGTCCTCACCCGAGCCCGCGAGACCGAGCAGCGGCAGCGGGACGCGGTCCACGAACTCAACGCCGACATCCGGCTCAACGCCACCATCGGACGCCGTATCCGGAGCCTGAGCCTGAGCCAACGGTACGGAATCACGCCTGAACAACTCCTCACCCAACTCGCCGGGCAAGCCGTAATGACCGGCGACGGCACCGTGGCGGTCGAGCCCTTCACACCGAGCTGAGGCTCCCGGCCGCCGGCTGCTGAACCGCATGCGCACGGGGCTCCGGAACTATGGATTCCCGCGTCACTGAACAGGCTTTTCTCACGAGCCAGCACGCAGATTTCTCAGCAAGTGCGCCGCCGCTACACGTAGCCCATGCCCTGCCATCAGGAGATTCCTCTCTCTACCAGTCGGACATCTCCGTGAGAATTTTCCCGGGCGACGAAGCGAGACTCAGCAACTTCGCTACCCCCCGCGACGCCGCCGACATCGCCGCCCTCACCCGCTGCCGCGTCATCCGGCCCCAGTCCCTGGTCTGGCTCGAGGGCTACCAAGCCCTCACCCGCTGGCGAGCTGAGAACGGGATCACCGGCCTGTATGCCGTCGCCTATGACGTCGAGACCCCAGTCGGAACGACGAAGACGTTCCCGCTTGGCCGATGGGTGCACCAACAGAGAAAAGCGCTGCGGGCCGGAGAACTCGACCCCCACCGCAAAACCCTCCTCGACGAAGCCGGAATGGTCTGGGAACCAGGCGACGAAGCATGGGAGAACAAACTCGCCGCCCTCCGCTCCTACCACCGTACGCACGGGCACCTCGCACCCCGACAAGACACCCTCTGGGGCGAAGGCGAGGGAGAAGGCCTGGTGCCGGTTGGACAGCACATGGCCAACCTCCGCCGCAAGGATGGCCTCGGCAAAGACCCGAAGCGGGCTGCCGCACGCGCGGCACAGCTCACCGCGATCGATGAGGACTGGAACTGCCCCTGGCCACTCGACTGGCAACGCCACTACGCCGTACTACACGACCTAGCCGCCGACGAGGGCGATGGCGCCCTGCCCGAGATTCAGCCCGGGGTGCTGTTCGAGGACGATGACATCGGACGATGGCTGGAGCGCCAGAAGAACCCGGGCACCTGGAAACAGCTCTCCGAGGAGCAGCAGCAGCGGCTGTTGAAGCTGGGCCTACAGCCCGACCAGGCCCCGGCCCACGCCCCGACGGCAAGCCACACGACGAAGGGGCCGAGCAAAGCGCAGCAAGCATTCCAACGCGGCCTCGCGGCCCTCACCCAGTGGGTCGAGCGGGAAGGCAATCGGCCGGTCCCACGCGGCGCGGTCGTCGAGATCGAGGTCGATGGCCAGGACGAGCCGGTGCCGGTGAAGCTTGGCGTGTGGGTCTCGAACACCAAGTCGAGGCGGGACAAGCTCACTCAGGAGCAACTCGTTGCCCTACGGGAGCTCGGTATCGCTTGGGCATGACTCTGGCACCGACCCATCGGTGCGCTAACCAGACAGCGCCGAGCCCGCAGTCCCCAAGGGAACGCCTGCCGGGACTGCGGGTTGCAGATTCGACTGGTGTCTCAGCTGCTGTCGCCACTCTGATCAATTTCTGTGTCCGGGGCCTCTTGCCCGGCGGTCGCTTCTGGGACGAGGCGATCGGTGTCCGACAGTTTTAGCGCGCGGTGAACTCCCGAGATGGGCGGGGGATCGTTGTCCGCCACGATGATCTGCAGGTCATCGATGTGCTGGAGGGCAGCGCTGAGCAGGGTGGTGTACATCTTGCGTAGCCGCTCGAGATCGATGCCTTCGTGGCCGACGTTGTTGCTGAGGCCGTCGATGATCAGGATGTTCGGGAGCGGAATGCTGTTGTCCCGCAGGGCAACAAGTTGGTGTGCGAGGACGTGCGCCACGTTGACGAGGACTTCCACTCCCTGAGAGCCGAGGTCTGAGAAGGACCGGCCGTCGACGATGGGCAGGTACGTCTTGCGACTGATGTACGTGCCTGCCGGTTCTTCGAATCGTGGGGTGTCGAAGGCGCGGAGGATCGTCTCGAAGGCTTCATCGAGTTTCCGCAGTCGTTCTTGGACGGCAGGGTTGCTGTGCCTGGAAGCGTCGATGCTCGCGTTGAGAGATTCTTGTTCCTGCTCAAGCTCGGCGATGCGGCGTGCCTGCTTCTGGGAACGCTCGTACAACGACAGGGCTTGTTCCAGGCTGATCAAGCGTTCTTCAAGCCGGGCTTGTTCGGCGGCGGTGGCGCGGATGCGGTCGGTCTGATCGCTGACGAAGGCTGACGTGGCTCGGTCTAGCTGTGCTCCGAGGTCGTTGCGGAGACGGGCGTGGCCTGCGCGTGCGGCCTGGAGTTCTTCGATTCTTTTCGTGCTGCGCTCGATGAGTTGCTTGGTTTCCGAAACCTGCTCGATCACCCGGTCCTGCTCGCTGGCGAGGGATGACGGTGCCGCGGTCTGCGGAGGGGTCTGCAGGCACAGTCGGCAGGTGTGGTCGTCACCGCGCTCTGGGATGCCGGACCCGCAACGGGGACAGGTGTGGAACTCGAAGTCGTTGAGAAGCCGTTCCGCGACGAGTGCGCGGGTGAGGCGACGGCTTTGGGCGATGAGCTGGTCGTGTAGCTCGCGCAGGTTGGCTACCGCCGCAGATTCCGCGGCGGTAGCCATGTCGATGCGCGCGAGTTCGCTTTCAGCATCAGCAATCCGAGAGCGCAGGGTCACCGTGGAAGGGTCGGTGAGCTCACTCGTTAGTTGCTGATCCGCTGTGCGTGCCGCCCGAAGCTTGGTCTCAGTGGCTGTGCGCTGCACCTCCAGCTGGGCTTGTGAGCCGAAGGCTGTCTCAGCCAAGAGTCGTTCCAGGGTGACGGAGTCCGCAGTGAGGGCCTTGAGCTCCGTGGACACTTCGCGAAGCCGTTCCCGAAGTCCGGTGGATTCAGGGTCATGGATGCCGTACAAAATCTCGAAGACGTAGCGGCGTTTGATGTTCTTCGCGTGGTTGTCAGCGGTGCCGAAGACAGAGGCGTCGATCTCCTTCTGTCTCAGGACGCAGTACATGAGGTAGTCGCTTGCCGTCACGGGGACAAGCGGGCTCGTTTGGTCGGTTGGGGCTCGCGGCACCTTGATGCGAGGCAGGCCGAGGCGGTCGAGGAGCCAGTCGCGGAAGGTGTGGTCGTAGCCGGCCTGGAGTTCGCTGGCCGGCAACCGCCAGGCTTCCTCTTGGCCTCCGATCTCGGCGATATCGACCTTGGCGGTCGTCGTGGTGACAAGGGGGCGGACGATGCGGAAGCGGCGGTCGCCGATGAGTACGGTGCCGGCCATGGTGCGCCCTCGGAGCTCGGGGACGACGCTTACATCGGCGCCGAGCAAGGCCCGAAGGCAGCTGATCGTCGCCGTCTTACCGCCGCTCATGGCGCCAGTAATGGCGTTCATCCCACGCTCGAACCGGATGCGGCGGCTGGTTCCGACCAGGTGCAGTTCTTCGATCCGGATTCTCACAGCTGTGTCCCCCAGTCCGCCTCGACGATGTCGGGGAACGCTCGATAGATCATGTCTTTGAGAGTGGTGCCGGTGAGGTTGAAGTGCCGGCGCAGGAGCCGGGCCCGATCGCGTACGGGGCGCCAGCTTTCGGATTCGGCAAGGGCTTGCGCAACCGCTCTTCCGGCTGGCGTGGTGCGGTAGGTCGCGACCGCGTTCTCGTGCTTGGGCTCGATGAGGCCCTTGCCTGTCAGAGCACCGAGGAGGGCGTAGTAAGCGGGGTCCCAGGGGCCATAGCGATAGCGGATCATGCTCTGCTCGATGGCTCCTGTCAGCCACGGATCGTCGCCTGGGTCGGCGTCGGGTCGGCGCTCGGCCATCAAATGGTTGAAGTGCTCGGGGTAGCGCAGGAGAAAGTCAAGTTTGGCGAGCTTCATCCTGCCTTCGATGCCTTTGGATGCTGCTGTCTCGGAGAAGGCGTCGATGAGGACAAGAAGCCTGGCTTGGGCGTCGACGGAAGGAGGGAGTCCGTCTGGATACTCCGGGGGCGCAGTGGGGGGCGGGGCGATATCAGGCAGGAGACTCATGGCCAGTCCCCCAGTCGAAACGGCATTCGTCGGAGATGGCGCACGCCCGGCCCATGAGCAGCACGCCGTCCCGGGCATAGAGGGGCCAGCGGTCGTGGGTAGCGGCGCTGGTTTCGAGAGTGGTCTGGAGGCCGTCGAAGATGGCGTTCGCTGGGCGAGGATCTGCCGCGTGCCTGCGGATGGTACGGCGCGCGACCAGCAGCAGCCGCTCGTCCAGGTCCGCCTCGATGGCCGGGTCAGCCGGCCACGTGCCCAGGGACTGCTGCTTCATACGGTGAATGTCGGCATGCGCGCGGACCATCTGAGCTTCCTGGATTACATCGTCCGTCGCCGCGCCCCGGCGTAGCTTGCGGACCAACGCTGTCTCGACTCCGCTGAGACGCTGCGATACATCAGTCAGCAGTACGTGGTCAGGGCGCATCAGACGCTGTCGGAGGTCTGCGACGGTGCCGGGGCCGATGCGCTTCCTCAACAGTTTCGCAGGCAGGTCCTGCACCGCTAGCTGCTCGGCCCACCGCGGGCCCAAACGGCCCTGCATTGCCTCCCGAGTACGGCGTACGAGTTCGGTGTAGAGGCCGGTGATCTCCGCACCGGTCAAGGACGGGCCGAGCTCGTGGAGGAAGGCGGTGTTGCGCAGCTCGATGTCCTCGCGTCTGGGCAGTTCCCGGATGCGGACCAGGCCCAGGAAGGCTGAAACCTCCTTGATGTCAGCCTTCAGGTGGGCTGTCACCCGCCTCAAGCACCGCTCGTTATCCGCCCCTCCCCCATGTGCGAGAGCGGTGACGAGTGCGTCGGCGGGATCGAGGTAACCCTCCAGCCCAGCTGTGAGCCCGTATGAGAGCGCCTGGTCCTTCACCGCCCCGTACGTGCGCCACAAGCTCTTCAACGGTCCCTTGGCGAGAACGTCCGTAAGCGCCCAGGGCGTGGTCGTGTCCCGTGTCTTGATCTGCTGAAAATCCCAGAAGAGGCCGCCCTTGGTCTGCTCCTCGCTGCCGCGGGCAACGATGACGTCCTCGATGTGCTCGCAGGTCACATGGCGTACCGGCTCGTCAGCGAGCATTTCCAGGATGGCCTGCGCAGCCACATGAACCTGATACTCGTACCGCCGCAGCGTGACCGAACCAGAATCGTCCGGAGCAACGGTCTCAATCGGATCAGCCATATACCCCCCAGCCCACTCTCCCCAAGCACGCAGCGTAAGCGGTACAACACTGGCCAGTCGATCGCTTCGACGGAACTCGTGGAGCCACTGTTCCCTCACTGGGGACGGGTCCCTCTTCGGCGGACGCCTACGGCTCGGGCCTCCAGCTCATCACCACCGACAACGACACCGCCCCCTGGCCGGACGAAGCCTTCAGCACCATCGAAGTCGACTACGCCTGCCCATGGTTCCCAGCGTCACTCGACCCGGCCCCAGCCACACCGGGACGCGCTGAAGACGAGGTACCGGGCATAGTCGCGCCGCCCCCTACGTTGACCCGGCGGTGCCGGTCGCGCCCGGCAAAGGTGGTGAGACTGCCGAACGGATCCGGTGATCGACTCGCATCTCGTTGGCCAGTGAGGAGAAGTGGCGTGCGCAGTCGGGATGGTCGCGCAGAGCTCCTGCGACTGAGCCGGCGGCATCCCCTGTCAGGGTGCGCAGCCAGGGCCTGATCTCATCCTGCGGCCTCCACTGGTCCCACAAGGCGTCCCAGGTGAAGGCGCCGTTGCAGCAAACCTCCAGCAGATCCAACTGCGCAGCATTAGCGGCATGGCGTGCGACGGTGAACAGCCACAGGATGACGGCGTCGACTTCACCACGCTCTATTGAGCGGTGTGTGCCCAGAAGGTCGGGCATCGCCCGGACAATCTCAAGGGCTCGGGGAGGGTCAGCCAACAACGCCGGCATGAGCGCCAAAGGATCAACATTGAGAAGTACGTCGCAGTACAGAGCAGCGTCGTCGGGGTGGGCAGCCGCCAGGGCCACCAACTCCTCTGAGGCATTCGCTGCTCCATCGCTCAAAGCATCACGGAGCGTTTCGGCATGTACTACGGGCGGCGTGGGGGGTGTGTCGATCTCCTGGGCGATGAGGTCAAGGAACGCTTGCACCGTTGCCGGCCGTCTCCCGGGGTCCGTACGCGTTGCTCCTCGGACGACCGCGCGCCAGGGCCCAGAGTCCGGTATGAGTGGAATATTCTGCTGCGGGTTCCTGCGTGTGACCGCCCAGCCGATCAGCTGCCCCAGGCTGTAGACGTCAGTCGGCGGACCGGCACTATGGGCATCGAAGCTCAACTCCGGAGCGGCAAAGCCCTCAGATCCCATGCTCGCCCCAAGCCGGGTGCGCTGCGCATGCGTGGTCTGGCCAGGCGGACGACGCACAATGCCCCAGTCGGCAAGAACCCATCGCCCATCAAGCCGAAGTACGTTAGACGGCTTGATGTCCCGATGTATCCATCCGTGAGGGGCGCCCGGTGCCTGCATCCCATGCGCAGCGATCAGCACCGAGCACAGGCTCTCAATCAGGTCCCGTAGTACGGCCGGATCCTTGAGGTCATCGAGGCATTCCGTTGCGACAGCCTGCGCCTTGGGCATGACGAACCACGTGCCGTCGGCGCTGGCGTCCCAGACCGGCATCGCATTCGGATGGTCGCTCAGAAGACGGCCCACCTCGATCTCACGGGTCATCCGGGCTTTCTTGTCGAGGTGCGGGTACTGGCCGCGTAGCTTCTTGAGGACGACGGGCGTGCCGGTCGGCTTGTGCGTCGCGTAGAAGACGTCAGCCATGCCGTCCTCTTGACGGTGGAAGGGGAACTTCTCGCAGGCATAGTCCTTGCGCAGACCGCAAGCCTCGTACGGGGCTGCTGCGCCACTCCGCACTTCACTGGTCTGCGCTGTGTCGACTCCTCCGCGCTGTGAGAAGCCGGTCAACAGCATGCGATCAGGTAGTTGCAGGCGCTGACGGATATCGGCAACCGCGCTGGGCCCGACGCGCTTCCCCAGCAGCCCCGCAGGCAGGTCCTGCACTCCTGACTGCTCAGTCCACCGAGGATCCAGGCGGCCTTGCATCGCCTTCCTGACACGGTGCACGAGCTCGGCGTAGAGACCGCTAATTTCAGTACCGGTCAACGGCGAGCCCAGTTCGCGAAGGAACGCGACGTTACGTTCCTCGATGTCTTCGCTCCTGGGAAGTTCCTGGATACGGATCAGGCCCAAGAAGGCAGAGACCTCCTTGGCGTCAGCTTTCAGGTGGGCAGTCACCCGCTCCATACAGTGCTCGTTGTCGGCCCCTTCTCCGTGCGCAAGAGCAGTAACGAGCGCATCGGCAGGATCAAGAAATCCCTCAACGGCAGCCGTTAGCCTGTAGGAGAGTCCCTGGTCTTTCAACGTTCCATACGTACGCCACAGGCTTTGCAACGGCCTCTTTGCGAGCACGTCTCTGAATGCCCAAGGAGTGGCCACTTCCCGCGTCTTGATCTGTTGAAACTCCCAAAACAGACCGCCCTTGGCCTGCCCCTCACTGCGGGCGATGATGACGTCCTCAATGTGCTCGCATGTCACATGCCGTACTGCCTCATCAGCGAGCATCTCCAGGACGGCCTGTGCAGCCACATGAGTCTGGTACTCGTAGCCCCGCAGTGTCGCCGAACCCGCGTTCAGGGCAGCAGTCGCAATCGGATCAACCATGTACCCCCCAGCCCACTCTCCCCAAGCACGCAGCGTAAGCGGTACTCGACTGGCGAGTCGATCACTTCGGCGGAACTCGTGAAGCCAGCGTGTCCTTCCCTCACTGAGGTCTCCCTCTTCGGCAGCGGATTGTGTTCACCCGTTCGGGGTGGGAGCAGCCAGATCACGTACCCGGCCGCCCGGCATGCATTTGGCTGTCAGACGTGAGGCGACAAGGCGGCGAGGCAAGCGGAGAGTTCGCGGAGGGAGCCGACGACCACCTGATGGCGCGCTTCGTCGATCCTGCGTGCAGTGAGCGGCTGATGTGCTGGCGAGACGTCGCACGGGAGGTCGCGTTGGAGGACTGCGGCCCGGTGCGGCCCTTTCCCGTGCGTCCTGGCCGTCGTTTTGCGCCGGGTTGGTGGTGGTCGGCAACGAACGGGCGGCTGGTGCACTACGGGTCTGGTGTCATGCGCACCCAGGTGATGCTGCTGGACCGGGATCCTTCGGTCGAGGCCATTGCATGCCGCCCGGTGGAATTCACCTGGCGTAAACGTGACGGAACCTGGGTGCGGCACGCACCGCATCTGATGGCCCGGCTCGCGGAAGGCAGGGGTCTGCTGGCGGACTGCGCCGGGCACGGGGACATCTCACCGCGCCTGGCCTGTCGGGCGGCGGTGATGAAGGCCGCGGCCGCGGCAGCAGGGTGGCAGTACAGGGTTCTGCGCCCTCCTGATCCGGTTCTGGCGGCCAATCTGCGCTGGCTGGCCGGGTACCGGCACCCCCGCTACAGGGGCGGCGAACTTGCCGGGCGCGCGGCCGAGGTCTTTCGGCGACCGCGGCCTCTGATCGAGGGCGTGCGTGAACTCGGCGATCCAGTGGAGGTCTTCCCGGTGGTCTTCCACGCGCTGTGGCACGGCAAGTTGTCGGCCCCCCTCGAGGTGCCCTTGCACGAGCGGGTGACCGTGACGGCGGACCGCCCCACAGGGGGGGCAGGCATGAGCGGCACAGTGCTAGAGCCCGGAACACAGGTGCGTTTCGCGAAGCGGACCTGGACGGTGGTCATGCTGGAAGGGTCATGCGTACGGCTGGTCGACGCGGACAACTCCGTGGCCACTGTCCTGGCGAACTTCCTGTTCGCCGAACCCGACTTCGAAGTGGTAGGCGCCCCGCAGCGCGGCGTGCCTCCGTTCGGGCTCCTGGAGGAGCTGCCTGAACAGGTGCGCGCGCGTGCGTACGCCTGGGAGCGGCACGTGCGTGAGGTCGAGACCGGATACCCCGTCCCGGGACAGGACCAGCCGCCTCGGGCCGAATTCGATCCGGCCCGGCGCACCATGGCAGAGCGGGAGGAGGCCAAGGCCGCCGAGCTGACGGCGGCCGGGCAGCCGGCAAGTGCGGTGACGGTGCGGCGGATGCGGGCCCGCTATCGGGAGCAATGCCTGTGGGGGCTGGTGGACGGCCGGGCCGCCCGGCGGCGCTCGCCGATAGGGCGCGCGGACGAGCGGGTGTCGCCGCGATCGCGCAGGCACTCCAGGCGCAGCGGGAGCGGTCGACCGGGACGCTGAGCCGGCTCCGGCGCACCGTCGGCTGGATTCTGGAGGACGCCCACGGTGTGGGGACGGTAAAGGTGCCGCCGGCCTCGACATTCAACCGGCTGGTGCACGCCCTCGCGGACCGTCATGGGCTGCTGGGGACAGCGGCGCAGCGGCGCCGTCACTCCTCACGGCCGGCTCCGCCGTTCACCCCGACGGTGGCGCTGCGGCCCGGTGAGCTGGTGATGCTGGACAGCACCCCTTTGGACGTGATGGTGGTCCTGGCCGACGGGGTGGCGGGTAAGGCCGAGCTGACGATCGCCCTGGATGTGGCGACGCGCAGTATCTGTGCGACCGTGCTGCGGCCGATGGGCACCGGGTCGGTGGATGCGGCGGTTCTGCTGGCGCAGATGGTGACGCCAATGCGGATGCGCCGAGGGTGGGAAGAGGCGCTGGCGATATCGCGGTCGGTCATCCCCTACGAGCGGCTGGTGTCGTTGGACGCGCGGCTGGAGGGTGCGGCAGCCCGTCCGGTGATCACGCCGGAGACGGTCGTCGTCGACCAGGGCCGGGTGTTCATCTCCGCCTCGTTCACCGCGGCGTGCGACAGCCTGGGGGTGTCGGTGCAGCCGGCGCCTCCGGCCAACGGCCCGGCCAAGGGAAATGTCGAGCGGATGTTCCGCACCATCGGCGACCGGTTCTCTCAGTACGTGGCCGGTTACACCGGCTCCGACGTCACTCAGCGGGGCTCTCACGTCGGGGACGAGGCGTGCTGGACGCTGCCACAGGTGCAGGATCTGCTGGACGAGTGGCTGGTCGCAGACTGGCAGCACCGTCGGCACGCATCCCTGCGTCATCCTCTGGCCCCGAAACTCGCGGTGTCGCCGAACGAGATGTGGGCCGCGCTGGTCGGCGTGACCGGCTATGTGCCGGTGCTGCTCAGCGAAGAGGACTATGTCGAGCTCATGCCGGTCAAGCGGGTGGGCATCAACGATTACGGCATCCGCTTCGACTATCGCACCTACGACCATGAGGTCCTCAACCCGCACCGCGGGTTCCAGTCGACGGCCCCGGACGGGATGTGGGAGGTGCACCACAACCCTTATGACCCCCAGCAGATCTGGGTGCGGCTGCCTGGCGGCTGGGAGGAGGTGCCCTGGATCCACAAGGAGCGAGTAAGCCTGCCCTTCACCGACTTCACCTGGCGGCACATCCGCGCGACCGTCGAGCGCCGCGGCGATCGCGATGAGCACGAGCAACAGCTCGCCCAGGCCCTGGACCGTCTCCTGCGGCGGGCCGGTAACGGGGAAGGCACCCGCCGCGAGCGGACCGTCGCGGCACGCGCCAGCGCCGCAGCCTCCCTCGCCGGGCCCGCCCCAAACCAGCAGGAGCCGTCCGTCCCTCTCACCGCCCCGACCCTCTCCTACGGCCTGGTCGGCGCCTTCACCCCAGCGGATCTGGATGAGCCCGACGACGAAGAGTTCGAGGACGGCTGGGACGAGGACGAAGACCCGCTCGGCACATCAGACGATGCCGGCGGCGGCCCCGCCGGAGACGAGCAGCCATCCGGGCGGGCCTCAGTCCTTCGCCCGTCGCGGATCTACGATGCCCGCCAGGAGGCAACCCAGTGGTAGCAGTCCCCGAGGCCGGTCCCGTCCCGGACGAGGAGCAGCAGATGGCGGCCAGGCAGCCGTCACTGAGACATCCGACGTCGAGATCGACTATTTGGAGCCTGTCTACCGAGAGCTCGGCGTGGTTCTCAGCGATCAGGTCCGCCGCCGGTTCGAGGACGTGAAGACCTTCCACCACTCGGTCGTCCGCAACCGCCGGCGCTTCCTGGAAGAGGAGATCACCGAACTCACTGAACGGCTCCATGCGCGCCGTGCCGAGCGGGCACGCCTGGGCGAAGACCAGGCACGGCTCCTTCGAGACCTCGCTGAGGGCGGAGCCCTGGAGGCCCTCACAGCACTGCAGACGGCTCTCGGACGCGAAGAGGCCGCACTCCAAGCACTGCGCCACCGTTTCGAAGCGGCACAGACACTCGAAGCGAGCGCACGGCAGATCACCGCGAAGAGTGTGGAGCTGCAACAGGCGGTTGACACCGACCTCCAAGAACGCCGCCAGCAGACAGACGAAGCGATCCTGCTGTTCTCTCACTACGCCCAGCGGCTCTACGGGCAAGGGCGCGAGGCATACCTCGCCATTGAGGCTGGTCGTAACAGCCTGACGATCACCCCGCGCATCGACAGCGACGGCAGCCGGGGCATCGGCAACATGGTCATCTTCTGCTTCGACCTGACCCTCGCCGTCCTGGCGCACCGACACGGTCGCGGCCCGGACTTCCTCGTCCACGACAGCCACCTCTACGACGGCGTCGACGACCGGCAGGTCGCCGCCGCCCTGAAGCTCGCTGCGGAAGTCACCGAGGAGGAGAACCTGCAGTACATCGTCACCATCAACACCGACAGCCTGGGAATGGCCTCACACCGCGGATTCAACCCCGAGCCCTACATCCGCAGCCCCCGCCTGACCGACGAACACGAAACCGGCGGACTCTTCGGGTTCCGCTTCAAAACCGCAGGCAAGAAGTAGCGCGCCACAGTGCAGGACAGCAGGAGCTGAGAATGCGGTGGGCGCCGCCCCGCCATCGGCACTCAGGCTCTTGCAGCCGACCCCGGCCCTTTCCGTGCCGAAGATGTCGAAACCGGTAGGCCCGCGCGGGCTCAGGGGGGCGGGATGGTGAGCCGGGCGGCCAACTGGGTCCGCCGGGAGACGCGGAGTTTCCGGTAGGCACTCGTCAAATGGCTCTCGACCGTACGGCGCGCCAGCTCCAGAGCAGCACCGATCTGGCTGTTGGTCAGCCCTTGGACAGCGAGGTCAACCACCCGTCGCTCCGCCGCGGAGAGCCGATCGCAGCATGCGCCGTCGTCGTGGCCCTTGCGGGTTCCCGCCGACCTCAGGTCGTGGCCGATGTCGGCTACCAGGCGCGGTACCCGGGGTTCCGCGCAGAGTGCGGCCCTTGGGGACTCGGGGGCGAGCCGCTGGGCCAGGTGCATGGCCTCACGGAGGCTGGTGCGTGCCTTGCGGTGCTGGCCGGCGGCCGCTTGCGCCCGGCCGAGGTCGGCCAGCGCCTCGATCAGCTCGACCACGGCCGGTGCCGCGCGCAGCGACTCCACGGCTTCCGTGAGAAGACCCAAGCCCCTGGTTCCCCCGGTCGCCACGGCCAGCGCCCGCAGCGCGACTCCGATGACACGGGGGGTGCCCCAGACATGGGCGTACCGCAAGTTCTCCTCCGCCAGTGCAACCGCCTCGGTGTACCGGCCGAGTCGGGCGAGGGCGATGGCCGCGCCGGATCGCCACGGCTGGCTGACGGGGATCACAAAGCCGCGGGCGGTCAGCCGGGCGCCGCACTCCTGATAGTTGTCGAGCGCTTCCGCCCAGCGGCCCGCGGACGCGTGCATGCGGGCGCGGGCCCAGCGGACCTCTTCCCACCCCCAGGACGCGGACGCGGGCTCCGGGCCGAGTGCCGTGAGCTGCTGCTGGGCCTTCTCGCCGTGTCCGAGCTCGTGCCAGGCCAGGGCCACCATGGCGTGCAGATAGGGCAGTTGGACGGCCCGGCTCCGTGCGGCCTCCATGAGTGGAGTGTTCTCGCTGATGAGCCGCTGGAAGTGTCCTCTCCGGAGATCGACGGTGGCTCGGGTGGTGAGCAGGTACTGGGTTCCGATATGGGTGAAGTCCGGGGGCTCGGGAGGCGGGGGCAGCTCCTGTTCGACGAGGGATCTGGCCTCGTCAAGGTGATCGGCCCACTCCAGCAGCGAGGCCGCGGCGATCCGCCAGCCCGCGCGCAGCTCCGGTTCAATGGGGGTGCTGATACGGGAGGTGATCCGGGCGACGGTCGTGGCCGCATCGAGTTTCCCCGTCCCCGCCTCGTGCAGGGTGACCAGGGCATACACCGGTGGTTCCACGGTGCTGGGGGCCGTGTTGAGCAGGGTGCGCATCTCGGTGGCCGTGCTGTGCCACTCCCGGCCCTCATGGTTGGAGATCCCGGCGACGGTGATCCGGACCGCTACGCTCAGCCGCTGGTCGGCGAGCCTGCCGCCCGCTTCTTCCATCACTCGGATCGCCGTACGGGTGCGGCCCTGTGCGGCGAGTACCCCGCTGAGGGCGGAGGCGATCGCGTACGGGTCGTGGCAATCGGCGCGCTGTAGACCTCCGTGGAGGCGGCGGATGCCGGCCTCGGTGGACCGCAGTGTCTCCAGAGCCGCCAGACGCAGGCAGATCTCGCTGTGCCCGGCGGGACCCACAGGCCCCGACAGGGCTCGCTGCAACAGCCGCGCGGCCCGCTCCGTATGACCCGAGTGGAGCGCCTGCTCGGCGGCGTCCTCCAGGGCGTGCGTCATCCATTTTTCGTCTATCCGCCCCAGCCGCAGCAGATGGTCGGCGATCTCTGGAGCGGGTACGCCGCGCTCGTAGAGAGCGTGGGCCAGGCGTCGGCGGAACACTTCGCGTACGGCGGGGTCGGCGGCACCGATGACGGCTTCACGGGCGGCCGGGTGTCCGAGCATCCGCAGCATCGGAGTGACAAGACGCGCCTCGGCCCGTTCGTCCGGCGGGAGGCCGGCCACCTCGTGGAGAAGTGCGGGATCGGACGCCCGCCGGGTACCAGCGAGTGCCATCGCCAGGGCGAGCGGGTGACGGGCCGGTGTGTCGGAGGAGTTCAGCCACTGGGGGAGAGCGTCGCGGAAGCGGGGGCCGGGGAAACCGGCCGGGGAGTGCGGCAGCGCTCCTTCGGGGAGGTCGGCGAGTAGCGCGTGCAGCAGCATCGGGTTGCCTGTGCTCATCGCGGCGTACCAGTCGGCTGCCTCCTCGCTGACGCCCCGCGCAGCGAGCAGCTGTATGAGGGAGTCGGAGCCGAGGGAGGGGAGGGGGATCTCCTCGCCGGTCGTCTCGCACAGTCTTCCCCCGTCACCGGGGATCCGGCCTCCTCCCGGTCCGGCCGAGGCTCCCGTACCGGTGAGGACCAGCAGCGCCGGGACATCCGCCAGTCGGCGGGTGAGATGGCACAGCCACCGGCGCGACGGCCCGTCGACGAAGTCCAGACCGTCCACCGCCAGCAGCACCGGTCGCCGGGCGGCATCCGTGGCGAGACCGTCCATGAATCGGTGGAGTATCCGCTGCTCCTCCGCTTCCTCCGGTGCATCGAAGGGCAAGGGCCCGTACGGGGGTAAGAGTTGCCGTATCGTCGCATATGCGAAACGGGACTCCTCCGGTGCGGCACGGGCCCGCAGGAGCCGGAGCGTGCCTTCCGTCGTCTCCCGCCGCACGATCTCCTCAAGCAGCGCGCTGCGCCCCGATCCCGTTTCCCCGCGCAGCAGCAGCCAGCGGCCCCGGCCGGAGCGTGCCGACGAGGCACCGCGCGCCGCCGCCGCGAGTGCCCCGGCCCGCTCGAATAACAACTCGGACATGCGCCCTCCCCAGAGAAACTTGCTCGAACCACCTTTCCCATCCGTAGCGGGTCTCACTCCGGGTTCGTGGTTTTCCACGATGCCCTGACCACGGAGTTTCGGAAGGATGACGGGCACGCCACCGGCAACTGCCTGCCAGAGCGCTCCGATATGCGCTGTCGTGTCCGAACACCCGGGAACTCGGAAATCGACGCCGCAAGGGAGTTGCGTGTCCGGCACCACGAAGGCCCCTCCCCCGCCCGTACTTCGCGTCCGCACGGCAGGGACAGCCCGTCCCGTCCCTCCGTAGCGGCTCCCCTCTCCAGCCCGGGAGAGCCTGTACGCCTCCCGGACGAAAGGGGCCTGGAGCGGCACCGTGGCAGGGGCTTCGCCGAGCCCCCTCGGGAGACGGCACCCGCCCCTACCGCGTGCGCACCGGCCCGTTGGACCCGTGCGCATCTCTCTCCCGGCATCCGCCATGCCATGCACTCGTACAAGTTGATGAAAGGTGAAGAGTTGACCAGAGGACTCCTTACGCAAAGATGCCTTGCCCGCCTGGCCGAGGTGCTCCGCCCCGCTTCCGGACGAAGACGGCTCCCTAGACCGCCCGCGCTGGCCGCAACGCCCCGTGCGATACCCACCCCGCCGGGGATGTGCCGCGCACCGGGGGCCGTTCGCTCCCGGCGCGCCGTCGCCCATGCGCTGGCCGTGACAATGACAGCGGGGCTGCTGACCACCGGGGTGTTCACCGCCGGTATCGGTGCCGCCGCCGCGGCCCCGGGCGAACCGATCACCAACTCTCTCGTCTATCTGCAAAACCTCCAGAGCGGTCACCAGATCAGCGGCCAGGACGACGGCGTCAGATCGACCGCGCCCAAGGGCAACGAGGACCATCAACAGGTACAGCTGGAGCTGGTCTCCACCGGCGTCTACCGGATCAAGGTGCCGTCCCAGGCCGATCGCTGTGTCACCAGGAACGGCTCCGCTTCCCCTGCTATCACCCTCCAGAGCTGCGGTGGTACCGCGAGCGAGTGGCGTTTCCAGTGGCTCGCCGGTGACCGCTACCGCATCACCGAGCCGGGCACCGCTTCACATCTGACCGGGGCGCCGGGCGACACTCTCAGCCTCACCGGCGCGAAGACGGACGCAGAGAGCTGGTACGTCACTCCCCTCGATCCGCCGCGCTCACCCATGCCGGCCGATCCCACCTTCGATCAGATGACATTCCTCACCACCCACAACTCCTACAACAACAACTTCGACGACAACGGTGTGACGGTGTTCGCAAATCAGCCGTTCTCCATGAAGCAGCAGCTGGACTCGGGCGTTCGCGCCCTCATGCTCGATGTCTGGGACTACAGCGGAGTGGCCTACCTCTGCCACGATGCGGTTTGCTTCATGTCGAACCAGACACTCAACAGCGGTCTGAACACGATCGCCACCTGGCTCGCGGCCAACCCCAACGAGGTGCTGACGGTCTTCATCGAGGACTACCTCCCGGCAACGCTCCTCCAACAGGAACTCGCCGCGGTCCCGGCGCTGGCCGGGCTGATCTTCAACCCGAGAACCCAGGGCGTTCAGACTCAGGGCTGGCCCAAGGTCTCATCGATGGTCACCCAGAACAAACGGCTGCTGATCTTCTCCGACAGGCCGGGTCGCGAGGATTTCGGAGTCATGTTCGGTCAGGACTGGACGGTGGAGAACCACTGGTCCATGGGTCCGCCGGCCGAAACCTCCGACTGGACCTGCAACACCCGCTGGGGAAATGTTCCGCTTCTCAAGGAGGAGGGGAAGTTCCGCCGGCTCTTCGTCATGAACCACTTCAGGCGAGAGACGCTCGCGCATGTCGCCGAGACCGACAATGAGAAGCTTCAGGACCGCGCCGAGCGCTTCTGCCGTCCGGCCGCACGGAAGAAGCCGAACTTCCTGGCCATCGACCACCACAGGCCGCCCGCCAACAGCCCCGCGCGACTTGCCGTCAACTCCCTCAACACCTACACCTACGCCAGTGACACCCCTGGATACGGAGGTACACCAGGAGACAGTGTGACCCCCGACTGGCGGGTCAACCGGCTCGCTGTGATGCCGCTGGGCGACTCGATCACCCAGGGCGTCGGAGGCACCGGCGACGGCGACAGCTACCGCAAAGCGCTGCGCCAGCGACTGACGACCGAGGGGAACGCGGGTGTTCTGGACTTCGTCGGATCGCTCCAGCACGGCACATCTCCCGACCGTGACCACGAAGGCCACTCGGGCTATCTGATCGAACAGCTGGCAGCGGGCATCGAGCCATGGCTGGTGACGGCCAAACCGAATGTGGTGACCCTCCACGCCGGCAGCAATGACATCAACCGGAACCACAACGCGGCCACCGCACCCGCGAGGCTGGCCGGCCTGATCGACCAGATCCTGACCGCCGCACCCGACATCACCGTGCTGGTCGCCACCCTGGTACCCAACAGCAGGACTGGGGCACAGGCCCGCGTCGACGCCTTCAACAACGCGCTGCCCCAGCTGGTGGACGACCGCCGGGCCAAGGGCCACAAGGTCGGCCTAGTGCGCTTCGACACCCTCGACAACGGAGACCTTCAAGACGGTCTCCACCCCAACGACAGCGGCTACGCGAAGATGGCCACCGCCTTCTACGGCGGGCTGGCCAGAGCCGCCACGGACAGCTGGATCACCGAGAATGTGAACATCCAGCCCGCACCGGGCCGGATCTCCTATGACTGCGACGCCGACGTCAACGCTGATGGTAGGGCGGACTATCTGGTGGTGGGTGCGAACGGGAGTGTCCGAGCACACCTCAACACCAACGGGGCCGGCGGCTGGAACAACATCGGCACCATCGCCACCGGCTCGACCGACAACTCATGGAACGGCGAGCAGGTCCGCTTCGCCGACATCAACGGCGATTGCAGGACCGACTATCTGGTGGTGGGTGCGAACGGGAGTGTCCGAGCACACCTCAACACCAACGGGGCCGGCGGCTGGAACAACATCGGCACCATCGCCACCGGCTCCAACAACAACTCATGGAACGGCGGCCAAGTCCGCTTCGCCGACATCAACGCCGACGGCAAAGCGGACTACCTCGTGGTCGGCGCCAACGGCAGCGTCCGAGCACACCTCAACACCAACGGGATCGGCGGCTGGAACAACATCGGCACCATCGCCACCGGCTCCAACAACAACTCATGGAACGGCGGCCAAGTCCGCTTCGCCGACATCAACGCCGACGGCAAAGCGGACTACCTCGTGGTCGGCGCCAACGGCAGCGTCCGAGCACACCTCAACACCAACGGGATCGGCGGCTGGAACAACATCGGCACCATCGCCACCGGCTCCAACAACAACTCATGGAACGGCGGCCAAGTCCGCTTCGCCGACATCAACGCCGACGGCAAAGCGGACTACCTCGTGGTCGGCGCCAACGGCAGCGTCCGAGCACACCTCAACACCAACGGGATCGGCGGCTGGAACAACATCGGCACCATCGCCACCGGCTCGACCGACAACTCATGGAACGGCGGCCAAGTCCGCATCGGTACCTGACCCTCGACCCGGGCGGTCACTTCGGCCTCGGAGTCCGTCCGGCACCGTTGTGCATGACCGCCCACTACGTCGAAGCAACTGATCGTCCCGACACCGGCAGGACAGAGATCCGGCCCGCCGCAACAGCGCGATCCAGCCGCGCGGGCCGGACTTCACCGGATGCCAGACGAGCTGAACCCGATCGCTGAGGGCTCCCGCCGAAAGGTGGGAGCCCTCAGCTGCCCGGCCGGGTCCCCCTTGCGGGGGCGGTCGCGTGACGGGGACGTACCGGAAAGCAGTGGCGCAGCTGAGGGGCCTCCGCGGGCAGGTGGGGTGCTGTTGACGATGACGTTCCGTGAGGACCGCGAGATTCCCGGGGTCTCGTGTCAGAGCGACCACTGCGTCCAGAGGGGGCAATCGCTCGCCGATACGGCGGGCGGTGGTCAACCGCGTGACAAGTCGATCACTCCTGTGCGTTACGGCGATGTTCAGTCACGGGGGCGGTGACACCCGTCAGTACACAGCGGGGCGCGCAACGACGAGGTGCCTCAAACGTTCCATCTGCGCCATTTCAACGAATGATCTGAAAATTGATCCGTTTGGCGTCCGGTCTTTCCTCCGATGATGCGAGTGCACCATCCCTAGCAAGAAAGGAAGGCTCTATGCCCGAGTGGATCAAGATCTCAGGCGGTCTCACGGCGATCACTGCCGGCTCGCGGACCAATGTGTGGGGCGTGAACTCCAACGGCAACATCTACCGGTTCTCCGGCAACGACGCCGGGGATCCGAGCCCCTGGGTTCCGATTCCGGGCTCGCTGTCCGACATCGGCGCAGGGGCCGACGGCACCGTGTGGGGCGTCAACAGCGGCGGCAACATCTACCGCTACGCCGGCGACCAGAACATCCAGGGCTCCTCACGCTGGGTCCAGATCCGCGGCTCCCTCACCCGCATCGCTGCCGGTTCGCGGACCAACGTGTGGGGCGTGAACTCCAACGGCAACATCTACAAGTTCTCCGGCAACGACGCCGGCGACCCCAGTGCGTGGGTTCCGATTCCGGGCTCGCTGTCCGACATCGGCGCCGGCGCCGACGGCACCGTCTGGGGCGTCAACAGCGGCGGCAACATCTACCGCTACGCCGGCGACCAGAACATCCAAGGCTCCTCACGCTGGGTCCACATCCGCGGCAACCTCACCCGCATCGCCGTCGGCTCGCGGACCAACGTGTGGGGCGTGAACTCCAACGGCAACATCTACAAGTTCTCCGGCAACGACGCCGGCGACCCCAGCCCCTGGGTCCAGATCCCCGGCGAAGCCGTCGATATCGGTGCTGCCTCCGACGGCACCGTCTGGCACGTCAACAGCGCCGGCGACATCTACCGCTACGCCGGCGACCAGCCGGGTTAGGCCTAGACACACGCCGATGGGGTGCCCCGAACATGACAGCCCGGCACCCCATGCGGCTTTCACCCCGTCCCGGCCAGACGGCCTGCCACCGGTGACGGCAGACATCCGCCCGGCCCGCACCACGTGGGGATTCCCGCGTCGCTGAACAGGTCTTTCTCGCGAGCCGGTACGCAGATTTCTCAGCAAGTTCGCTATCGCTGCGTGTAGACCGTGCTCTGCCACCAGGAGATTCGTCTCCCTCCCGCTCGGGCATCTCAGCGAGAATTCACCTGGGCGACGAAGCGAGAGTCAGCACGCGCCGGAGGCCGGGATGGTGTGGGAACCCGGCGAGGAGGCGTAGGAGAGCAAGCTCGCCGCGCTCCGCTCGTGTCGGCGGGCGACCGGGCATCTCGCGCCGAGGCAGGACGCGGTGTGGGGCGAGGGCGAGGCGATGGTGCCCATCGGGCAGCACCTCGCCAACCTGCGCCGGAAAGGCGGCTTGGGGAAGAACACCGAGCGGGCCACCATGCGCGCGCAGCAGCTCACCGCGATCGATGAGGACTGGGACTGCCCCTGGCCGCTGAACTGGCAACGCCACTACCGCGTCCTCGCCGACCTCGTCGACGCCAACGGCCACTCCCCCCACATCCAACCCGGCGTCCACTTCGACAGCGACGACATCGGCGCCTGGCGCTGGCGACAACAAGAACCAGGCACCTGGAAGCAGCTGTCGCCCGAGCAGCAGGAGCGGTTGACCGCGCTGGGCGTGCAGCCCGGTGGGGTTCCGACTCCCACCCCAGCAGCAGGCAGCGCGGCGAAGGGGTCGAGCAAGGCTCAGCAGGCGTTCCAACGGGGCCTCACAGCCCTCGCACAGTGGGTGGAACGGGAGGGCACAGGCCGGCCGGTGTCGAGGGGACACGCTGAACCGATCGCGGTCGACGGTGAGACGGAACCGGTGATCGTCAAACTAGGCGTATGGACATCGAATGTTCGTTCCAGGAGGGACAAGCTCACCCCGGAGCAGTTGGACGCGCTGCGGGAGTTGGGCATCGAATGGGCGTGACACAGCATCCAACCGGTCGTTGAACCGGACGGTCCAGCGAAGTGCACACCGGACCCCGGGCCTCTTGAAGGCTCGAGGTCCGGTCCTGTGGCCCATGGTTCGGCGGATGTTCTGGCAGGTCAGAGGTGCAATGCGGACTCTGCTGCACCCTCGGCGTGACCCGACCCGCCGAACACGCCACCACCAGCACAAACACAGCAACCTGACATGCCGTCACTGACATGACTCCACTGACACCAAACCGAGAGATCGCATCCAGCACCACTACGCCGGAACCGGCATCAGGCTGGGGCACCGCCAGCGGCGCGTTGCGACGCCCAGGGCCGCAAGAGCGTGTGAACCGTGCGCACGCCGGACGGGACGGAGAGCGTCGATCGCTGTGCACGGCCAGGGCCAGGACAGACCCTGGGACACCGCTTCGGGCCCTGGCCGTGCGGAAGGGCGTTAGAAGAGGGTCTCGCCGGAGGGGTAGCCGTAGCCAGCTTGGACTCGGGTGGCGAAGGCCGCGGTGCCGTTGAGCGCGCCTAGCCCGGCGTAGTACCACATGTTGCCGTTGGTGTCGCGCGCCAGGAGGTCGGACTTGCCGTCCCCATTCACATCGCCGGGGGCCGTGAAGTCGTCGTACTGGTTCCAGCTCCAGCCGATCTGGACACGGGGCTTGAACGTGTTGTTGGGGCCAGTCTCGTAGAGGTAGAGGAGTCCGGCGGGGGTGCGGGTCACGAGGTCGGGGGTGCCGTCACCGGTGATGTCACCGGGAGCCACGATCTTGTTGTAGTCGGACCACGACTCGGCACCGGGAGTGGGGATGTCGGTGCTGTTCCCCGGGCTGCCGTCGGACAGGAGGGAGATGCGCGTCAGCGTGCCGCCGGTGACCCGGACCACCAGATCGCGGCCCCCGTCGCCGTTCATGTCCGGGCTCACGGCCATCATGTTGACGGTGTTGGGCCAGGACGCGGTGGGGGCGAGGGCGCGGGGCCAGCGGAAGAATGTCTCGGTCGGGTCTCCGGGGAAGAAGCGGAGGCTGCCCGTGTTGTCGATGGCGTAGAGATCCTCGGTGCCGTCGCCGTCCGTGTCCCCTGCGCGGGCAAGATGACGCATGGAGGTCCAGTCGGCGTTCCAAGCCGCGCCCACCTTGCAGTAGAGCGCGTGGAGCATCATCTGGGAGTGGCCGCCGAAGTGGCGGTACAGGTTGCCGTCGGCGCCGCGGCGGAGGAGGTCGGCCTTGCCGTCGGCGGGGTTGTTGCAGTGTGACCAGGTCGCGGCGCCGCGATAGGGATAGTGATCCGAGAAGGCGTTGCGGGGCAGCGCATCCGCGGCGACGTTCTTAAAGTGGTCCTTGCTCACGAAGATGTAGTCGTACTTGGACTCCGTGTTGGCGAGCGGCTTGAGGACGGTGTAGGCGCCGGAGCGACAGTGCGCGGCGGGCCGTGGTTGCAGGGACCGCTGCTCCCGGCCGGTGCCGCCGCAGGCGGGTTATCGGACGGGAGCGTCCGGTTCGTGGCCGCCGGGCGGGCAGCGCTGCTGCGTGGGCGCGGGCATTGGCCCCGTGCCGCAGTAGTGTCTGTCGGTTCAGGTGGTGTAGGTGAGGCTGACGCAGCCTCCGTTGCCGTCGTTTCCGTCCGTGCCTGCTGCGGTGCCGCCGTTGCCGCCGGTTCCGCCGTTGCCGCTGCCGGTGGGGCAGAACAGGGTGGCGGGTCTGCCGCCTGTTCCTCCCGTGCCGCCTCCGTTGCCGTCGGTTCCGCGGGTGCCTTCCTCGCCGGGGGTGAGGGTGCGGCCGGTGCCCTGGCACTGGGAGAGTTGCTCGGCGGCGGCGGTGCCGCCGAGGCCGCCGCCGCCGAGGAGGCCGGGCAGGCCGAGGACGGGCGCGGTGGCGGGGCCGCCGCCGAGGCCGCCGCCGGGCGGGACGGTGATCGCGCGCGGGAGGAGTTCGGTGTCGGCGGTGATGGACGCCGGTTCGCCGAGTCCGCCGGGGGTGGCTCCGAGGAGGGTGGTGGTGCCGCCTTCGCCTCCCTCGCCGGGCCGGATGGTCAGGATCTGGCCGGGGGTGACCGTGAGGACGCATTCCAGGCGCGGTCCGCCGGCCCCGCCTCCGCCCCCGCCGCCGGTGAAGCCGCCTGTTCCGCGTCCGCCGGCCCCGCCTCCGCCGCCGGGGCCGATCAGCGTGGCCGTCAGGGTGGTGACATTGGCCGGGACGGTGAATGTCCCGTTGGTCCCGAAGACCCTGACGTTGATGGCGCGGCTCTGGGCTGCGGCGGGCTGCGGTGCCAGAGCCGTCATCGCCAGACAGGACAGAGCTGTCACGGCGAGGGACGAGCGGCGGACGCGGCCGCGGAAGGAGACCTGGGTGGCGGGTGTGTGATGTGCGCTCATGCACTCACGATGAAGCCCCGGGCCCGGCGCCGCGCACCGTGGCGGCACATGGGGGACCGCTGATCGTGGACCAGTCAGCCGGGGTCCGTCGGTGCCGGGCCGGGGCGGGGTTCAGTTGCCGTAGGTGATGGCGATGCATCCGGCGTGTCCCAGCCCGCCGTGTTCGCCCCTGGTGCCGCCCTCGGGAACGCCGCTGCCGCCCCGCCCGCCGTCACCTCCCCGGCCGGTGTCGGGCAGGCACTCCTCGGGCACCGGCCCGCCCGGCGCGCCGCCCACCCCGCCCCGGCCGCCCCCGCCGTAGGACTCACCACTACTGCCCGTCTCGCCCTTGCCTCCGTCCGTGCGATAGGCGCCCTGCTCGCAGTACGGGATGAGGCTGCTCCCCCCGCCACCGCCGGGGCCCGCGTGGCCGGTGGCACCGCCATACGGGGCGTGCGCGGGCCCGCCGCCCTGCCCGGCCAGCACTTCGGCCGAGATGGCGATGTAGGAGTTGTAGTCCTCGGGGTCGCCGTCGGTGCGGCGGATGATGGACGGCGCCCCTTCGCCGTAGGTGTAGCGGTTGCCGTTCACGAGGACCCGGTCGCCTCCCGCGCCGGGGATTGCGGTGAGCCGGTCGCCCGGGGCGATCCTGATGGTGCAGTTCATCCTGCCGCCCCCTCCGCCGCCGCCCCCGCCGCCCCCGCCGTGGAAATTGCCCCTGCCGCCGTCACCGCCCATGCTCCCGCCGGAGATCAGGACGAGAGCGAGGCGGGTGACTCCCTCCGGCACCGTGAACACCCCCTCTTCGGTGAACACCTGCGTCGACACCACACGGGACACGGGTGCCACCGGCACGGCAGCACCGGCGGGTACGGCCGCTCCCACGGTCATCACCAGCGCTCCTCCCGCCGCCGCCAGCACCAGCCCCCGCCCGCGAGGGGAAGAAGCAGAGTCAGAGGAACGGGGAGGGCGGGGGGCGCGGGTCCTGCGGTAGGGGTTCATGCCCTCACGGTGAACACACCGGTCGCCGGGGGCGGCACACGACACGCAGGCGGGTGGCCGTGGTATACCCGTACAGGCTAGGCGGGCCATCCGCCAGGGGCAGCCGGTGCGCTCTCGGGAGGTCCCGGAGCCGCCGGGTGCACGCATGCTCCCGTCGCCCTCCCGCTTCTGCGGGTGCCGGCGCGCACGAGGCTCGGCAGACCTTCCCCGCCACCGGGCCGACAGACTTCGGCACAGCACGGCCGCACGACCGGCTGGGAGTGCAGACGGTCTGGAGTGGTGGTCAGGATCGTTTGGCGGGCGGGATGACGAACCGGGTGTAGAGCAGTTGCCGCAGGACGTCGTCGCCGCCTTCGATGAGGGAGGCGAAGCGCATGTCCCGCACGAGTTTACCGATGGGGGATTCATCGGTGTAGCCGTAGCCGCCGAACATTTCGGAGGCCTCGCAGGCGATGCGCCAGCCTGCCTGTCCGCAGAACATTTTCGCCACGACCGCCGATTTGAGGGCCCCTTGGCGCAGGAGGTGTGCCGGGGCGTCCGGGCGGGCGGCGATCTCGTCCTGCTCGCGGGCCGCTGTGCGGCACTGGTCGTGCATCACGGCGATCTGCATGTCGATCTGGCCCAGTTTGGCGGCGAAGACGTCGTTGCGGGCCAGGGGTGCGCCTTTGACGGTCTTGGTTTTGGCGTAGTCCATGCACAGGTCGCGGATCCGGCGGGCCAGGCCGACAGCGGTCGCGGCGATCAGGACCCGGCTGGTGTTCAGGCCGGCTTCCAGGATGCGCAGGCCGTGGCCTTCCAGGAGGTTCGCGGCGGGGACGCGGCAGTTGTCGAGGGTGACCTGGTAGGTGCCCGATGCGCGCAGGCCGATCACGTTCCAGCGTTTGTCCACCAGCAGTCCGGGGGTGTCCCCAGGGACGAGGACCGCGTGGTAGTCCTTCTCGTTGTCGGCGCTCCGGGCGATGACGATCACGAAGTGCGCGAATGCGGTGTTGGTGGAGAAGGCTTTGTGCCCGTCGAGGATGAGGGTGTCGCCCTCGCGGCGGACCGTGGTGGCGGTCCGGGACAGCTCGCTGCCGGCTTCGTGCTCGCTGGCGAGGGTCGCGGCGAACCCGTTTCCGGCCGCCAGCGCGGTGAGATAGCCGGTTTTGAGGTCGTCGCTGCCGTACAGGGCCAGGGCCGTGGTGGAGAGCAGGGAGATGAACAGGGCGAACGCCACCCCGGCGTCGCCGTAGGCGAGTTCGGCGACGATGTCGACGCTCACCTCCAGGCCCTTGCCGGCGCCTCCGTACTCCTTGGGCAGCCACCAGTTCGCGCAGCCGGTCTCGGCGAAGGCCTCGTACACGGGCATCGGAAGGGTGGTCAGGGAGTCGAGGTCGTGCTTCCCGCTCAGCAGTTCGGTCCGGACGAAATCCTTGACAGCTCGTAGGCAGTCGTCCTCCTGGGGCATGAGGGCTTCCTTCCGTGTTGTGGTTGGTCAGGGGGCGGCCAGGACGAGGACGGCGTTGTGGCCGCCGAATCCGAACGAGTTGGTGAGCGCGGTCCGGACCGGGACGGGGCGTTCGGTACGGGTGACGATGTCGGCATCGGCGTCGATGGTGGGTGTGATGTGCTCGGTGCCTGCTGTCGGGGGGATGACGCCGTCGCGGATGGCGAGGACCGTCAGGGCGGCTTCGATGGCTCCGGCCGCGCCGAGGCTGTGGCCGGTGACGCCTTTGGACGAGGTGACCGGGGGCCGGTGCGGAAACAGGCGGCCCAGGACCGCGGCTTCGATGCGGTCGTTGTCGGGGGTCGACGTGCCGTGGGCGTTGACGTGATCCACCTGCCGGGGCATGACCCCGGCGTCGGTGAGCGCGCAGAGGATCGCCGTTTGTGCTCCCTCTCCCCGCGGGTGCGGGGCCACGACGTGGAAGGCGTCGGTGGAAGCACCGTAGCCAAGGAGGCGGGCCAGCGGTCGCACTCCGCGGGCGGCCGCGTGATCGGCGCGTTCGAGGACGAGCGCGGCGGCGCCTTCCCCAATGACGAACCCGTCGCGGTCGGTGTCGAAAGGACGTGAGCCGCGGGGCGAGAGGGCACCGAGCTGGGTGAACCCGGCCACGGTCAGGCGGGAGATTCCCGCTTCGGCGCCGCAGGCCAGGGCCAGGTCGCAGCTGCCGGCGGCGAGCAGGTCCCGCGCCACCCCAATGGCGGTGGCCCCGGAGGCGCATGCCGTGGAGACGGTCAGCCCGGGGCCGGTGATGTGCAGTCGCAGGGCGATCTGCGCACCGGCCATGTTGATCAGGTAGCCGGGGTGGAAGTACGGGGACACGCTGCCCGCCCCGCCCTCGGCAAGGGAGGCAAGCGCGGTGTCCTGGGTGGTGAGGCCGCCGAGACCGGAGCCGACGACGACCGCCACCCGGCCGCCATCCCAGGACTGCGGGCCAAGGCCCGCGTGTTCGAGGGCCTCGGCGACGGCGGCCAGGGCGAACCGGGCGACGGGATCCAGATAGGCCGAACCCGCACCATGCAGAATCGGCCGGTCGCCCACCAGGTCGGGAACCCGGCACGACAGGGTAATGGGCAGGCCGGCCAGCGCCGGATCCGGCGCGGCGCTCGTACGTCCGGCGCGGATGGCGGACCAAGTGCTCTCGCGGTCACACCCGGCCGGGGTGACCATCCCGAGGCCGGTCACCACCACCTCCGTATCCGTGCGCGGGTGCGTCACGCCGGGCGCCGCCGCTCGTCGACCAGCGCCGCGAGCCCGGCCAGGGTCAGGCTCGCCGCCTCGTCATCGGTGAACTCCGCACCGGTCTCCGTTTTGATGATCACCCCGAGTTCGACGATCATGATGGAGTCCATTCCCACCTCTGCCAGCAATGCCCCGGGCTCGGCGCTGTCCGGCTCGATGTCGAACTTGTCGGTCAGGGTGGTGCGGATCAGGTCCATCGACGACGGCTGCTGGACGGGGGCCACGGTGACTCCTCAACTGGACGATCAGGACGGTGGGACCTGGGGGCGGGGCGGGCGGCGAACGGCAGGAACATCCGGCGCAGCGCCGCGGGGTCGGGGAGCCAGCCGGCAGCGGCGGGGGCCCGTAGGGCGGCGTCGGTACGCTCCCGGCCGAAGGCCGGGGTCGTGCGCAGGTAGGGGAGGAAGACCGACAGCATCTCGTGCAGCAGGCGGTCGTCCGGGCCCAGGGCGTCCTGATCACGGACGAACTCGGGTTCCATGCCGCCAGCGTTCCAGAAACAGGCCCGCACAAAGTCGCCGACCGTGGGCGGGGTGGGGTTGGTCAGATGGAAGATCCCGTGCGGCGGGCCCGACCGGCTGATCTCGAGCGCTTCCCGGACGACATGGTCGACGGGCACCAGATTCAGCGGCCCGTCCTCACGGACCAGCAACCGGTGCCTCTGCTGCTGTTGCGGGCCGCTGCCCGCGGAGCGGTGAAACGCCGCCACGAGCCGCTGAACGGTGCAGGCGCCGCTGGGGACACCGGGGTAGGCGAGCGTGCTGCTGTGCCCCACGATCGCGCTGGGCCGCAGAACCCGCACCGCGAAATCGCGGGCACCGAAGGCCAGTCGCTCCGCCGCGATCTTGCTGCGCTCGTACGGATTGCGTGCCCGTGGCACGGCAACCGGCTCCTCCCTGGTCATGCCCTGGGCCGATCCCGCCACGTAGGCGGTGCTGATCAGGTTGAAGACCTGCGTGCCCGCCCGGTCGGCCAGGGCCAGGGCGCGTCGCGTACCGGCCACGTTGGTCGCGAACGTCACGCGGCGCTCGCTCTCCCGAAAGCGCATGCACGCGGCCAAGTGCCAAAACTCCACCCGACCAGCGCCGGCTGGGGCCGGCAGTTCGAGGCCGCTCACCTCACGAGCCAGGTCGACACCCGGCACGACACGGATATGACGCAGCGCGCTTTCCACGACCTTCGGCGCGGTGCCATAGGCGCGGGCCGCCCGCCGCAGCGTGCGGTGCAGCCGGCTCTCCGCGTCACTGCGGTCGCCGCGAAGCAGGCAGACCACGTCCACATCGTCCAGGGCTGAGAGCTGCAGAATCAGTGCGGAGCCGACCAGGCCGGTCCCGCCGGTCACATAGTGGAGTGTCCTCACCCGCGCTCCCCTCTCCCCGGTTTCTGCGTGGTGGGCCGTGAGCTGCCCGTGCGGTGGCGGAACTCGCCGACGGCGATGACGCGGTCGGTGGCCAGGTCCTTGATGGTGATGGCCGTCTTCTCCAGTGCCTGGTCCTGGCGATGACGCGAGAGCCGCAGCCGCAGCCGCAGAGTGGAGTCCAGGTCGGCGTTTCCCAGGTAGCAGATACGGGCGTCCTCGACGACGCGGTCAAGGAAGGCTTGGTTGTCGCGTCCCTGGTCGCGCCAGTGCATGAGTTGGGCACTTTCGGCGATGGAGAAGAAGGAGGCGAAGTACACCAGCCCCGCGCCGTTCACGTCCCGGGTGAGATCCACCGGATGGTCCAGGTCCAGGCCGGGCGGGACGGGCTGCCACGGCTCGCTGTCCTGGTCCGGGAAGGAGTGCCGGCCGCGGACATCGGCGCACAGGGCACGCGGGGAATAGGCGGGTTCGATCTCTGGCAGGTGAGCTGAGGTGAAACCGGCGGGCGCGCTTTGCACCAGAGCGGCATTGGATCCGGCTGTGCTCCGGGAGAGCCAGACATTGAGGGTCTCCACGTAGAAGCAGTCGGCGCGTGGGGCCCGGTGCAACTCGGCCGGACCGAACGGCACAGCCTCCCCCGGCTCCTCGTCTTCGTCTTCGGCACGGCGGATCCTGTGCACGGTGAGCACCAGCAGCGGCCCGGCACGGTACACCTGCGAGACCACTTCCAGCCGGTCGCCGAATGTCAGCCGGCGCGGGTCGAAGTCGCCGGCTGAAGCGATCCGGAAGTAGCAGTACGCCAGGTAGGACGGCACGCCGCACGCGTCCCGGGCGCCGGCCACCTCGATCCCGCATGCGGCGCTGACCGCCTCCCAGGTCCAGTCCCCGACCCGGCCTGCCAGTGACTGGATCGGGCCGCACATTCCCGGCTGGACCGTTACCAGCCGGCGCAAACAGCCCGGGGCGATCACCTGCGGCACGGTGAAGCCGACACCAGCCAGTACAGGAGCAGGTTCGGGAGCGGCAGAGGCGGACACCTTCTCGGACAACGCACCACCCCGGCTCATCAGCGGAACTCACCGCCCCCGGGTTGGCAACGGATCCTCCGCCCCCGTGCCCCCGTGACACGGGACCACATCCCACCAGCCCCGGCAGCCGGACAGGGACAGGACACAGCCCCCCCCGGGCACGCATCATCCGAACAGCCCCGCATCCGCTGGGAAGACCGTTGCTCCGCCTCGGCCGGATTGCGGTCGGGCAAGGAGGGCGGACTGTGCGGAACCGCCGGCCCCCGTGCCGAGGCGGTGGGTGTCGGGTCAGGTGGTGCAGGTGAGGCTGATACGGCCACCGGACCCGTCGCCGCCGATGGTTCCGTCGGCGCGGGGGCCGCCGATGCAGCCGGCCCCGCGTTGTCACTGCCGTCCGTTCCGGGGCTGCCCTTCGTCCCGGGAGTGAAGATGCGGCCGCTGGTACCGCCGGCACGGGGAGAGCAGACCGGGCGACGCCGTGCCGCCCGCGCCCCCGTCACCGAGGCCCATACCGGGCGAACAGTACTGGGAAGGCAGGAAGAGTTCCGGGGCTCTTCCCGCGATCCCGCCGCCGGAAGGGGGCGACGATCGCGCGCGTGAGGGGTGAGGTGATCGCTCTGATGTAAGCCGTCCCGGCGGTCCCGCCATCTGCGGCGAAGAGGGAGACTGCTGGCGGTGCCGCCATCGCCTCCCGTTCGGAGCCCGATGTCCGGGCTGTGGCCGGGGCGACGGTCAAAGCGCATCCAGGCGCGGCCCGCCGACCCACCCTCCCCTCACTGGCTGCGGTAGGGGATCCTCCTGCTGATGTCGGTTGCCGGGTGTGGGTCGGTGGTTCACAGCCAGGGGCGCGGGCGTGCTGGACGATGAGCCGTTCGGTGACGCAGGGGTTCGATTTCGTCGGCGCCGTGTGCGCGGCAGCGTTGCAGGGCGTGGACGGTGACGGTGTACCAGGGGGCAGGGCAGTTTTCGTCCCGGTCCACCGCGATGACGGTGTGTGTGACGATGCCGTGGTGGGGCTCTCCCAGGATGCGGACCGGGGTTCCCCGGGGCAGGGACGCGTACTGGGTACGGGCGGCGATGCGAGGGCTGAGTCCGGCGAATTCCTGTCGGGACCTGGCCGTGTGGTCGTGGACCCGGTAGGCCTCGCTTCCGGTGCGGCGCAGGTGGACGAGGGCCTCGGCGAGCGCCCGGCGGTACATGCCCGAGCCCGGGTCGGGAAGGGTGCCCGCAGCGAGGAACAGGAGGTGTTCGAGGTCGAGCCGGGGTGTCCCGTCGAGTCGCCCCAGAATGTCACTCAGAGGGGCGGCGACGGGGACCCGTGTGGAGGGGGGCATGGTGTGTGCGCCGTCAGGTTCGGGCGGTGTAGACGGCGCTGCGGGGTGTTTCGGCGACGCGCTTCCACTGGGTGAAGCCCGCTTGTTCGGTCAGTTCGCGCAGCGCGCTTTCGCCCGCGTGGTTGCCGAGGGCGAGGGGCCCGTCCTGGGCTGCTGCCGCGGGTAGGCACAGGGTGGCGGACAGGGCCATGAAGAGCCGTCCGACGGGGTGGGTGTTGGTCATCGGGTCGGGTTCAGTGTTGGGTTCGACGACCATGAGGACGGCGCCCTGTTTGAGGCTGCGCCGGGTGCCTTCGAGGGCTGCGAGGGGGTCGCCCATGTCGTGGAGGCAGTTGAAGAAGGTCGCGAGGTCGGCCGGGGGGCGGGTGTTGTCGAGGTCGCCTGCTGCCACGGTGTGGAAGTGTGTGCGGTCGTCCAGTTCGCGTTCCTCTGCGATGATGCGGGCGCGTTCGATGGAGTCCTGGTGGTAGTCGTAGCCGTGGAAGACGGACCGGGGATATGCCTGGGCCATCAGGAGGGTGGAGTATCCGACGCCGCAGCCGATGTCTGCGACGGTCGCGCCGCGGGTCAGCCGCTCGTGGAGGCCGTCGATGGCGGGTATCCAGTTCTGGACGATGTTGGCCCGGTAGGCGGGTCGGAAGAACCGGGCGACGGCCTTGAACATCTGGGGCGGGTACTCGCTCCAGTCCACGCCGCCGCCGGTGCGGAAGCAGTCGGCGAGCCGGTCCTCGACCCGGTAGAGAGTCTGGAGGGCCGCGAAGATCCCGACGGCGGCGGTCGGGGATTCGGGGTCGGCCAGGACGCGGGCGTGGGAGTCGGGGAGTTCGTAGCGGCGTGGGCCGGTGCTGTCGCGGGTGGTGCGGAGATATCCGGACCCGGCCTGGGTGTGCAGCCACTCGCGGATGTAGTGCTCCTGGGTGGCGGTGCGGTCGGCGAGTTCCGCCGCAGTGAGCGGACCGGCTCCGGCCAGTGCGCGGTAGAGGCCGAGACGGTCGCCCAGCGAGACCGCGAGACCGGTCGCGGCGGTCGCGGCGTCGGAGAACACGGTGTCCATGAAGTCTGCCGAGTCCTGCGCCAGGTAGGGTACGGCGGGTCGACCGGGGACGCCGGACACGGGGGCGGGGGCGATCGCGGTCCCGGGCATCTGCTGCAGGGTGGCCCTTTCGTGTGGAAGGGCTGCCGTCACGGCGGGCGGCTCGGTGAAGTCGATGCCGGGGGTCACTGCGCGCGGCTCGGCCAGTTCCGCGATCGCCCGGGTGAAGGCGTCGATGTCGGCGTCGGTGGTGTAGGCGTAGAAGGAGGCGCGGGTGGTGGCGGGCAGCCCGAAGCGGACGCAGGCGGGGCGTGCGCAGAGATGACCGACCCGGATGGCGATGCCGCGCCGGTCGAGATGGTCTCCGATGTCGTCGGGAAAATGGTCCTTGACGGCGAAGGAGATCGCCGGCCCGCGGTCGACGGTGTCGGCCGGGCCGACGATGCGTACGCCCTTGATGGCGGACAGTGCGTCCAGGGCGCGTGCGGTGAGCCGGTCGTGGTGGGCGGCGAGAGCTGTCCGGTCCAGGTGGTCGAGGTAGGTGCATGCGGCGGCGAGAGCGATGGTCTGGGCGATGACGGGGGTGCCGGCTTCGAAGCGGTGGGGAGGCAGGGCGTACTCGGCGCCGGTCATCGTCACGGATTCGTTCATTTCTCCGCCTGTGAGGAACGGCGGCATCGACTTCAGGATGTCGGGGCGGCCCCACAGGACGCCGATGCCGGTCGGGCCGCACATCTTGTGCCCGGAGAAGGCCAGGAAGTCGACGCCGAGGTCGTGCACGTCCACGGGCATGTGCGGTACCGACTGGCAGGCGTCGAGCACCGTGAGCGCCCCGACCTCGCGGGCCCGCGTGACCAGTTCGTGGACGGGGTTGATCGTGCCGTAGACGTTGGACTGGTGGGTGAAGGCCAGAACCCGCGTGCTGGCGTCCACGGTCTTGTCCAGTTCGTCCAGATCGAGCCTCCCCTCGGGGGTGATGCTCAGCCACCGCAGCTCCGCGCCGGTGTGACGGCACAACTGCTGCCAGGGCATCAGATTCGAGTGGTGCTCCATCTCCGTGATGACCACGCTGTCGCCCGGTCCCAGGGCCCGGCTCCGTAAGTCCCGGGGCGCATGGGAGGCGTTCATCAGTGAGTAGGCGACCAGGTTCAGTGCCTCGGAGGCGTTCTTGGTCGCCACGATCTCATCGGGGGCCCCGCCGACGAAGGCCGATATCCGCGCCCGCGCCCGCTCCAGGAGGTCGGTCGCCTCCCGGGCCAGCTCATGGTGGCTGCGGTGGACATTCGCATTGTGCAGCCGGTAGTAGTCCGTCTCGGCGTCCAGCACGCTCTGGGGCTTCTGCGAGGTGGCCGCGCTGTCCAGGTAGACCAGAGGCATGCCCCCGTTGACCGTGCGCTGCAGGATGGGGAAGTCGCCTCGTACCTCAGCCGCGTCCAGGACACCGGTACTCGTCCGCCCGTTCCGGGCCGACGAGACCGCCTGGTGCGCGGCGCATATACAGGACGTGCTCATACTGCTCGCGTTCATGATTGCCTTTCGGGTATGCGCTTGTTTCGGGGCCGCCTGATGATTTGCGTACTCCAGCCCGGGAAAGTGCATATGCCGAATGTCAGCGGTAGCAGTTTCTGGCCTGCGCACGAACTGTTTCCAGCCCACCGTCAGTGAGCCGGGTGGTTCTGCACAAGTCTCCGGCGGGCTGCGGAAGCGACAGTTCACGGCACCGTTAAGCAATACGGTCCGAGGCGGCAGCGGCACACTACGAGGGGAGTCGGTGGCGGCCTTTGGTGCGGTGCGAAACGTCCCTGTGAGCACCGGGCAAGGGGTCGGCGATGTCGCTGGGAAGTTTCGCCGGGCTGGTTCGCCCTCCGGTCAGCCCCCTGCTGGAAATGCGGGGTCGTGGAAGACGCGATCCAGTGCGCGGGCAGGGTTTCGCTGGGACGCGGGAATTGTGGAGCCTCGGGGTGGAGGTCCCTTCTTCCGGGTCATGCAGAGCCGCTGATGCGTCGTCTTCCCGGATGGTCCGCGTGGGGTGCGTCCGGGTGGGTGATCGGGCCCGGGACGATGCGGCTGTGGGGCCCCGGAGCCGAGAGCGCGGGGACGGGGGCGGGGCAGCTCGGAATCGCCGTGGTAGCGGCTTGGCTGGCGGGCCTTGGGGTGGGGCGGGGACGGACGGCCACTCCTGGAATGGGGCCGGAACGTCATCAGCGCGGCGGGTACTACCGGCACCAGGCGGTCGTGTTGGCCGTACCGGCACGGCGTATCTACGCCGGCAGGCGAAGAGTCGGTGGAGCACCTCTACGGATGGAGGCGCACTCGCCCCTGCGGGGCGCGCCTTGCGGGATGCGGAACGACAGGGCGCCTGGGCGTGTTTCGGTCCTGGGGGGCGGTGGTTCAGCGCGGCAAAGGGGGCGCGGTCTGCGCCAACCGTGTCCGGGGCGGTCCAGTAGAGGGAGAGCGCGTCGTCGGGTTCGCGGTGACGAGGCCCCCATCATGTCGTCGATTCCTCCGCCGGGGCGGGTGACATTGGTGTCGCCACAGCCGTTCGACGGTGAGGAGTCTTCGGTGCATCGGCGACGGCCGCCGCGTGCCGGCCGCACGCCAGGGTTCCGCTTCAGCCTCAGACGGCCTGTCCGCTTCGCAACCTTGACAAAACGGATGTGTTCAGTTGGACGCCGGGTTAAGCGAAGGCCACCTCTGCGGGATGACAAGGGGAAGCGGACAGCGCCCGCCGATAGGCGGAAGCCTCTCCGGCACCCTGCCGGGGCGGTCCCTGGTCCGGCATCCGACGTCACTCGATACCCCCGCGTCCCAGAGGATCATTTCGCCCGCCGGGCGGGCTGCGGGCAGGGAAATCCGCCGCTCTTTCGCCGTGGGAAGCTGTCAGGAAAGGCACACCTGGCGTCGTCATCAGGTGTACCGATCGTGAGAATTGAGGGCGCTGATGCCCGAGGTGCGGTCCCCCAATACGAGACTGCGGTCACTGCTCGCTGAATGTTCCTGGAGCGGGGCAGACCTGGCGCGGGCAGTCAACAGCGCGGGCCGGGAAGCCGGGCTGGCCCTGCGCTATCAGAGACCGTCGGTAGCCCAGTGGCTGTCCGGGAGCGTGCCGCGCTCTCCGGGTCCCGAGCTGGTGGCGGAAGCGCTGACCCGGCATCTCGGCCGCACCGTGACCCCCGCACAGGCCGGCTTCAGTACCCAGCGGCCCGCCGGGGCGTTGGAGTGCCCCAGCACGACCCGCGCGCTGCGTACCCTGGCCGTCGAGGCGGCGCGGCAGACAGCGCACGTCTACTCGGTCGAGCGGCTCTCCCGGGTCCCCCGCGTGGCCGGTTCCGGCCGGTACCAGGCCGTCTCCGCCGTGGACCACGAGCTGGACCTGTCCCTCACGGTCGTTCAGGGGATACGCGACCTCACCGCGTTCTTCGTGCGGACCAGCCGCCTGCTGGGCGCGGAAGGAGTGCGCGCCGCGCTGACCGCCTGCCTCACCAGCATTGCGCACTGCCTCAGTCTGCAGACCCGCCCCGCTGTCCACTGGGAACTTCGGAGGGCCGCCGCCACGCTCACGCGCCTGTGCGGCTCTGTCTACGATGACGACGAACTCTATGGAACCGCGCAGGAGTTCTACTACGTGAGCGCGGCTCTGGCGGACGAGTCCGGCGACCGGGCCCATCTCGCCGCAGCCCTGCGGGCCCTCAGCATGCAGGCACGGCATCTGGGTCATTACCCGGCCGCCCTGGACCTCGCACAGGCCGCGGTCGACCAGGGCCGGCAGGGCAGGCCAGGAAGCCTTGCCCTTCTCCACGGACAGCTCGCCGCCTCCTTCGCCGCCTTACAGGACGGCCCGTCAGCAGAGCAGAGCCTGAGGACCGCCGATACCTACATCGTGCTGCACAGCGCCTCCCCGCAACCCTCGCCCTCCAGTGCACGAGTGATCCGGGCACAGCACGCCTACCACCACGCGACAGTCGCCTGGCACCTGGGAGAACGCACGCGGGCGATCACAGCGCTGAAACTCTGCCTGCGCCTGTGTCCGGCGGAGATGTCCCACCCGCGGGCCATCGTCCTGGCCCGGATCGCCGAGATGCAGGCCCAGGAAGGCCACCTGGACCGGGCGTGCGAGACATGGTCGCACTTCCTCACCCACAGGTCGCTCGCCCGTTCCCGGAGTATCGAGAGCGCCGTCGTCGTCATGCAGGCGACGCTCGCCCCCCACCGTGACCGGGCTGACGCCCGCGCTCTGCTCCAGCGAGCCATTCCGCCCGGCACGGCCCCCGGCAGGCCGTCCACCGCGCCATCCCCGTACCTGTCCTTCCTGACCAGTCCCCACCCGCCGAGGCCATGAAGCCCCGGCCCGCCCGGCGGGCCCATATTGAACCGCGCCCCCCGGTCCGCAGCGCAGACTGTGCGACAGCAGGTGAAGGGACTGGGAACGTCGCGCGCGAGGCAAGATCAACGGCCAAGGAGCCACGGTAGTAGCTTCGGCCGCCTGCTCCAGGAGTTCGGCGATCTTCAATTCCGGTCCTGCCCATCGCCGCATCTGGTGGGCGGACCTGCAGGAAGGGCCCGCTTCGGCCAGTCCGGCCGAAGGGAAGGGGAGGACCCTGGAGGTGCGGCTGGCACGCAGCGGGCCTGCGCGATGTGCCACGAGCCGCCGCCCTCGGGCTCGGCCCCGCAGCGCCGGTAGCCGTGGCCTCGACCTCATGGCCGCCCACACGATGGGACGCGGACCCGCCTGCCCGACGTGCGACCACCGCCTCGCCCCCGGCTACTTCACCTGATTGGCTTTGTTCACGAGAACGGACAGCAGATGTTCACCACCTCCGGAGGCACCCCCCAGTCGGTGACTGTTCGATTCTCACTTGTCAGGGTTGCCTGACAAGAATGCGATTGTCAGGGTAGCCTGACAGCCTGTTGCCGTAGATGCAGGAGGAAGCGCCATGTGGGATGACGACCGCGACGGACGTCGTGAGCACGAGGGCCTGGCCCGCGCCCTGGACGCGAGCGGGGCACCGGACGGGAGGATCTGGAACGGGCGCGCCTGGCAGGAGTGGGACTCCTGGAGCGAGACCGGCTTGGTCACCTTCCCGCTGCGCGCCGGCGGCCCGACAGCGCTGCGCGCCGAGTGCCAGTGCGTCTGGCACGGCCCGGCCCGCCCGCTCGACGCGGACCCGTCGGTCACTGCGGCCGCGGTGAAAGCCGACTGGGAGCAGCACATCGCCGCCGCCACCGTCGCTATGCCGCCACGCGACGTCGAAGAGGAGATGGGCGACCTGGTCCTGCGGCTCTCCGCTCTCGCCCAGGAACGCCCGCTCGCCGCCCTCGGCGCGCTGCGTGAACTGGAAGGGATGATCGAGCCGCAGCGAGTGATCGCGGTGGGTCAGGCCCGGCGCCAGGGCGACTCCTGGCAGAAGGTCGCCGACGCGCTCGGCGTCGCCCGCCAAAGCGCCTGGGAGAAGTACCAGTTCGCTGGGACCGGGGCGGACGTCGATGCCGCCTATGCGAAGGCCGCACCGCCTGTCTCCTGAGAGGCATCGGGTCCCTGTGTATGAGCTGTTCGATTCCCACGGTTCGCTCAGGTGCCGCCGGAAGTGGTGAACACCTGCTGTCCGTTCTCGTGAACAAAGCCACCTGATCTGAGCACGCTTTTTGCGGTGGGCGCGGCCGTACGGCCGCGTGGCGGGAACGCGCACGGAAGGGTTCGGCGGAGGTGTCCGTGCGACGGCTACGCGATCGGGTGGGCCGTGGGGGCACGGCCAGCCTGTTGCAAAAACGGCGGCACTGCGACAGCACGCGCCCGGGGCCACGGGCTTCCCCGACGAACGGTAGATGGTGGACCAGGACGAGACGCGCGGCCTGGTACTGGCCCGTTCATGCCGCAGGACGTCGACCCGGACGGCACCGTAAGGTCCTCGCACGATGCTGTGGTCTCCAACCCGGGCGGCCGGCGCCACCGCGGTCTGCGGGTCCAGGGCGGCCAGGTGGGACGCCGCCCCCAGTGCCCATGTGTGCGTGTGCCGCTCCGGGCTGTCGGGAGAGGCAAACGAGGCGATAGTGCCGCTGCAGGCCGAAGAACTCGGCGACGTCGAGGTCGCGGCACCGCTCATTGATCCGGTGACCCGCTTCGCTCGCGCCTACCTGCGCGAGGCGGCCTCCTGATCTGGGGTGGTCTCCGGGAAACGGCGCGATGACCATGTGCGGATCGGTAGCGGTGCCGGCGAACCGCCGCTGAACGACCTGGACGACGAGCAGATCCAATAGCTTCGGGGCGAGCTCGCCCCGAAGGTAGAGGAGCTGGGTCCGAACCCGCCAAGAAGGTAAGACGGGCTTCCTTGGCCGTGCTGGTGTCGCAACCGTCACTACCAAGGGAGCCGTTCGTTCATGCCCACGGCCGCACCCGTACCTCTGTCCGGATGATCACCCGCGCCGCACACCTCGAACGAAATCGGGTGTGCCACAACGCACTCAGATGTGTGCGCATCGGCCTGGGGGTGGCTCATTGTGCGCACATGGCGAACGCACGGGAGGTACCGCGGTGCTGCTTGGTGAACCAGCTGTTCGGCTCGTCACCGGAGGGCGCGTTCGCGTCCAAGTCGTCCAACGAGTTGCCGAAGCCGTTGAGATAGGGGCGGGAGTCGAAGCCGCCGCCGACGAGCTGGGTGCCCTCCGGGCAGGTCGCGGAGATGTATTCACCCGGGTCGGACCAATCCGATGCCACGACGATCGGCGGCGTGGAGGAGGCGGGGGAGCACATGGCGTATGCCTGCGACCTACCGGCCAGCCTTCTGATGAACCACGAGTTCGGCTCGTCCGGGGAAGGGGCGTCGGCGGTCTGCTCGTCCAGCACATGGCCCAGTGAGCTGACAACAGGTTGGGAGTCGTGACCACCGCCGACAAGCGTCGTGCCCTGCGGGCACGTCGCCGAGATGTAGTCACCCCTTCCCGACCACCCCGACTTCACCACGATCGGTACGGACGGCGCCGCGGCCCTGGCCTGGGCCACGACAGAGGCGGCCCCAGTGCTCTGCACCGTGGCGACAACCGCCGAAGCGGCTAGTGCGCTGGCAATCCACTTCTTCCTCGCCTGCACAAGCACTCCTCGAGTGTTCAGGTCGGCGTGCGCCGGCTGGAGTCCAGCCTCCCCGATCATCCGTCGCGCCTGAACCCCGGCCGGGAAGACCACTCCTCTGCTGCGAAACGCCATTCATTCGGCGTAGTCCGTGGGCAAGATCATGGCGGACGCCGGCCAATGTGATCATGCACGCCCGGCGTGCTGAGATCGCCGACGCGATCAACGGGCGGCACCGCAACCCCGGGTACTCCCGGACGTCGAGCTGCCCCCACCGGCCGGGGTGGGGCGACGGCCCGGTGAGCGTGGCCCTCCGGGGGCTTCCCGGGGGGCGCTTGTGGTGTCTGGCGAATACCGCAAGGATGCCGGACGTCGGGGTGGTGGTGGGTCAGGTGCAGGTGACGAGGAGGGTGGTGAGGGCGGTGCAGGTGCGGGTAGCGGTGTCATTGGCGGGGTTGGGATCGGCGGGGGCGCTGGTGGTGCGGGTGGCGGTGACGGTGTAGGGGGTGAAGAGGGAGAGGAGGGCGACGGGGGCGGAGAAGTGCCGGGTGGTACTGGTGCCGGGGGCGAGACTGGTGGCGGTGCAGGTGGCGGTGCCGGTGGTGACGGTGCAGTCGGGGCTGGTCGCCGACATCGGTGCGGGCAGGGTCGCCGTCACCGTCGCGGAAGTGAGGGTGACGGGGCCCTGGTTGGTGAGGGTGAGGACGTAGTTGATGCGTCCGTTGAACAGGCCCGGCACGGGAGTGGCCGTCAGGGACAGCGCCAGATCCGCACCAGGGGGGATGGCAGCCGCGGCGACCGTCACCGACGACGGACCGTCCCCGACCGGGACGGTCGCGGTGACCGTTGCGGCGGCGGTGTCGATCACGGAGACCGTGTCGGCGAAGTTGTCGGCGGTGTAGGCCAGCGCCCCGTCCGGGGAGAGGGCCACCGAGAGGGGGAATTCACCGACCGGGATACTGCCGGTGACCGCATTCGTGCCGGTGTCGATCACGGAGATCGCGTCATCGCCGCTGGCAGCGGTGTACGCGCGGGCCCCGTCCGGGGAGAAGGCCACCGACACCGGCCGGTCCCCCACGGCGATGGTGTCGGTGACCGCATTCGTGGCGGTGTCGATCACCGACACCGAGTCACTGAGGCCGTCTGCGGTGTAGGCGCGGGCCCCGTCCGGGGAGAAGGCCACCGCGGACGGGCGAGAGCCGACGGGAACGGTGGCGGTGACGGTGCTGCTGGCGGTGTCGATCACGGAGACCGAATTGCCGAAGCTGTTCGCGGTGTAGGCGCGGGCCCCGTCGGGTGAGAACGCCACCGAGAGAGGGGCTTCGCCGACCGGGATACTGGCGGTGACCGTCCCGGCAGCGGTACCGATCACCGACACCGAGCCATCGACTTCATTGGCGGTGTAGGCGCGGGCCCCGTCCGGGGAGAAGGCCACCGACACCGGCCGGTCCCCCACGGCGATGGTGTCGGTGACCGCATTCGTGGCGGTGTCGATCACGGAGACCGAATCGTCATTGCTGTTCGCGGCGTAGACGAGGGCGCCGTCCGGGGACAGTGCCACCGACACCGGCCCGTCCCCCACGGCGATGGTGTCGGTGACCGCATTCGTGGCAGTGTCGATCACCGACACGGAATTGCCGTTGCTGTTCGCGGCGTAGACGTAGCCGGGCCCGGCGGCGCGGGCCAGGGCGGGGGTGGCCGGCGGTAGGACGCAGGCGGCGATCGTGAGTGCCGTGGCGGCCGCGGCCAGCATGCGCACCGGCCTGCGGGAACATCGAGCGCGGGGGGTGGAGGCGGAGGTCCTGGGCATGAAAGGGAGGTTCCTTTCGGGTACGCGTCGCCCAGGGGGTCTCCCGGGGCCGGCGCAAGAGGACGACGCTGACATGGGAAGCGGTCGGTCCGAACACCGGAACTCCACACAAAGTGAGCCCATGGTCACATCCTGTGATCGAAGGATGGTGTGCCCCTCACGGGTGAAGCAACCCCCCCGACACGGCTTTCCCCCGAACGAGCACGCCACCGGGAAACACGGCAGCCCCCTCCGCAGTCGGCACCCTGCCCGGGCGGGCGGCCAACATGCCCGGCCGGGACGCGGCACGCCGCCGGGCGGCACCGCGGGACCGCGGAACCGGAAGACGAGAAGCACCCCCGCCCGGACGGCAAGCGGACGGACGGGCATGCCCGTCCGCCACCCCTCCTCCGGGGCTTTCGTGCGCACAGCCGCGCACGAAAGCCGCCGCCGGGTGCGCGGGGCGGGGCGATGCCGCGCTGCCGGGCGCGCTGCACTTCGCCTCGTACGACCGGAGGCGGGACGCTGCGTCGAGTGACCGCGCGCGCCGTGCGCCGGCGCGGGGATGTCCCGGCCCGGCGGGGCTTGGTCCGCGCACTCGGCGGAGGCCCGCTCCACCGCTGCGGCGCTCGCCCGGCGGGCGATGCACAGCCACTGCCGGGCTTCGTCGACCGCGCCCCGGCCGGCGGCGCCAGCGCGAAGGCCCTTTGATCTTCTGCGGCACCATCTCGGCGAGGTCCGCGCGGGCCCAGCCCCGGAGGCGGAGGCAGTACGGGTGTTCCATGTTTCCCGGCGGGGGCGCTCGTTGGGGGGGACGGCGTTCCGGGGCGTTGCCATCCGTCAAAGGGGGCGCGACGCTTCCAGGTGATCACTGGATGTGACAATGGACTCACACTAGGTGAAGCTCCGGCGTCCGGACCGACCGATCCACACGCTCGCGTCGTCCCCTCCGCCGGTCGCGGGAGACCCTCGACGGCGCATGCCCGAGAGGAACATCCTCCATGCCTTCCCTGTCCTGGTTCTCCCGTTCCTGCGGCCGGGGTGCACGCAGTCCGGTGCGTGTCCTGGCCGCGGCCGTCACGACGGCCGTCGCGGCCTGTATCCTCCCGCTCCTGTCCGCCGACCCCGCCCACGCGGCCCCGGGCGACCGAGTCCTCGCCTACGTCGCCAACAGCGGCGACGACACGGTGTCGGTGATCGACACCACCACGCAGGCGGTTACCGCCACGATCCTCGTCGGTGACGATCCGGTCTCGGTGGCGGTCTCCCTGGACGGCACCCGCGCCTACACCGCCAACAGCGACGACGACACGTTGTCGGTGGTCGACACCGCCACCAACACGGTTACCGCCACGATCCCCGTCGGTGACGGCCCGCAGTCGGTGGCGGTCTCCCTGGACGGCACCCGCGCCTACACCGCCAACAGTGGCGACGACTCGGTATCGGTGATCAACACCACCACCAACGCCGTCACCGGCATCCCCGTCGGGGCCTTCCCGTTCTCGGTGGCGGTCTCCCCCGACGGCACCCGCCTCTACACCGCCAACAGTGGCGACGACTCGGTATCGGTGATCAACACCACCACCAACACGGTTACCGCCACGATCCCCGTCGGTGACGATCCGGTCTCGGTGGCGGTCTCCCTGGACGGCACCCGCGCCTACACCGCCAACCCCTTCAGCGGCTCAGTGTCGGTGATCAACACCACCACCAACGCCGTCACCGGCATCCCCGTCGATGCCTTCCCGTTCTCGGTGGCGGTCTCCCCCGACGGCACCCGCCTCTACACCGCCAACCCCAACGACGACTCGGTATCGGTGATCAACACCACCACCAACGCCGTCACCGGCATCCCCACCGGTGACGGCCCGCTGTCGGTGGCACTCTCCCCCGACGGCACCCGCGCCTACACCGCCAACAGCGGCGACGACACGGTGTCGGTGATCAACACCACCACCAACGCCGTCACCGGCATCCCCGTCGGCAGCGTGCCGGAAGGGGTGGCGGTCGGGACTGTTCCCGGCCCCGACGCCGACCTCGCCGTGACCCTCACGGCCGTCCCCGTCCCGGGCCTGCTGAACGGCCGGATCAACTACACCCTCACCCTCGCCAACAACGGCCCCGCCACTCTCACCGCAGCCACCGTCACCGCGGCCCTGCCCCCATCCACCACCGCGACCAGCCCCGACTGCGCCATCGCCACCAACACCGCCACCTGCACCCTCACCACACCCCTCGCCCCCGGAACGTCCACCACCAGGCGCCTCACCGTCCCCGTCGCGCTCCTCAGCCTGGGCACCCCCTACACCGTCACCGCCACCCGCACAACCAGCACCCCCAACGACCCCAACCCCGCCAACAACACCGCCACCCGCACCTGCACCGCCACCACCACCCTCATCATCAACTGCACCTGACCACCCACACCCCACAACAACCCGCCCCACCACCACCAACGCCGCGAAACAGGACCACAGCCCCGCCGAAGGGCGGGCCATACGAGTTCACCTGCCGAGCCGCAGTGTGCTCAGTCGGTGGACAGCGCGTCGAGGAGCCGGCCGACCTGCGGGTCGGGCAGGACACGGGCGACGTCGGCCTGGGCGACCACGCCGATGAGGGTGTGCCCGTCGATGACGAGCAGGCGGCGGACCTTGCGGGAGATCATGGTCCGCAGGATCTCGTCCGCGTCGTCGTCAGCACCGATGGGCACCGCCTCACGTACGGGCCCGAACAGGATCAGTGGCCTGAAAACTCCTTCACCGGCAGCTACACCGCCTCGTGCATCTCCCCGATCCAGTCCGGCAGCGGCACCGAGACCCTCACCTGGAACGACGGCACCACCTCCACCTGGAACTGGTCCTCCACCGTGGCCACCAACGCCGCCGGACAGCTCGTCGGAACCTACGACGGCGAGATCGTCGCCGGCCGCTACGCGGGCGCCAGCCTCAACAACATCGTCATCGAACCCAACACCGATGTGACCGCCTGCTTCGCCTCACCCGGGCTCACCCAGACCATCGGGACCGCCACCTGGACCTTCATCGGCCTGTAGCCGAAGCGCCGGGGACTCGCCCGACCACGCCCGCGCACCCGGGGTCGGAGTGCACGGACAGGAGTTCGCCCAGCACTGCCCGGACACGGTCTCCGGGGCCGGGGAGTTGGAGCCGCGACTGTCATGAGGGGGCGGGCCGCTGCCCCACGCGGGATCGAGGACCGGAGCGGCCGGATCCCCTCGCAGGAGCGGTACGCGCGCGGGCGGTGGCGGAGCCACGTGTGTGGCCCCGCCGTTGCCACCCCGCTTCCCGAGTTCGCCACCCCTGCCGGGCGCGAGCGGACGGTGGCGGAGCTCCACGAATGTGTCGCCGATCCTACGAGTCACTCATTCGGACTACTTTGCCTTTCGTGCCCACCAGGGCGGGCAAACCAGCTCCAGGAGCCTTGCGACCGGGTGTTCTTCCCGAAGCACGCAGTGGGCGGCACCGGTGACGGGCCCCTCGGCCGACGGCGTTCTCACCTGTCCCGGCGTCCCCGGAACCGGAATCGCACACAAAAGTCGAAGGAATCGCCATGCATCTGTCCTCACCTCTGTCCTCAGCGAGCCGCGGCCGGCCGGCCGCGCGGCGGCGGTCCGTCGCCTCCGCGACCCTGCGGACCCTGACGGCCGCCTCTCTGGCCGCGAGTGCCCTGCTCATGGCCTCTGCGGGCCCCGGGACCGCGGCTCCCGCCGCACCGGCCGGGACGAGTGCCAATTCCTCGGCCCTCACCATCGACGCGGCCTGCCCGGTCGGCACCGGCACCGTCAACTACACACCCGGCATCGTCCTCGCCCCCCGGCAGACCAGTCTCTCCTTCACCGGCAGCGCCGGCCCGTGTACGAGCACCGACCCCGCCATCACCGCGGTCTCCGCCTACAGCGGCACCGGCCAGGGCGACCTCGGCTGTCTCTCGGGAGGCTTCGACGCCACCGGCACCATCCTCTGGAACACCGGAGCCGTCAGCAACGCCACCCTCTCCTCCGTGGTCGACCTGCGCCCCGGCGGAATCCCCGTGATCGTTGCCACCGGCCCCATCACCTCCGGCAAATTCGCCGGATCCACCGTCGAACTCGTCAGCGTTCTCCTCCCCGCCAACCCCCTCGGCTGCTTCACCAGCCAGGGCATCACCCAGACCCACGGTCCCGTCTCCCTAACCGTCCTCCACTGAAGGGTGTGGCAGAACCTGCGAGACACTTTATTCGCGCCATGATCCAGCGGCTCAGCGGATGAACTAGCCGCTTCTGATCTGGTCGGCCCACCCAAGTCGATCCCATGGATGCCATGTCGAGTGATCGTGCTGATGCTCCTGCAACACGCCTTGGGCCGCGTGTCAGGCATCGCGGGCGGTCGGCCATCCGGCGAGACCGCCCGCAGTGCTGCGGGCGCCGGCACAGCAGTACCGGGCAGACGCCGAAGAACGCTCCCCCGAGTACGGCCGCCCTCGTCAGCCGGGGGCGTGAGGGATGCGCCGGTCGGTGATTCGGGTGCCGCCAACACCGTCGCCTGCCAACAGGGCGGTCATGAGATCGTAGAAGTCCAGGAGGTTCTGGGCGTGAGCGGCTCTGCACCCCACCGACCAGCGAAGTCCTCCAGAACGCGGCGCTGCTGTTCCTCGGGGGCGATCTGCCGCGCGAGGACGCCGCGGTCGACGTACGGGTCGACGGCGGCGAGGACCAGGCGCCGGAGCTCGTCCGGCTCCATATTGGTAGGTCCGGCTATTGGGACTTGCGGAGTTCTCCCTTCTGGCGGCGGGAGAGGTCGGCCGCGTAGGCGCTTCGGGATGCGCCGGAGTACTGAGTCCAGCGGGTGGCGGATCGGATGGGGATGCCGAGGAGCCGGCTGAGGACAACGGCGGGGAGCCCAGCGGCTAGGTCCAGGAGGGCAGTGTTGCGGGCCGGCTTCGAGAACACCGCCACCAGCTGACCGAGGGCCAGTCCTAACCCTCCAGGCGGTCTCCACCCACTGCGCCCCACGACCGGCCGGAAGGCGGCGCGGGGCGCTGCGTTGTCCTGCGAGCCGTTCAGGCTTCCCCGGGGGCCGGCTTCCACAGGGAGCGGGCGAGCCCACTCCCGTCGCAGTGGAAGCACAAGCCGCTCGCGGCATCGTCGCGGACGTCGATGGTGTAGGTGGCGTCGCGGAAGAGCCGGGTGAGCCCGGCGGTGTGCGCGGTGTGGATCGGGAGCTCCTGCCGTCGGCCGAGCGTGAGCTCCAGGGCCGCCGCGTAGGTCTTGCAGCGGGATCCGCTGCTGGCCCTGCCCGGTGGCTTCCAGCGGCTGGCCGGCAGCCGCTCCCACGCCTCGTCGGCGCTCACAGCGATGTACATGGCCTGGGACGCTACCCGCTGTCGAGTTGACGCCGCTGGGTTAATTTCTCCCTCGTGTGAGCGGGCGCGGATCTAAGCACAGTCGAAGCGCTGGAACAGGGCTGGCAGGAACTGCTCCAAGAGGGCCTGGGCTGCGCTGGTGTCCATCAGTTCGTCGTGGCCGAACCGGAAGACCTCGTAGCCTCTGAGCTTGAGGTCTCGGTCGCTGGCCATCGTCTGCGCGTACTTCGCGCTGTCGGGGCGCTGGCCGCGGTCTCGCGTGTAGTGCTGGGATCCGTCGACTTCGAGCACGATGCGCTGTCCGTGAGGAAGCAGGAGTAGGAAGTCCATGCGTGAGCGCAGCAATGCCTGGGGGCCGCGTTCGCGGGCGGTCTGGGGGTCCCAGTGGAGCCACACTTCGGGCAGCAGTACAGGGTGGTCGTAGACCTTGGCGCCGAGGATCTGGTGGTAGCAGTCGAAGAGGTTCTGTTGCCCGGGAGAGTTGTCGGGCAGGCTGCGGCGGAGCCGGCGGTAGAGGGAGGACTTGGCGTCGGCATCGGTGGGGATCTTGTGCTTTTCCTGCCACCAGGTCTGGAGGTCTCGCCAGCGAAGGCCGGCTGCTGGCGTGGGACGGTCGTAGACAAGAGATTTGTCGGGGTCACCGACGATCTCGATGTCGTTGTCCATGGCGGACTGGAAGCGGATGTCGGGCTTGGTGAGCGAGGCGAAGATGATGTTCTTCGGCTTACGGTTCTCGGCGAGCCGGGTGGAGACCATGCTGAAGCGCGGGTAGCCGCCGTCTGTCCCTGTTTCCCTCAGCTCGATCGCGGCACCGCGGAGGTGCTCGTTGATCGCGGCAACGAGGGGCCGTTGCACCGTTTCGTCAAGGAGCACGTCGGCAGAGACCAGCTCTTCGAGGAACCGGGCGAACCTGGCGTCGCCAGCTTCGAAGGCACCCAGGTTCTCAATAAGATCCTCGGCCGACCAGTCCCCCGGGTTGCGAAGGACGTGCTGCTCGATGTCGCGCCTGAGGCTTGGGCCCGGGGAACCGAAGAACGCGTCGACAAGCGGGCTCATCTCGTCGCCGAGGACCCAGAACCGTTCCAGCAGCGCCATGAACCGGCTCTCGCTGCGGACAATATCGGCCAGATCGAGGGAGCGGGCAAGCTCGCGCCGGATCCTCCTGGGTATCTCTGGAGGGGAGGACTCCGCCCACAGCAGGTCTTCGATCCTGTGCCTCTGCGCGGTATTCGCGTAGCCACCTGCCAGAAGGTTTTGCGCAACGGCGGGGAGGTCGCTGTCGGAGACCTGCGCGAAACTCCGCTCGACTCGCTCGTGCTTCGTCCCCTCGTCCGACTGCGGCATCCCCACCTTCGTAAAGGCTTCGCTGAGCGTGGCGTGCGTGTTCCCGCCCAGACGAGCGGCGACCTCGCCGACCAATTGCCGAAGGGTCGAGCGATCCCTGCTAGCGGCCATCCGCCGATCCTCGCAGAAGGCACCGACACCCGGTCAGAAATTCAAGACGCCCGACCTCCAACGCGACCAGCTCGGTCCGAAGCGCCTGACACAACTCGCCAGGCTGGAGACAGTGGGCCGGGGCGCGTTCGGTGTCGGCACTGGTACCAGCCCAGGGCCCGGTAGGCGTCATGCCGCTACCCCCCAAAGCAGGAACACCCACAGGACCCCAAGACAGCCGTGAGCACGTTCGAGAAGAGCGTGGCGGCCCTGGGCGCAGTAACAAAGCCCGGACCGGTTCCGTGACGGTTCCCAGGGCCCACGTAGAGGTGTTGCCGGACAGGTCGGAGGCCAAGCTCGGGGTACTCCTCAGCAACAGCCGGAGCCGCCAGGCCAAGCTGACCGCCGACAAGTTACAGACGCTCGCCGCCCTCGGACTGGAATGGGCTACGGAATGACGTTGGCGTACGGGTTGGTCTGCCTCGTCTGGCCAGGTCGCTGCTGTCGGGTCACGGCAAGGCGGCCTGCTAGGGGTTGCGGCGTCTCGTGGGTTGGTGCCTCGCAGGGAGGTCTGGCGAGAGGCGACCCCCTGTGCCGGTCTCGCGTGGCCCGGGGCCGGATCTCCGGTTGACGGTGGTGTTCATGCCTGGATGAAGAAGGCCGGTTCGTACACCTGTGCCGTGCTGACGTCTTCGTACACCACGGTGGGGCGCAACCGGTTCCAGCGGTGGCCGAGGAGGAGGGCGAGCCCCATGGGGCAGGCAAGGAAGAGGTGGATCCGAGGGGTGGTGCGGGCGGGGCGACGCAGGGCGTTGCGAATGCCGACGGCGAGGGCGTTGGCGGCGGGGCTGTCGAGGACAGAGCGGTCCTTGGGGCCGGCGGGTGGTGTGAGGATGAGGAGTCTGGACGCGGGGATGTTCTGTCCTTCGACGTATTCGAGGACGTCCTGAGTGAAATCCTCGGCCCTGACCGTGATGTTGATGCCGACGGCGAGGTCGTCGCCCTGGCCGATGTCGTACTCCTCGACGACGGGAGCGCATTCGGCGTCGTAGGTGTCGCGGGTGGACCACAGGTCTCCGCGTTGGAGGACGGCGAGGTCGGCTCCGGTGACCATGCGGAAGGCCGTGCCGGTCAGGAAGGCGGGGGCGAGGCGGAGACTTCCCGACACAGAGATGCCGGTGCGGCCGGGCAGCCGGGCGGGGGCCGCCTCGATGTCGGCCTGGAGCTGTGCCCAGGTGGCGGGGGCGAGCGGGCGGCGTTTGGTGTATTCGGAGTCGGTTTCGAACCGGTCGATCCAGCTGATGGTGTGGTCGGCTTCGGCGGCGAGCGGGTCGGGCTTGAGTGTGGCGATCGACAGGATCGCGTGGGCGGGTCCCGTCTTGAGGTCGAGACTGTCGACGGCTGCCTTGACCATGTCGAGGGTCAGGGTGCGGTGGCCGTCGCGGACCTGCTGGGCGACCCAGTTGGCGCCTTCGTCGACCGCGCGGCTGTCGTTGCGCAGACCGCAGACGGCCATCAGGAGCTGCAGCTGCTCGTGTACGTGGGCCAGTTCCCGGGACAAGTCGAAGCGCAGACGGGCGAGGAGGTCGTGGAGCTCGGCCGCCCTGGGTGTCCTCGTGCTCGGACTCGCCGCCCGTGCTTTTCCGGGGTGGCTGGTCGTGGTGCTGTCCGCCCTGCCGGCCGCGGCACTGACCGTCCCAGCAGTCAGGCCCCAGCGCTGGACATACCCGCGCCGCGCCGCCTGGAACGACAGCTGGCGTGCGGCCACGGGTGGGCTCGTGTTCGGGGTCGCGGCCGGGCTCACGGCAGGGCTCATGACCGGGATCGCGGTCGTGATCGCGGTCGGGCTCATGGCCGGGATCACGCAGGAGCCGGGTACGGGCCGCAGGACCCGGGCCGCCATCAGAACCGACGCCCGTCTCGGGCTCATGGCCGGTATCACGGCCGGGCTGATGGTCGTGGTCTTGGCCGGGATCGTGTTCGGGCTCACGGTCGGCCTCATGATCGGACTCGTGGTCGGCGCGGCTTCCCGCAGGTATCTGGTGTTCCTGCTCTGCTTGCGCGGGCAGCTGCCGTTCCGTCTCGGGCGGTTCCTCGACTGGGCGACCGACGCGGGGCTGCTGCGATACAGCGGGGCCGCTTATCAGTACCGGCACCGGGAACTCCAACACTGGCTCCGCCAGCACCCGAACCCACCACAGATGCCCTAACCACACACCCCGCCCGCACCGGACGGCGGCGGACGGACCCCACAGACGGACGAATCGCCCCGGGCGACGCAGGGGTCCGGCTCCTGATCGTCAACCGTCACGATCGAGCTCACCAGTCGGAGGTGGGCAGCGGAGCTGATATCGAAGCCGCTACAGACGGGCGCCAGTACAGCGGCACCCGGCCCCGATGAGCCGCTGCGTCCGACAAAAATCGTGATGCTGACCGGTCAGGTCCGCCACTAACGTTCGGCCCATGGCTCTGACGATCACCACCCTCGCCGAACGGCCCGAACTCCACGAGCCAATGCTGCAGATGCCGGACACCTGGCCCGCGTTCATGGCCGAGGACCCGGTCGGCTGGGCCTGCTACGCCCATGTCCCCAGGGAGTTCCCCGAGCATGTGCTGATCGCCACAGACGGTGACGGCGAAGTCGTCGCGCACGCGTTCAGTGCCCCGTTCCGTCTGGATGCGGCGGGCCGCGGCGAGTTGCCGGGCACGGGCTGGGACCAGGTCCTGTTGTGGGCCTTCGCCGACCTGCACAGTGGCGAACAACCGGACACGGTCAGCGCGCTGGACATCACCGTGGCGGCGGGCCGCCAGAACGAGGGGATCTCCGTCCGCATGGTCACCGCGCTCCGGGAGAACGTCCGACGGCTCGGCATCACCACCCTCGTCGCACCGGTCAGACCCACAGCGAAACACCTCGAGACCAGCTGCTCGATCCACGAGTACGCCTTCCGCACCCGCCCGGACGGCCTGCCCTACGATCCCTGGCTGAGGGTCCACGCCCGCCTCGGCGCCACCGTGGAAACGGTCGCTCCCGCCTCCATGACCATTCCCGGAACTCTGGCCCAGTGGCGCGCCTGGACGGGGCTTGCCTTCGACACACCGGGCCCGGTGGAGGTCCCCGGAGCCCTCGTGCCCGTGCACTGCGAACCCGAACGCGGATACGCCGTCTACGTCGAACCCAACATCTGGGTCAGGCACACCCTCCGCGCCGATCCGCAACCCTGACCAGCAAGACCAGCCCTGCGGCGATGATGATGTTCCCGTACAGATCGGCGAAGTGCAGGGACCGGCTGTCGTCGTCCACCTGCTCGCTCCAGACGCGCACCCCGTTCTCGCGCAGTCATCTGCTGACGTGTCCAAGTCAGCGGTGTACAGGACGAGCAGGGGCTGGCCGCCGCACTGTTGGCCGATCAGTTCGCGTTCCCGGTCCGTGGTGGCCGTCATCAGCCACAGCCCGGCCGGTTCCTGGCCGGGCAGACCGAGGTGCAGATAGAAAGGCGCGGGGGTTACGAGGCGGCCGCTTCCTCAATCGTCTGTCGCATCTCCAAGAAGCGGTCGACGCCAGTGATCTCGCAGAGGCGTCGTACCTGCGCGGAGGGTGCGACCACGCGCAGCGTTCCCATCTGATGGGTGAGGATCAGCAGGTTCAGGAACGTCGAGTCGGCGAAAGTGACAGCGGAGGCGTCGAGGACGACCTTCGGATAGCGCCTCGCCGCGGTGTGCAGCGCCTGGCGCAGCGCTGTGATCGAGCCCAGGTCGTAGTCGCCGGCGGCGGCGATCACCCAGGCCCCGCGGTACTCGTACTGCCGCACCACCGGACCGTACGGGGCGTGCACAGTGGTCTCCTCCAGGGTTAGCGTCCCGCTGGTGCTGCTCGTGCATGTGGACAAGGCGGCCTCGTTCCAGGACACCTGAAGCTCCTTTTGTGACTCTCCCGTGCGGGAGCACGCCATCGATTACCGGAAAAGTATGTCATGCAACCTGCGTCGCTTAAAGTGCTGGCTATGGCCGCAGTACCTGACTCCCACACCGGATGGACGTTCATCACCAGCCACGCACGCGTGCTGGCAGCCATCGCCGACAACCCCAACATCCGCATCCGTGACATCGCCGCCCACTGCCGACTCACCGAGCGTGCCGTATCACGGATCATCTCCGACCTGGAGCAGAACGGGTACCTCTCACACACCCGCGAAGGACGCCAGAACACCTACCGCATCGACCCCGACAAAGTGCTGCGCCATCCCGCCGAAGCCGGCCTGCCCGTGGCCTCACTACTCTCCCTCCTCGTGCAGGACGAAACCGAACGCACCCGCCCACCAGCCGCACACACGCAACCCCCGGCCGACGCCACCACCGCGAAATAGAGCAAACTCCGGGCTCCTTCTGGCTTCTTCCGTCAGCTATGGGGTGGGGTGGCCGGGGCAGGTCCGATGAGGCAGTCCAGCCGGGTGTAGAGGGCCGGTACGAGGCGGGCCCGGTTCTGAACGCAGAGAGCGGTGCCCTTGAGCGGGGCGGACAGGCGGCTGTTGGCTTCGCGGAGGACGACTTGGGCGAGGATGCCGCGGCCGTCGTCCTCGGGCAAGGCGGCGGCCTGGCGCCGGACGACGGACGACGGACGACGGACGACGGCGACGAGCGCGAACGCGTGGCCGGTCAGTTGGAGGCCGATTCTGTTCGTAGTCGCGTAGCGCGAGCACGTCCCTGCCGGTCCAGGCCAGGACGGCGCTGACGAGACGCTCGTACAGTTCGCGGTCGAGCGGGAGACCGGCTTCGATCAGGCCGGTGGGTCATACAGGACGCTGTGGCTGCTGGTGTGCATGACGAGGAGTCTCGATACAGGAAGCGGCGCGGGCGACGATCACCGCCGAATTGCCCTCGCTACTCCCCCATTCATCCTGCCACTCGCCGTACTGAGCAAGGAAGACGAGCCAAACCCAGTCCGCACGGGCCAACAGCACCAGGGGAACACTTACTGACCATTTCAGAATCAGGATCTCGTGACTGCTGGAGCCTGTCAGACGTCGAGTCGCTGAAGGACCTGCGCGAACTCCTCGTTCTCAACAAGGCCGACGAGTACTCGGGTCATGTTGCTGATGCCGGCATCGCGGACGATGAGACCGTCCGAGACCCAGAAGTAGCGACCTCCCAAGGCTTCCCCGCTTGCCGCCCACCTCTCCATTACAAGCTCGACCTGGGCGAGAGTGATGATGGTCGCGCTCCATCGAGAGCCGTCCGGAAGGTCGACGAAGACGTCAACGTTGTCCACGGACTCCAGGTCCTCACCGGCATTCGGTATGAACGCGGCCTCGAAATGTTCTGTACGAACTCGGTAGAAGGGGCCGTCCCAGGCTCCCGGCTGTCTGCTCTGACTCATCAGGCGAGCTTGCCGGGTCAATCGGCCCACCTCAACCGGGATCTTCCGCCACGCTGCCGGGCGTGAACAGTGATCTTGTGCCCGATGACCTGTGGACGCGCATCGCTGCGATGCTGCCGCCCCTCCACAGCGGCCGCATCGGTATGCAGGACGACACCGAACAAGCGACCGCATCGCGTTGGCAGGCATCACCTTCGTCCTCGCACAGGCGTGACCTGGCGCGACGTGCCACGTCAGGAGGTGGGCTGCTCCGGGGTCACGGCCTGGCGCCGTTTACGGGACTGGACCGAGGCTGGCGTCTGGCCCCGACTGCACTCGGCGATCCTTGCCGAGCTGCGGGCGGCCAGGCTGCTGGAAATGGACGATTGTGCCATCGGCGGCTCGCACATCCGCGCCCTCAAAGGAGGAACTCACACCGGACCATCTCCGGTCGACCGGGGCCGCCCTGGAAGCAAGCACCACATCATCGTCGACCAGCACGGCACGCCGCTCGCGGTGTCACTGACCGGCGGCAACCGGCATGATGTCACCCAGCTGATGCCCCTCGTCGATGCCATCCCCCACATTCGTGGTTTGCGCGGCCGGCCACGCCACCGGCCCCGGCAGCTGTTCGCCGACCGAGGCTACGACTTCGACAAATACCGCCGTCTCATCCGGGCGCGTGGGATCACACCCAAGATCGCCCGCCGCGGCACCCCGCACGGCTCCGGCCTGGGCAAGACACGCTGAGTCGTCGAGCGCACCTTCGCGTGGCTCCACCAGTTCAAGCGACTCCGCATCCGCTACGAGATACGAGCCGACCTCCACCTCGGACTGCTCCAACTTGCCTACAACATCATCTGTTTGAGACGGCTCCGGACCTCATTCTGAAACGATCAGTTAGGCGGGCAACTGTGGACTGCGGCCCCGGTGCGCAGCAGGAGCGGAGGCAGGTGGTGGGCGGTGCGCAGCAGCAGCCGGTACGGCTCGGGCTGCGCCAGTGGGACTGGGCGTAGTGGTGGGGGGTCGTTGGTCGATGTATTCATAAGTGGGGGAAGCGGGCTGTGTGGGGGTTCTGGCCCCGGGGCGGGGTCAGACCGGAGGCGTACGGCTCGGCTCCAGATCCATTCCTCAGGCGTACAGAACGTCAGAGTGTCTTCTCTCCATTGAGCCTCTGCCAACTTGAAGCCGCAGTTCAAAGGGCTGGTGTGACCGGTTCTCGGGGTGCTCACGCTGGTCATGGGCGACTGTCTGCGCAGTAGATCGTCTGTCAGCGGTTGGTTCGCCGGATACCGGTAATGTGGCGGGGCGGTGATGGAATTCCCTTGCAAATGGGGTGATCGCGCTTCCGTGACGACTACGACAGAGGCTCGAACCGGTGGCGGACGTGCGCATCCCCACCAGTGACAGGCGTGACTCCGACGCCCGAGCTGTTCGACGTACGATGCCGAGATGCACGCAAACAGCCGGCGGGACGCTCGCGCCCTCCTCCTCAATGGCACTGTCGGCGTGGGTAAGACAACCGTTGCCGAGGCCCTGGGCGACCTTCTCGCTGACGCAGGGATCCCTCATGCCGTCGTCGATCTCGACTGGCTACGCAAGTCGTGGCCTGCGCCGCCCGGTGACCGATTCAACTTTGAGGTTCCCCCGGTGCGCGGGAGGTGCTGATCAGCTGGTCAGAACGGGTTGATGGATGTTCAGGTTCGCTTGATCGGCCGCCGCTCGGTCGGCGTAGTGCTTCTCCTCGAACTCGATGGGGCTGAGGTAGCCGAGCCGCTTCTGGATCCGCCGGCTGTTGTAGAACCCATCGACGTACTCGAAGAGCGCCAGGTTCGCCTCGGCCCTCGTGGCGAAGACGCGGCCGCGGACGCATTCAGTCTTGATCAGCATCCACAAGTTCTCGGCGAGAGCGTTATCGTACGAATCCCCGACCGAGCCCATGGAAGCCTCAATTCCTGCCCGCATCAGGCGTGTTGTTAGCTTCACGGACGTGTATTGACAGCCGTGGTCGGCGTGGTGGATCAGTCGGCCGGGCTCTACGTCCCGGCTGGCCAGCGCGTACTCAAGGCAGGACAGGACCAGGTCGGCGTCCGCGCGGGCGGAGGTCTCCCAGGCCACCACCCGGCGCGAGAACGCATCCCGGATCGCCGAGAGCCACAGCGGACCCTCAATCGTGGTGATCATGGTGAGGTCGGTGACCCACAGCCGGTTCGGCTCAGGCGCGGTGAAGTCCCGCTCGACCAGGTCCGGGGCCAGGGTGGCCTTGGGGTCCCGGCGGGTGAAGCTGCTGCGGCGTGGGCTGAGGCCCGCGAGATCGGCCTCGCGCATCAATCGCTCGACACGTTTGCGGCTCACGTGGACGCCCTCGCGTTTGAGGACGGCGTGCACGCGCGGGGAGCCGTAGATCCCGCCGGAATCGGTGTGGATCTCGCGGATCCTGTCGGTGAGTTCGACGTCTTTGCGGACCCGTTCGCACGGTTGCTTCTCGGCGCGGCGCCAGCGGTAGTAGGTGGAGGAGGCAATGTGCAGTTCCCGGAGCGTGGGCTCGACCTCCAGATGCGGGTGCTCGGTGAAGAGCGCCGTCACCTGGGCCGGGTCGGGTCGGTGAAAGTCGGCCCGGGGCGCGGTTCCGGCCTTTCGACCGGCCCGTTTCCCCGGACCGCTTCCCGAACCCGGCGGGCACCTCTCAATGCACCGGGCTCTCCACAAGCCCCGAAATGGGCTGCGTGTTGAACATCCTCATCCCGCGATGGGCCAGGGAGCCGGAATTATCGAGCCTCGGTATCGGTAGCGGGTCGTGCCTACCTTCTCTGGGTCGAACAGCTCCCTGTTATCACTGGAGGGCCACCATCCACCGCCGCAATAGCGGTTGCGGAGTTCCTTCCAAGTGGACCGGCGGTGTTTGCGCCGCATCCATCGCCATACCGTCTGCCACGTGTAGTGGCTCAGATAAGCGAAGGTCGCGGAGGACACCCCTGGCCGGAAGTAAGCACACCAGCCCCGCAACGCCATATTCAAACGACGCAGCAGGTCATCCAGCGGTTGGTTCACTTCGACCTCGCGGCACAGCGTCTTGACCTTCCGCTTCACGGCCTGGACAGCCTTCTTCGCGGGATAGGTATAGACGTAGTACTGACTGGTCCCCCTCTTGCGGTGACGCTGGATGTGCCACCCGAGAAAGTCCAGTCCCTCATCGATATGGGTAATCAAGGTCTTCCCCGGCGACAGGCGCAGGCCCATCGTGGACAAGACCTCAGTGATTTCCTCGCGCAGGACCTCGGCATCCGATTTCGAGCCGAAGACCATCAGGCACCAGTCGTCCGCGTACCTAATAAGGCGGTAGTTGGGAAGACCATGGCGGTGCCGTCTGGCGCGGTCCACCTTCCCAGCGCTCGGGCCTCCCGGCGCCTGGGCTATGTATTCGTCCAGGACCGACAGTGCCACGTTACTGAGCAGAGGCGAAAGAATCGACCCTTGTGGGGTCCCGGCGGTGGTTTCCCGCAGCAGGCGGTCCTCTCCGAGGATGCCTGACTTTAGGAATGCCTTCACCAGGTCCAGAACGCGTTTGTCCCCAACTCGATGCCGCACCCGATCCATCAGGGCCGGATGCGAGATTTCGTCAAAGCAGGCCGTGATGTCTCCCTCGACGATCCACTCATAATTGCGTGGCCGCGAAGATAGATAGCGCACCTCGGCTACCGCGTCATGAGCCCGACGATTCGGGCGGAACCCGTAGGAACACGGGAGGAAGTCCGCCTCGAAAATCGGCTCCAGCACCAGTTTCAAAGATGCCTGGACCACCCGGTCGGTGATGGTTGCGATCCCCAGGCGGCGGAGCTTCCCGCCGGCCTTTGGAATCATCCGTTCCCGCACCGGTAGCGGGCGGAAACTACGGTCCTTCAGCTGCGACCGCAGTCCGTCGAGGAAATCCTCGACGCCCTGCCCGGCCTCGACGGAACGGGCTGTGCGCCCGTCCACTCCAGCCGTGCGGGCACCCTTGTTACCCCTCACCCGATCCCAGGCCACCAGAAGGAAGCCCGGATCGGCAACGAGGTTGTAGAGGTCGTCGAACCTGCGATGAGAATCATCACGAGCCCAACGGTGCAACTTGGTCTGGATATTCAGTACCCGTCGCTCCGCCACATATATGGCGTGCTCCAGTTCGTCGGTATTCACCAGCGAAAACCTCCTGATATTCCAGCAGCCTCGACTGCTGGCTTGCTGGCTCCCTTCGCCCTGCGGCCGTCTCTCACGGCCTCCACGGCGGGTCGTCACGCCCGCGACTACTACGGAGCCTCCGCCCCATCCCACGGCCCTCAATCGGCAACGGACCTGCCCACCGCTGAACTGGCTGTCCAACAGGAGGGCGACCGTGGATGGTTCCCACGTTCACCATGTGATCGATCAGTCAGGGAGGCGCCCAGCTCTACCCCGGCAGCATCGCCACGTCTACGCCGTAGAACTTCGACGTGGCCTCCCCACCGACACAACTAAACGGCTTCGGAGTTGAAGACCAGCCCGAAAGGCCCGGCCCTCACGCGCTGCGTACCGGCCCATATCTGCCAGATTTGACCCGGCTTCGCTGTTACGGGGCGTCCACCACTGGTTCGCTCTCGCTACACCTTCTGACCTCGCTGAACGGGCCCACACCGTCTGACAGTTCCGGCACGTCCCGCCTTCGTCGGGGCCGCTTGCCACCCTCACCGGCGTTCCCCGGATCAGGCTGCCCCCAAGCTTCGATCAGGCCGCTACGACGGCCCGACGGAAGTGGTCTTTCACCACCTCTCGATCAACATCGCGCCTCGTGGCGCACAGCTGCGCCGCGAAAAAAGCCGAGGCCGTCCGCAGGATCTCGTTCGCCCGCTTGAGCTGGGCGTTCTCCTTGCGCAGGGCCGCGAGTTCCTCGCGCTCGGCCGTGGTCGGCCGGTCGTCACGCTCGCCGGCATCGGCCTCGGCCTGGCGGATCCAGCCGCGCAGAGCCTCGGGATGCACCCCGAGATCGATTGCCAGCCGCTTGATCTGCGGCTTCGGATCGGTGAAGCGGTACATCCCCACCGCGCGATCACGCAACTCCTGCGGGTATTTTCTCGGTGCAGCCATGGCCAGAGTTCCTCTCACGAGATCCATCTGACCCGCTGTCACCACCCACCGAATCTCGGGGGAACCTCAAAGGCATAAAGCAACGGCCCGTGCCGTGAGTACCTGCGGCGCCGGGGCTTCCGGCACACGATCCCGGAGAAGACCGACAGCCGGGCCGCCCGCCTACGCAAAGGCTCACGCGGCGGACGGCCACCCGGTTTCGATCGAGAGCGGTACAAGAAGCGCAACACCGTCGAACGCGCGATCAACCGGCTCCAGCACGCAAGAGCAGTGGCAACCCGCTATGACAAGCGCGGCTAGGTCTTCCTGGGCACGGCAACGGCAGCAGCTCTCGTCATCTGGCTCCGGACATGACCGGGCTTGACGGCGTCAGCCCACGGATGCACCTGGAGCCAATGCCAGGCCAGAGGTATCAAGGAAGGCTTCAAGGCTGATGACTCCGCTGCCGGTTCCGTCGTCCCATTCGGTCAGGAGCTCCGAGAGGCCCTCATTCCAGGAGTCGGATGTGTCGATGTCAGGGCCGGGATGACGCTCGACGCAGCCAGCACCGTGCCGGTAACGAAGGGACAGGTACTGGCCCCCCGCTGTCCAGGCATCCCACTGGGACGGGTAGGCGGGACACGTCTGCACGACCCGCACCAGCATCAGACTCTCGACTTGACCCATCCGAGAATGGTCGCGCGCCTACGGAACTCGGGCAATCGACTTCAGGTCGACGGCAACCGTGGTCGGCCGGACAAGTCCTAGGAGTATGGATCTCCAGCGCCCGAGCAAGGAGGACAAACTCACCCCAGAACAGTTGGACGCACTGCGCAGGCTGGGGGTGCAGCGGGCGTGACACGCTCTACCACCGGCCGCTGAACCCGACGGCCAAGCGAAGACCACACCAAACCCCGGGGACACGGCGGGTTCCCGGGTTCTCGTATCTATCTGCAGGTTCAGGCTTCTGGCCGCTGGGGCGCGGTAACGCGTCGCACAAACCGCCATTTACGCGAACCCCTTCCCGCCTCACGGATCGCGTGTAACTGGGTGTTGGGTCGGCCCCGAAGGTTCGGAGGGCTTGTGGGCGTGTTCTCACCGCACCGGGCCGGCCTGTGGTCTTGTGGTGCGGGCGGCGTGGGCGTAGCGGGCGGCGAGGTCCCCGAATGCGGTGGCCAGTTGGGGTGGGCCGATGACTTCGATGTCGGTGTCGAAGCGGCCGATGGCGGCGGCGAGTCCGGTCCATGACCAGGAGCCGAGGATGAGCCGGCAGTGACGGGGGCCGAGTTCCTCAACGATGCCGTCCTGGGTGAAGGGTGCGACGTCGGCGGCCGGGAGGCGGAGGATGACTTCGCCTTGGCAGGGCCAGTCGGTGGTGGTGCCGTCGTTGCCGCGGAATCGGCTGGTGATGAAGGTGGAAAGGTTGCCGCTGGGGAGGTCTCGAGGCGTGAAGCGGGGGCCGGTGGGTGTGCGGGGCTGGATGCGGTCGACGCGGAAGGTGCGCCAGTCCTCGCGGTGGAGGTCCCAGGCCACGAGGTACCAGCGGTGACGCCAGGTGACCAGGTGGTGGGGTTGTACGCGGCGGACGTCATCGGCCGAGGTGCTGGGAATCGGGGAGTAGTCAAAGCGCAGTTCCTCGCGGGTGTGGATGGCGCGGCTCAGGTCCATCAGGACCTGAGCGTCGACCTGGGGGGTGCCGCCGGCCGCGGCGGGCGGTTGGACGGCGGTGATGTGCAACAGGTCGATACGGTGGCGCAGGCGGGGTGGCATGACCTGGCGGAGGGTGGCCAGCGCGCGGGTGGCGTCTTCGGCGACGGTGGTGCTGGCGGCCGCGGTCTGCAGCGCGACGGCCAGGGCGACGGCCTGGTTGTCGTCGAACAGCATGGGCGGCAGGTGAGTGCCGGCCTCCAGGCGGTAGCCGCCGGCTGGTCCTTTGAGGGTCTTGATCGGGTAGTCGAGTTCGCGCAGGCGGTCGATGTCACGGCGCACCGTGCGCGACGTGATGCCGAGACGTTCGGCGAGATCATCGCCGGACCAGTCACGGGGTGTTTGAAGGAGGGAGAGCAGCGCGAGGAGCCGGGCAGATGTTTTATGCATGGCACTCATACTCCCTGAAGTACCGGACACAACCTGTCCTCTACCTCTGCCATCGTGGCATACGAGCCGTTCGGGAGGCATCGCTCCTCCTGGTCACGGCAGCCGCCGCTGGAGCTGGGACGGTAGGCGGTGTATTCATCACATCGAGCAAGGAGCAGGTCATGTCCGTCACGACCACCACTCACCTGAACTTCCGGGGCACCGCACGTGAGGCGCTGGACTTCTACCAGTCCGTCTTCGGCGGGCGTACTGTCGCGGTCACCTACAAGGACGCGGGCGCCGTGCAGGACGAGAGTGAGGCGGACTGGGTGATGTGGGGCGAGGTGGCCGGCGACAACGGCTTCCACGTCATGGCCTACGACGTGCCCTCGCGGCTCCCCTGGAACCAGGGCGAGAACCCGTTCTTCGTCTCCGTGCGTGGCGACGAAGCCGAGGAGATCAGCGCCCTGTGGGGCAAGCTCGCCGAGCGCTCGACCATCGTGCGTCCGCTGGAGCCCGCGCAGTGGGCACCGCTGTACGGCATGCTCACCGACCGCTTCGGCATCACCTGGGTCCTGGACGTCACCGCTCCGTACAACGACTGAACCGACCCCATCACCACCGTGGACGGCTGCGACGGGAAGCCGTGGGCGCACTCCTGCCCGGCAGCGGCGCTCGGCCCGACTGCTCCTGGAGATCCTGTGCCACGGCGACGGCGCCTGCCTGCATGACATTGAGGTCGAGGCCGGCGCCACGAAGGCGTTCCCAGTGGGGCGATCGGTCCACCAACAACGGAAGGCGCTGCGGACGGGTGAGTTTGAGGAGCAGCGCAAAACCCAACTCGACGCGCCAGAAACCGGGACGGAGTGGAAACCCGGCGCTCTTCGCTCTGAGCGACAAGTGGTGGCCAGGTCCCACCCACAGAACCACTCCGCCAACCACCGCGCGCCATCACACCAGCGGTGGCGACGCACCGACGCGCACCAGTGCAGCGCACTCCCCCACCCGACGGTGCGCACCGAGTGGACTCCCCCCATCCGGGGCGCGCACCACGATGCCCCCCCACCACCACCAGGTGCGCACGAACTCGCGCACTCCCACCCGGCAGAGCGCGCTGCGGGCCCCAGAGGGAGCGGCATCGTCCGAGCCGCGCACCCCCTACACACGGTGCACGCTACGCAGGGAGCGAGAGATCACCCCGTCGCCACCGCCCATCGCGGGGCCCGTGCATGGCCCCGCTGGCGCGGTAGCGGACGTGGTCTAGGGGAAACGTCGAGAAACTCGCAGAAACCCGTCGCTGGACAAGGGTTGCTTTCCACCCGAGGACGGATCGGAATCCGGCTGCGCACCTGGTCAAGGGGCAGCGCACCGAGCGCACGACACCCGATGCGCCGTCACCCACTGTGTACGCACCGGGCCGAGTGGCGTGAGAAGGGCGGGCACTGGGGCTCGCGCCTGGCCTGGCGCCTCGGTCCGCAGTGCAGGGGCGGGGCATGCCTGCCGTCATCCCGGGTGTCGGGCGGCTTCTTCACCCGTTCCGGGTGTTGCGTCGCAGAGGGGGACTGGACTCCGTCGCCCACAGCGGTTTCCTTGGCGACCAGATTGACTCGGCAGTCGAAGGTGAACTGCGCAGCGATCTTCCCCGCCGTGATTGGGCGGTGCTCCGCTATCCCGGCTACTCGGCCGACTGGTCAACCTACTCCTCACGTTCTGGCCGACCTCAAGGGAATGGCAGGCAGGGGGCGCTCTAGTGGGGCGCCGACTGATCGTTGTACTTATCACGCGTATCACGCCGGGTTGTTGAGCTCCTCGCAGGCAATCGGCATGATGAGTGGCTCCTTGGGGGTGCGTTCTGCGAGAGCGAACGGAAGATTGCCGAGCGATCGCACGACAGGGCGGGACCGCATCCCCTGGCCGCAGTTCACTGTTGGAGGAGAAGGAACCCCATGAAGTTGAGATTCGCTGCCGCAGCCGTCGCAGGCTGTGCCACCTTCGCCATGACGATATCTCCCGCACAGGCTGACAACGTTGCCTCCAGTCCCCGTGCGTCGGTCATCTACTGTCAGTGGCTGGATGACAACGGCGGGCCCGCGGTCGGCATGGGCTGCTTCGATCACGTCGGGGACGTGATCACTGCCGAGGACAGACGGAGTGATGGCCTGCGGGTAGTCGTGGAGACCAAGTACAACTACAACCGCGCCAATGACGAGTGCCACGCAGCTGGCGGCTCCGGAACGACCAAGGTCTGCAACTACAACATGAAGGAATCCGGCAAGGTCAGCTTCCGCGTCCTCACCCGAAACGGCGCTAACGGAGCGAACGTGCACACAGGCGCCTGGGGCCCGTGGAACAACATTTCTGGGTAACCTTCCCCCGCCTGAATGCGACTCGGCAACACACGCTCCCCTTCTCGCCTCACGGGGGCGGGGACGGCGCGTCAGGTACTCGGCGCGGGGACGTGTACCCCGCCCCCGCTGCCGGCGCCCAGGGCGGCGAACATGCGTTGACGCCGGAGCAGATCCGGGTGACCCACTCCCGTCCCGGGCTGCGAACGGCCAACGTCCGCAGCCCGGGACGGGAACCTCTCGCACTCACAAGCCCACGACATCTTCCTCCCACCCCACCGACTACGCCGCGCAGTACGCGACATCCTCAAAAACGACCTACAAGTCGTCCCCGGCGGCGGACACCTCCTCGTCGAGGAACACCCCGAACTCCTCACCAACCTGCCAGCGGCAACCCGCGAGCCGCCGGAGAAGAAACCGGCGACAAAGGTGCCGGAACAGCGCGATAGACGACGCCCGGCCTGTCGCAGACCACCCCGGTGCACCCCATCCCCCACCAGAGGCAAAGCACAGGTGTCGGCCCGGGGACGCAACCCACACCGAGCACAACCGAGGGCAGCCGGTCAGACAACGGTCCCGTGATGTGCGCCGCCGGCACACTGCCACTCCCCCGGGCCGGACCGCCGTCCAGCTCGGTAACGCCCGGTACGACGTCGGCGAGATGACACGCACTCTCGACCGCCTGCTCGGCCCGCTGATCGACCCCGGCGCGGCCCGCGCGTTCAGGCCCATACCCAGGTCAACAATGCAGCCGGGGAAGCGATCACCACGGATCACGCTGGTACTCAGTGGTGGAAGCGGCGACTACAGGCGCTCGCGCGCGACCGCCGCCTCGCACGCACCGTATAGGACCGGGTGGCGGGTATGCCTCAGTCGTCTTCCAACGGTCGTCGGCAAGAGTTCGCTTCGAGCAGACCGGCAACTGTTCCGAACCGGGTCGGCTCGTTCCCCGGCGCTGGTGTGCGTGTCGGGCTCGGACGATGAGGCAGGTGGCGCAGTAGCCGGCGCCGACGCTCACCAGCAGGGTGTGGCTCCCGGGTGGGGGCCGTTGCTTGAGGGTGAAGGCGAGGTTGGCGATGCGGTCGCCGCCTCCGAGGTGACCAGTGTGGGAGCCGTACCGCCCGCACCGCCCTCGCCGATGCCGGCCTCACCCCCGAGGACGTGGACCTTCTCATCCACTGCTGGGTTTACGAACAGGATGAGGGGGTCTGGAGCCCCGCCCACCGCGTCGCCCGGCTCACCGGTGCGCACCACTGCATGGCGTTCGGCCTGCTGCAGCAGTCCAACAGCGGAGCCACAGCGATCGAGACAGCCCTCCACAGAATCACCACGGACCCCAGAACCACCACGGTCTTGATCACCACCGCCGACAAGACGATGCAGGTCGTATTCGCCGAGTCCCTCCAGCCTGGAGAGCAGACCAGCCCGTGCAGCCCGCAGCTTGCGGTGCAGCTCCGCTTTGAGATCAGTCATCCCACGGGTGGCAGGAGCGAGATCGGCATCAAGGTGATCGCCACGTCCTTTCACGCCTCGGACCGCCTGAGCATCGTGCAGCCGGTGGACCTTCCCGAACCCCGGCGCTGGAGCAGAACGGATGCGGGACCGGAGAAGAGGTGGCGACAGCGCGAACCAACTCCCGGGAGCACCTGAACGGACCCCGTTGTGCAGTCAGCGGGATGCGGATGCGCTCGTTGTACGTCAGTGGCGCCTCCGGTGACATGGTCGACTCGGCCACGCACGGCCACGGGAGGTACGTCGCCTCATCTCCTGATCGCCGTGCGGGCAGCGGTAGGGAACTCAGTGGCGAGAGCGGCGGGCCGTTTTCCTTATGTGCACAGAGCGGTATCAAGGACGTCGTTGGCGTGTTCCACGGACGGGTGTGAAGCCAGGCGGATTCCGGTCAGGGCGAGGGTGGCCGCGTGGCCATTGTCAGTGACTCCGCTGAGGGTCTTGTAGCCGGGGATGTCACCGCCGTGCCCCCAGACCAGTCCGCCGCAGCTCAGCGGGGCGCTAAGCAGACCGAGCCCGTAGCGCCAGCCCGGCCAGAGCTTGTCGGCGGGGACCGTGGTCCGCATCTGCTCCAGCAGCGCGGGATTCAGCAGCCGTCCGTTCATGAGCCCGGAGAAGAAGCGGCTGAGATCGCTCGGGGTGGCGATCATACTTCCGACGGCCCAGGCCCACGATGGGTCCATCCTGGTGATGTTCCGGGGTGTCTGCTCCGGGTCGTCCGCGTGGTAGCCCTGGGGGTGCGGGCCCCGGATGCCGCGTTCGCCGGGGACGGGGGTGTAGGTGTCGCGCAGCCCGAGCGGTTGGAGGATCCGCCGTTCGATCTCCTCGGCTGGCGGACGGCCGGTGACCTTCTGCACCAGCAGACCGGCCAGCAGGAAGTTGGTGTTGCTGTACGACCAGTCCGTGCCCGGCGGGAAGGTCGCCTTGTGGGCCGGCGCCAGGTCGAGCAGTTCGCGCGGCTCCCAGTAGATGTCGCGGATCCTGAACCAGTCCGGGTCCAGGTAGTCGGTGTAGTTGGGCAGTCCGCTGGTGTTCTGGAGCAACTGCCGGACGGTGATGTTCCGCCCGTCGATGTCCTCGCCGCGCACCAGCCCCGGCAGATGGGTCTCGATGGGCCCGTCCAGATCCACCCGGCCCTCGCCGACGAGCTGGAGCACCACCACGGCGAGATAGGTCTTGCTGTTGCTGCCGATGCGCACCCGCCCGTCGGACGGCACCGGCGCCCCCGTATCCAGATCGGCTACCCCGGCAGTGAGATGACGGAACCGCCGATCGCCCGGACCTCGCACGGCAGCCAGGGCACCTGGCCACCTGTCCTCGGTCACCAGCCGCTCCATGCCCCGCTGTACCGGGTCCTCAGCCATGGGCAAGCCCGCCGCCGGGGTACTCACCAGCAAGGCGCCGAGCGCGGCCGGCGCGACCAGCGCCCTCGCCGCCCTCCGGGAACGGGTACAACAGTGTCCGGCCAAAACGATCACTCCTTCTGCGAGTCCTGCCCGAAGGCCCACACCCGGGCAGGACCCAGCATCAGGGAACCCGAACCAGCAATGCGCGGCAGCGGACCGCCATACCCCCGTGTTCCCGCGCCCCACCCATTTAGAGCCACCCATACGGAGGCACCGCCGGGCCCCGTGGGAGTCCCCTCCCAAGACACGCTCACGGCCCAGGACCCAGAAGCAGCACAAACCCGCCGCCTGGGCAGAGCTCTCAGGGGGCGGTGTCCTCCACGAGCGTTGCCGATCCGGTTCTGCCGAGAGCGGGGCCGGCGCGACTGCCCAGCAGCGAAGCGGCGCTGTCCCGCGTTCCGCAGTCGCTTGCGTTGCTTGCGCAGCTCCGCCTTCCTCATTCTGTTCGCTCTTCGGTTTCCGGGGGCGCTGCCAGACCGGCTCCCACAGCAACGGCGGCCCGTATATGTCGGCGCGCTCCTGGAGGTCCTTCCTCAACCGGGCGGCGATGGCCTTAATCCTCGGGTCCGGGGACCGTGTGGTCATCCGAGTCCTCCCGTGGGTATCGCCCCGCCCGCCCGGGGTGGGGCGGGCCGCTGGGTGTGGTGCGTCGGGTCCGGTGGCGCCATGGGCTGGGAGCCGGAGCGGTGCGCGGCAGCTCGGTCCTTCACGCCTTTCTGGAGCTGGGCGGCCATCTCAGCAACGGCCGTGTCGATCAATGGACGAAGACGTTCACCGACCTGCGGCTCAGCGCGGCCATCATCGACCGGCTGACTTCAACGGCGCCATCATCCAGGCCGGCACCGAGTCCTAATACCTGCTCACATCAGGGCCACACCGGACAGGCCCCGGAGGCTGACCGGGCGCCAGAGGGAGGGGCCGAACCGCACGATAGCCAGCCAGCCGGCCAGGCCAAGAGCGGGAACCGGCCAGCGACGCCAAGGGGCGGCCTTGGACACTTCGGCTCCCATCCTGCTCAGGCGCGCGTTCCCGGGGCAGTTGGGGTACCAGTGGAGACGGATCAGGCCCTTGAGGTCATGAACGGTGGCAGAACTCCGCTTCGGTGACGTCTTTGGCTGTCGTGCCCTCCAGGGCCAGGTGGTCGGTGTTGATGTAGAGGGTCATGCGGTGGCGGCTGTCGCGGGTGGAGACGGTGAGGGCTTCGAATCCGTATCCGGCGCCGCGCTGTCCCCACAGTTCGATTCCGCAGGAGGTGGCCATGCGCATGAGGCCGAGGCCGTGGTCCTCGGTGCCGGCGGAGATAGTGGTGGTCATCTTCCGCAACTGGGCCTCGGGCAGCAGTCGGCCGGTGAGCAGGGCGCGGTAGAAGCGGTTGAGGTCGCCGGCCGTGGTGATGAGTTCGCCGCTGGCGCGCAGCGGTGAGGGGTTGAACTCGGTGACGTCGATGCCTGGCAGGGGTGCCTGGATCTGGGCGGTGGAGTAGGCCCGTCCGGACGGGCGGGGCAGCGTTTCGCGGGTGCCCGGTGAGCTGGTGTCCCGCAGGCGGAGGGGGTCGATGATGCGCCGGTGCAGCTCGTGCTCGTAGGAGTTGCCGGTGATCTTCTCCACGATCATCGCGGCCAGGAGGTAGTTGGTGTTGGAGTACACGAACCTCTCGCCCGGCCGGGCGGGCGGGGGGTTCGACAGGGCGACGGCCAGGAGCTGCTCGGGTGTCCAGGTCTCGTGCAGGTGCTGGAGCCAGGGGGGGCCGATCTGGTGGAGGGCGGGGTCGTTGAGGTAGTTGTACACACCGCTGGTGTGGTTCAGTAGCTGCCGGACGGTGATGCGGCGGCCGTCGTGACCGTTGCCCCGGACCACGCCGGGCAGCCACTTCTCCACCGTGTCGTCGAGACCGAGCCGGTCCTCCGCCTCCAGCTGGAGAACGAGGGTGGCCGTGAAGGTCTTGGTGATACTGCCCGCCCGGAAGTGGTCCGCCGGATGCGGTGGTCGCGTCGTTCTGCGGTCCGCGACCCCCACCGCCCCCGCCCACCGGTCCGCGCCGTGGATCACGGAGACGAGGACCCCGGGCGCACCATCTCTTACCGCCCGCTCCATGGCCGCGCGCGTCCGCGCGTGTGCGTCGTCCCGACCCGCCGGCGATGCGGCTGCCGACCAGGGCGCCGGGATGATCAGGACCACGGTCAGGAAGGCCGCGGTTACGGTTGCAAGGGCGGTACGAAACCCTCCCGCTACCTTGGGCATCGGTCGTGCTCACCTCCATGGACGGGGTACCCCGTCACCAGCCAAACAGAGCCGCCCCCACCCCGCACCCCCGGTTGGTACGTGTTTTTGAACCGGGACTGCTGTGGGTCGGCCGCCGACTGGAACTATCGCTCCGGGGTTCAGATGTGAGGGCTCGTGGCCGAAGAAGGTGGTATGCCGAACTTTCCTTCTCGTCGCGCTGTGCTGGCCGGCGCGGCTTCGCTGACCGTTGTCGGTCCGTCGCCGGTCGCGGTGGCTTCTTCTGCCCGAGCGGGTGGAGAGGTCATCGCGGAACGGCGCCTGGACGAACGGCTGGTCGAGCTGACCATCGACTCCCCCGCCCTGGGCAGCACCATTCCCGTGGCTCTGCTCACCCCGCACGGCTGGGACCGCCGTGGCCGGGGTGACCGGTGGCCGACGCTCTACCTGCTGGCAGGCGGGGACGGGGACCACACGACGTGGACCACGATGTTCCGGGTGCAGGAACTGACGGAGCTGCACGATGTCCTGGTGGTCATGCCGGCCATGCCGCTGTTCGGGTTCTGGACCGACTGGTGGAACAACGGCCAAGGTGGCACACCACGGGTGCGCACATACTTCCTCAAAGAGGTCGTGCCCCTGATGGAGCGCCACTACGGGGCCGGGCCGCGGCGGGCAGCGGGAGGCGAGTCCCAGGGAGGCTTCGGCGCCCTGGGCATGGCGGCACGAAACCCCGGCCTGTTCCGCGCCATCGCCGCCTTCAGCGCCCCCGTCCACCCGATCCAGCACCCCGAGATGTGGCTGTCCGGCGCAGCGTACCTGGGCGTTGACGGCTACAAGATCTGGGGAGACCCCTGGAAACAGTGGGAGGTCTGGCTGGACTGGGACCCGTTCTACCGCGCCAAGGGCCTGCGCGACACACCCCTCTACCTCGCCTCGGGAGACGGCACCCCCGGCCCACTCGACGGCGACGCCGACGTCCACATCCCGGGCACCGAGAAATGGATCGCCCTGTTCCCCGACGACGTCGTCTCCGTCACCGAAGCCGCAGGCGGCTTCGAGACCCGCACCCTGACACACCGACTCAGGTCCCTGGGAGCCCCCCGTCACCACACACATCTTCCCCGGCACCCACAGCGGCACCTACGGATACCGCGAACTACGCCACGCACTACCGATACTCCTCGATGCCCTGCGCCCTTGACCCAGCCCGGCGAGACGCGCCCAATCCTTCGGACCCCTGGCACCTACCTGGCCCGCGCCGGCTTCCCCGGCCAGCTACGGGTGGCACCCTGCCGTGCGAGTCGCCGGGTCATGAGGGTGATGGTGGCCCAGGTGATAAGGGCTTCGGAGTGTTGGACGAGGCGTGTCGGGTAGCGGGGACGCATTGCTGCGTCCCCGCCCCCTCAGAGAAGGGCTGGCACTGCTCTCTCCGGTGATCACCAGCGTGGTGCTGCTGGTGACAGGCGGTGTGTCAAAGTTCCAGGTTCTTCAGCTCGTCGGAGCCACCTGCACGCCGGTAGACGACGTGGTGCACGCGTCCCGAGCAAGGCGATGGTCCTCAGAGGTCCGTCGAATACAACACGCGCACACGGCAACAGGCTTATAGCGATCAGCCACCAGGCTGCATTAGCTATGCGATGGTTTCGAAGCCCAGCCCAGACCCCTGGGGGCCCATGGTGAGTCGCAGGGTCGCGTAGCCGGGCTCGCCCTGGTTGGCGTGCTTGCCCCAGTACTGGCAGGTGTAGCCGGTGTCCTTACCCAGGGGGACGGCTTTGGCGGGAGGCAGCGTCTGGCAGGCCAGTTTGCTGGCGTCGGTGCGACCGGAGGTGGGTCCGTACTGCTCATTCAGCGAGTCGTAGGCCGTGCTCGCCACCAGCAGGCCCTTCTTGGGGGTGGTGGTGAAGAAGATCAGGGAGCTGCCCTCTTTGGCTGATTCGCTGATCTTCACCTCGTAGGGGATCGCGACTCCCTCGTAGACGGCGACGCACTGGCTGACGGCGCCAGCTGTCTCATCCACACCGTCGGGGCACTCCGCGCTGGTCTCCCCGGGCACCCGGGCGGAGCGCAGGATGTCCTGGCGCAGGTTGTGCTCCACCTTCTCGGCGAAGGGCGCGTTCATCGGGGGAAGCGGGGTGATCTTCAGCTTCTCGCCCGCTTCACGCTGGGGAATAACACCCTTCTGGGGACCGTCGACGGCAACCGGCAGTGCCTTCTGCGCGGCGCCCCCGGCGCTGTCCTGGTCATCGGAGGAGCCGCACCCGACGGTGAGCAAACAGGCCGCGATGAGGCCGAAAGCGATCTTGGAATTATGCATGAAGTGAGATTAAGTGCCCCCACTGACAAAGCGATCACCGGGGACCACAACCCCCACCCGAAGGACGCCGACCAGAACGCAGCGCGCCCGCCGGTCACTGACGTGGTCAACCCGGGCGGGGGGGGCTCACGGCTACCCGACTCCAACCGGCGCAAGCCGCTACAGCGCTGACGCCTGACCAACTGACGCCGCGTGACATATCCGCGACCGAACCCACGCACCTGCCCCATCGCAGCAATCCCACAAGAACACCCACGGACCCAGCCCCTTCCACGCGATCCCACCTGTCTCCAACAGCGACGTCGGAGGGATGGTTCTCATCCGCTGTGCGGCGCTATCACGTCGCTGGTCGGGATTGGGTGGGAGTGGGGCGAAATTTCGCGGGTATGCGGGGGTGAGTCAGCTCAGCGCTGGGAGCAGAAGGGCGGATGTATGGACCTGTCTGCGCAGGACAAGGGACCCGAGCTGCTGGGCTACCACCCGATCACTGTCTCCGCCGTGTTCGAGGAGAGCGGGGGGATCGCTGAGGCGCGCGATCTGGTCCGCGACTTCCTCACCTCCGTGCAGGCCGCGCACGGGCTGCCGGTATCGAGGCGGGCGATGGATATGGTGAAGCTCGCGGTGAGCGAGCTGGTGACCAACGCGCGCAAGTACGCCCCCGGCCCGTGCCTCCTCACCCTCCAGGTCGAGGACGGAGCGGTTCAGGTCAGCGTCTGGGACAGCAGCACCGCCCTACCGCTCCTCCTGCCCGCAGATCCCACACGGGTAGGCCAGCACGGCTTGGAGATCGTCATGGCGATCAGCCAGAGCTTCGCGATCCACCGCGAGCCCGTAGGCAAACGGATCACCATCTCCATCGTCCTCGCCGGCGACCCCGGCGGACACCCCTCCGGCCGCCAAACCACCTGACCCCAGACCGCGAGACGACTGGGTCTTCACATTCGGCTCGGGTGACACCAGGCCGGGATCCGTACGAACACGGTGAAAGCATGGGGAGACCAGTCAGGCACCGTGCCAATGGCAGGGATCCGCGCCTCGCCACTCAAGTCGAGTTCTGGGCGGAGTGGGCCGGTCCGTCCAGGATGGTGGCGGCCACACTCGACGAGATCGCCGGCGCGTACGAGGGCAGGCTCGTGATCACCAAACTCAACATCGACCACAACACCACTACCCCTCCCACCTACGACATCAGCGCGCTCCCGACACTCCTGCTGTTCAAGAACGGCACGGTGACGGCCACCAGGATCGGAGCCCTCTCCCGAGGGCAGATCGAAGAGTTCCTGGACGCCAACCTTTGACCAGACCCACCCCGGCAAACCGAATGGACTCCGCAGACCCTGTGTCCACCACCTGACACCCACATCCACGGCCGGTGAACACAATGCCGTGCGTGCGTTCCCACCCGGTGGTCTGCACACTTAACTGGGTCAGCCCGGCCGGGTTCCGGCCGGGCTGGCGTTCGTGCGGGGTGCGTGGTGAAGGCTCTGCTTCGTGGGGGCCGTCTGAAGGCTAGCGGTGTGTGCCGCTTGCCTGGTCGCGGTGTTTGGTGCGGTGTCTTGTGTGCGCTGCCCGTTATCCGGCGAGGCTGAAGGCTCCGCCTCCGGCGATCAGCGAGACGCTGCTGAGGCTGTTGATGGGGGTGGTGAGGGCGGTGCGGTCGGTGGCGGTGCCGTCGCCGAGCTGGCCGTTGTTGTTGTAGCCGACGGCGCTGACCTTGCCGTCACGGTCGAGGACGAGGGTGTGGTAGTGGCCGGCGGAGATGGCGCGGATGTTGGTGGCGCCTTCGAGGGTGATGGGGGCGGGGCGGTCGGTGCGGGTGCCGTCGCCCTGCTGGCCCTGGGCGTTGTAGCCCCAGGTCTTCACGGTGCCATCGGCGAGCAGGGCGACGCTGTGGTGGACCCCGGCGCTGATCTCGCGGGCGGTGCTGATCTCGTCGACCTTGACCGGGGTGAGGCGCCTGGTGACGGAGTTGTCGCCGAGCTGCCCCTGGACGTTGTAGCCCCAGGACCAGACCGTGCCGTCAGCCAGACGGGCGAGGCTGTGGGCATTGCCCCCGGCGACGCTGCGGACATTGGCGAGGCCGGTCACGGTGACGGGGGTGTTGCGCTGGGCGAGGGAGTTGTCGCCGAGCTGGCCGTTGGCGTTGTAGCCCCACGCCTTGACGGTGCCGTCGGCGAGGACGGCAAGACTGTGGTGGTCCCCGGCGGCGATGGCCTCGACGTTGGTGAGACCGGCGACGTTGACCGGGGTGACGCGGGTGGCGACGCTGTTGTCGCCGAGCTGGCCGTATGTGTTGAGGCCCCAGGCGCGCACAGTGCCGTCGGCGAGCAGTGCCAGGCTGTGGTTGGCGCCGGCTGCGATGGCGACCACGCCGCGCAGTCCGGTGACGGTGGATGCCTGGTCCTGGTTGGTGACGGTGCCGATGCCGAGCTGGCCGCTGGTGTTGAGGCCCCAGCTCTCCACGGTCCCGTTGGAGAGCAGTGCGAGGCTGTGGCTGGCGCCGGCATCGATGCTCTTGATGTCGGTGTCGGTGAGCCCCGCCACGGTCACGGGCTTGTACTTGGCGTTGGCGACCACGCCGCCGAGCTGGTAGCTCTCGTTGGCTCCCCAACCCTTGAGCCGGCTTTCCTGCGCGGTGGCGGTCGAGGGCCACGTCATCAGGATTGCCAGCAGCGTCAGCAGGCCCACCAGGAGCGGGGCGCTGCGGTGGCGGCCGCGGTGGAGTGCGTTCATGTCGGTCCTTAGCGATTCGTGTGGCGCAGGCAGGCAGCAAAAGCCGAACCATTGCGCATAGTGATTACTCAGTCACTATATGCAACCGTGCGAGTGGGTCCCCGCTCCGTCAGGGACCTCTCACGCGGGCGGGCTACACACCCCGACATGCTGATATGGCGAACCGCCGCAGCCGAAGGTGAACTGCGCAGCGATCTTCCCCGCCGTGACTGGGCGGTGATCCGCTGTCCGGGATTCCCGATCGGGCCCGTAGGCAGGGTGATGGTGCGCCACGTGCTCGTGGAACTGCCGCTGCGGGCTCAGGGGTTCAGCGGTTCAGGAATGCTTCGAGGCTGGTGGCCAGGGCCACAGGTGTCTCGTGCATGGGGTAGTGGCCGCTGTTGGCGATCTTCTCCAGTTCGGCGTTCGGATAGTGGCTGAGCCACGTGGCGTGCATCGCGTCGGCCGTCAGGGCGAGATCGTGCTCGCCGACGATGACCTTGACCGGGACGGGGTTGCCGATGATCCGTTCCGTGAGGTCTGCGGTGACCCAGTCCTTCACGTAGCCGCCGAACGCCTCGCGGGTCGACCACTGCAGAGAGTGGTCGACCATCAGGTCGACCCACACCCGGGAAGCACGTCGGCCGGTGACCAGGTCCACGATGGACCGCCGCTTGTCGCGGTCCTGTGCTGCGCCGTAGAACAGCGCTTCTCCCTCGGCGTTCAGCGGATAGACACCGGCGGGGACAGGGGCCACGCCGACCAGCTTGCGTACTCGGTGCGGCGCCTGGGCCAACACCTGTTGGGCCGCCTTGCCGCCCATGGAGTGGCCGATGAGGGAGAAGCTTTCCCAGCCGAGCTCGTCGGCCAAGGCGAGGGCGTCCTCGGCGATCTCAGCGAGCGTGTACGCACCGCGCACGGTTTTGCGATCGCCGTAGCCCCGGTAGTCGAGGAAGGCGTAGCTGAAGGTGTCACCGTCCAGGTAGTCCAGGAAGGGCCCCCAGCCGGCGCTGGTGCCGAACCAGTCGTGGAGCACCAGCACTTTGTGGTCGCCGGAACCGATCAGGCGGCGGGAAATGCTCATGGCGGGCTTTCCTCTCGTCGTCATGGGCGAACGTCGCTCTCCTTTGAGAACGCACCCTTCCAGGTCAGGCCCCGGAAGCCTCGGCAAGTGACGCTTAAGCGTCCAGGGACCGCATCCGCGGCACCATCCGGGCGCCCGCGGTGGTGCCGTGCGACAGGTCGTGCTCCGCTCGTGATGTTCCTCAGCCACTGTGATCGCCATACTCCGGTAGATGGGATCCATATACCGCTCCATCGCGGGGCGCGAGGCCATCAGCCGCTGGTGCACAGACCGGCTCGACGGCTGGGCGGTGGCTCATAAACGGGTGACGCTGACCGTGTCCGGTGTGCGGACGCATGTGGTGACCGCCGGGACGGGGAGCCCGGTGCTCTTCCTACCGGGGACCAACTTCAACGCAGCAGCATCCCTGCCGCTGGCCACCGCTCTGGCCGCGGCGGGGCACCGCGTCATCCTGCCGGACGTCCCCGGACAGCCCGGCCTCAGCTCCGGTGAACGCGGGCTCGCCAAGGGTCGGCTGTCCTGGTACGGCACCTGGCTGAACGAGGTCATCGAACAGACCATTGCCGCCCCCGTGACGGTGATGGGGCACTCCTTCGGCGCCGCCGTAGCCCTGTCCTGCCACTCCCCGCACATCGAACGGCTCGTCCTCGCCTCCCCCGCCGGACTGACCAGACTCAGCGTCCCCCCACACCTCCTCGCCGCCTCCACCGCCTGGTTCCTACGCCCCACCCCCACAAGCAGCGCCCGCCTGCTACGCGCCATGTCCGCCCCCGGACGCCAACCACGTAACGAGCTGGTCGAGTGGATGACCCTCGTCGCACGGCACTCACGCTCCAGCGGGGCACCCGGCCGCGCCGAACCACCATCCGGCCAGCGGTGCACGCAGCTGGCCGTCACAGGAGCCAACGACGTCTTCCTCCCACCCCACCGACTACGCCGCGCAGTCCACGACACCCTCAAAACCGAACTACAAGTCGTCCCCGGAGCCGGCTCGTACTGCATCGTGCTGGCATCGGGCGTTCAGGCCATCAAGTCCATCCCGATGGCCACCCTCAGCAACGACGCCCCCAGGGGCAGCGACGTCCGCGTCTCGCGCAACGACGCCTCCTGTCCGGGCAACTCCATTCGCGTGACCACCGGCACCGACGGTGTGGCGGTGAACCGGCCGTTCTACTTCCTCGTCCCGTAGCAGCTTCGTGCTGAGGTGTCCCGTCCCGGTAGCCCGGGCGGGACACCCCGGCCCGGCCCGGGCGTCTTCCAAGGCCGGGCCGTGAGGCGGGCCGGTCCGGATCCCGGGCGGGCTGCCCTCGCGATCGGCGTGCCGCGCCACGTGCCCGGTTCGTGGAGTCGACCAGCCGGGTCTGCCGTCCCCGGCCGTCCGGTGTCCGCGAAGCCGCCGGAGACAGGTGAGCGAGGTGTCCCCCGGGCCGGTGAAAATCCCCGGCCCGTGCCCGATCCGCCCCCGTTCCCACGAAGCTTCTCCACGACCCGTACGACCTGCTGGAGGAGTGAGATGAGCACGGTGGACGAAACACAGCACACGTGGAGCAGTGACGACCCGGTGATCGTGCGGGCGACGGCCATCGTGGCGCAGACGCTGGGGCGCGACGCCGAGTCGCTGCGGCCCGAATCGGTTCTGGCCGACGGCCCGGGCGCCGACGAGGAGGGCCTGGCCAACGTCGCCTCCCTGCTGGAGATGGAACTGGACATCGACGGTCTCTACGAGGACGCCGGCGACTGGGAGACCGTCGGCGACATCCTCGACAGCGTCCACGACCAGACGGCCTGACCGCCGCACACCTCGCCGCTTCGAGAACGAGAGACCGGGATGACCAGCGAAACCACCAAGACCACCGCCAAGGACAAGACCCGCGCCCGGGGCAAGAAGGACCCCCACGCCCCCAAGCGCGCCCTGAGCGCCTACATGTTCTACTCCCAGGACCACCGCGAACGCGTGAAGCAGGCCAACCCGGACGCTTCCTTCTCCGAGACCGGAAGGATCCTGGGGAACGAGTGGCGGTCCCTGTCCGACACGGACAGGAGGCCCTACGAGGAGAGGGCCGCCAGGGACAAGTCGCGAGCCGACGCCGAGATGGAAGCCTACGAGGCCCGGCACGCGGACGACTAGCACGAAGGCGAGCGGAGCACACCGCGTCGCCGGCCCCGCAAAGAGCCAGCAACGCACACAAAAGCGCCGACACCCGCCCGCGCGCCACGGCAGCGCCTCGGGCAGCCTCACCGCCACCCGGCCGCAGACGCCTCCCGGCTCTCCCTGCGGGCAACCCGGCCCTCCGGCCGCACTCAGCGGCACCGGGGCCGCCGCCACGCACCAGGCCGAAGCCGACACCGACACCTTCCGGGACTCCTGGTCCGCCCCGGCCAGGTGAGTTGCCGTCGTGCCTAATGATCCAGCGGCACCTACCGGCAGGCCCTTCCTGGAGCGCCGAGTGGCTGGCGTGGAATGTTCCAGGTGGAGGCTCTGCGGTGTCCTTCGAGCGGGGTGTGGCTGCCTTGGCTCCGCAGTACCAGTCGGGGCGGTAGCGTGATCGCCAGGAGCAGTCGTGGTTCCGAGCTGAGCTCGACCCGTCCGCGGTTACGGGCGTTTTCACTATCCGGGACAGCGATCGGGTGGGGTCCGGCCGGACGCGGCGGTCGCGCGGTGCGGCTCGTCGGCGGCTGCGCACGTTGAGGAGAGCAGCATGGCTACGGGTGTCGTGAAGTGGTTCAACGCGGAGAAGGGCTTCGGTTTCATCGAGCAGGATGGCGGCGGCCCCGACGTCTTCGCTCACTACTCGAACATCGCCGCCCAGGGTTTCCGCGAGCTGCAGGAGGGCCAGAAGGTCGAGTTCGACGTGGCACAGGGCCAGAAGGGCCCACAGGCGGAAAACATTCGCCTGGTCTGACACAGCCCCCTGACCCCATGGCGCCCCGCAGCCGGCTCTCAGCCGGTGGCGGGGCGCCGTCGCGCGTGTGGCCTCCTTGCCCGGGGTCGGGACACCATCGGCCCCGAGCGGTGAAGTGTGACGCCGCGGAAGGTGGAGCCGACGCGGAAGGCCGCCGGGGGGTGCTGGTGGCTGGGGTTCGCGTTCGGAGGCTTGTTCCGGACTCTGCGGGGGCGGATGAGTGGGGTGGGGCAGCCTGTTCGTACCCGGGTGGATGCGGTCCGCCGGATGTGCCGGTTCGGGGCTGCCGCAGCTGCGCGCGGTGTCATGCTGAGCGGGCCGAGGGGGCCACATTTGCTGGCTGCCCGGCGTGTTCGCTCCGTCTCGGGCTTCCCGGTGGCGGTGACCGGGGGCGGCGGACACGCAGCGTCCCCCGGGCGCTGCTGCGGCATCCCCGGGGGCGGGTCGGGCCCCGAAGAAGGGATGAGGCATCTGATGTCCTCACGTTCCGCGTTACACCCATCGCTTATGCGGCGGCTTTCCGCGCTGGTCGTCTCCGGCGCCCTGGCCCTGACCGGGCTGGTCGCGCTCACCGCCCCGGCCGCGCAGGCTCTCGCGGCGGCGCCGGTGGCATATGTCGCCGACCTGAACGACAACACCGTCTCCGCGGTGGACACCGCCACCAACACCGTCACCGCGACGATCCCCGTCGGCAACAGCCCGGTGGGCGTGGCGGTGTCCTCGGACGCGGCGTCGGTCTATGTCGCCAACTCCGGCTCGAACTCGGTGTCGGTGATCGACACCGCCACCAACACGGTCACCGCGGCCTTCGCGGTCGGCGCGGGGCCCGTCAAGCTCGCGCTGTCTCCCGGCGGCGCCAGCCTCTACACCGCCAACTCCGGCGCGAACACGGTCTCCGTCGTGGACACCGCCACCAACACCGTCACCTCCACCGTGGCCGTCGGCAGCGCCCCGTACGGTGTCGCGCTGTCCCCGGACGGGTCCCGCGCGTATGTCTCCAACAACTCATCCGCGTCGGTGTCGGTGATCGACACCGCCACCAACACCGTCACCGCCACCGTCGGCGTGGGCGCGAAGCCCAATGTCATCGCGGTGTCCCCGGACGGGTCCCGGGCCTATGTGACCAACCAGAACTCTCAGAGCGTGTCGGTCATCGACACCGCCACCAACACCGTCACCGCGACCGTGGCCGTCGGCTTCGGTCCGTTCGGCATCTCGCTCTCCCCGGACGGGTCCCGCGCGTACGCGAGCAACAACAGCGGCAGCTCGGTCTCCGTCATCGACACCGCCACCAACACCGTGACCGCCACCGTCGGCGTCGGCAGCGGCCCGTTCGGCTCCGCCGTCACCCCCGACGGCGCCTCCGTCTACGTCCCCAACGGCTACGACGGCACCGTGTCGGTCATCGACACCGCCAGCAACACCGTGACCACGACCTTCACGGTGGGCACGTTCCCGTACGCGATCGGCTTCAAGCCCGCCAGCAGCGTCCCCTCCGCGGACCTGGCCTCGACGGTCACGGACTCGGCCGACCCGGTCCCCCTGGGCGATGCGCTCACCTACACCCACACCGTCACCAACAACGGCCCGGCCACCGCGACGTCGACGACCTCGACGCTGACGCTGTCCGGCTCCTCGGCCACCATCCTCTCCGCGACCAGTTCCCAGGGCTCGTGCACCATCAGCGCGCCCACCGTGAACTGCACCCTCGGCACCCTGGCCAACGCCGCCTCCGCGACCGTCACCGTCACCGTCGAACCCCAGTCCACCGGCACCATCACCGCGACCGGCACCACCGCCTCGGCCGTCGCCGACGCCACCCCGGGCAACAACTCCGGCGCGCAGAACACCACGATCGCCAACAGCCACGGCTGCACGATCACCGGCACCCCCGGCAACGACACCCTCAACGGCACCAGCGGCAACGACGTCATCTGCGGCCTGGGCGGCAACGACACCATCAACGGCGGCAACGGCACCGACACCGTCCACGCCGGAACCGGCAACGACAAAATCGACGGCGGCAACAACGACGACACCCTCCACAGCGGCGCCGGCGACGACATCATCAGCGGCGGCAACGGCGCCGACCACCTGTACGGCGAGGCCGGCAACGACACCAGCTACGGGGAAACCCTCCTCGGTTCACTGCTGCACCTGTTCGACAACGGCAACGACCACATCCAGGGCGGCCCCGGAAACGACGACCTCGACGGCCAGAACGGCAACGACACCCTCACCGACACCAACGGCACCGACACCATGAGCGGCAGCCTCGGCAACGACAACATCAACGTCCAGGACGGCACCGGCGGCGACACCGCCCACGGCGGCCTCGGCTCCGACACCTGCACCGCGGACACCACAGACACCACCACCGGCTGCTGACCCACCAGACACCAACCGATCCACCCACACGGCCCTTCGCCGGGTATCAGCACTCCATGAACCAGACCCTGATACCCGGCCCCCGGCCCACCACCCACACCCCACGGCAGCCAGGTCCAAAGGGGCTCACGAGCTTCAGGAACAGCGGGTCCTTCACGTCACTGTCCAGGATGTTCACGCCCTCGCCGGCCGGACTGACTGCCCAGGGCAGAGACGGTAGTCGCCCCCGGGGATGCAGACCCCGGGGGCGTGCCAGCTACCGGCGGCGTCCGAACAGGCCGCGGCTCTTCTTCACCCCCGCTTCCGCCACCGCGCGGGCAGCGGCCTCCTCCGCCCGACGGCGGGCAGCACGTTCGGCTTCGGCGGCGGCTTCCCTCCGGGCGACGTCGTCGCCGTGGCACACCCCGCACACGGACAGGTCGCCGGCCTTCCAGGCTCCGGGGCGCGCAGTGGTCTCCTCCCAGCGCTGGTCGGTGAACTTCGCCCCGCACCGCGAGCACACCGGCCGCTGCGCCTCCCGTTCGGCGGCCCGCTGCCGCTTGTCCTTCTCCTCGACCCGCTCGTACTGGCGCCGGTAGAGGGCGTCGCCGTCGGGGTTGTCGAGCGCGGCGGTCAGCGTCTGCTCACCGGTGCGGCCGAGACGTCGCCACACCGCCGCGTCCGCGCCGTGCTCCTGGAGCCGCTCCAGGGTGGTGACGACCACGGGCACCACCTGGCCGTAGTCGAGGGCCGTGATCCCCCCGTAGAAACTGTCGTACCGGCGCGGTGCCCAGTACCGTCGGCCCGCCTCCTCCAGCACCTTCACGGTGTTGGCGACCCTGGCGGCCGTGGTGTCGGCGAACACAAACGCCAGCGGAGGTGTGCCCTCCCTGCCGGTCGGCGGGTAGACCCGGCGCCACAACCGCTCCTCGTGGCCGACAAGCTGCTCGATCGCGTCCGGCCGGGAGCGGACCAGGTCCACGGTGCGCTGGTCCGCGTCCGGAGGGAGCAGCCGGAACCAGTCGGCGTAGCGGCGGAGTTTGCGGACCAGCTGGTGGGCGTCTTCGGTGCGGCGGTCGATCTCCAGGAGCAGGATCGGCACCTTGGCCTGGGGTGCCCGCATCACGAGGTCGGCCCGCTGGACGTAGCCGCCTGTGAGCCGGTGAGGGATCTCGGTCTGGAAGGCGAGCGGGTACCCGATCCCGGAGCGGTGGAGTTCGGCGGCGGTCGAGGTGACCGCCGCGGCGTGGTCGCTGTAGCCGGTGCCGAGCAGCTCCCCCGTGTCCGGGTCGTACTCCTCCTTGCGGAGCACCGAGACCCGTATGCCCTCCGGCTCCAGGAGCTTCCTCGCCTCACGGTGTCCCCGGTCGGTGAGCACCCACACCTGCCGCTGGTCCTTCTGGACCGATTCAATCCTCACCAGGCGGTGGTCCTCCATGTCCAGGAGGTTGTCCCGCGTGAGCCTGTCGTGGCGGTTGCCGGGGCGGGTCAGCTTCCACAGCTGCTCGGGCGTAGCCCTCTGGAAGATCCCCAGCGCTTGCAGCAGCTCCTGGCGTCGAGGTTCGGTCGAAGTCCTCCGGTGCTCAGGGCGCCTTGCTACATCTACATGAGGGATGTCGGCGCTGCGACGACCCCCCGACCGTCCGGGCTGACCTGCGGAAACGCGCCTGGCGGGGGAAGTGGCCGCGGAGGGGGTGATGGAGGGGCCCACGGAGAGGGCCTCTCCGGTCTGGTCAAGGGGATGCTCGGGGCCGTCGGGAATGCCCACAGGAGGCTCCTGGAGGTGGGGCGGGCCAATCCCGCCATTCACCCCGTACAGGTGTGGAAATCGGGCTCCGTGTGACGGCCGACCTCGGAAAACCCCTCCACCGTGACCGCATCGTGATCAACCCGTGTGACTGGACACGATGGTTGGCGGCTGGGCCTTGGTGTTCTGCCTGGTCACGGCATTTCTGGCCAAGGCGGTCGGCGGGCCCAGGTCGACGTAGTTGGCGGGGCCCCGACCGAAATGGCCGACTGCGCGGACAAATCCGCTGCTCATGTGATCGTCTGCTCCAGGTCCGCCAACTACGTGGCCAGCTGCCAACAAGCACGTCCAGTCACAACCCGGTGTGACAGTGCAGCCTTGTTGGCAAATAGGGAGGCGCGGCGGTCCTGCTCAGCGGGATGTGACGCGTCGTAGTTGGCAAGAATGACGCGCGCTAGTTGGCAACTTACGACTACGCAGGGTTTTCGTGGTCGGTGGTCCCGGATCCGATCCAGGACGGTCTCCGTCAACGCAAACCGCGAAGGCACCCATTGGTGACTTTGCCGTCCGGCTGTCCGCATGCCTTGTTGGAATCGATCTACAGCCGGCTGTAGTGAGCGGTCGGTGCACGGCGAAGGGACGACAGTGAGCACTCCTCAGGCGGCAGACACCGGTGGCGAGGACTCGGCACCCCGGATCAGCACGGTCGCGGGGACCGGGGTTGCGGGGTTCGCCGGGGACAGCGGACCAGCCGTGTCCGCGCAGTTGAACCGTCCCTACGGTCTCGTGATGGACAGCGCCGGCACCCTCTATTTCTCCGACCGCGACAACCACCGGCTCCGCAGGATCACGACCGACGGGAAGATCAGCACGGTCGCGGGCACCGGCACCGCCGGATCCGGGGGAGACGGTGGCCCCGCCACCTCCGCCCAGATGAAGCACCCGCGTGGGATCACAGTGGACAGCGCTGGCAACCTCTACGTCGCCGACAGTAACAACCACCGCATCCTGAAGATCACGGCCGATGGGAAGATCAGCACGGTCGCGGGCACCGGCACCGCGGGATTCGGGGGAGACGGTGGCCCCGCCACCTCCGCCCAGTTGAAATCCCCTTTCGCGGTGGCGGTGGACAGCTCCGGCGTCCTCTACGTCTCTGAGTTCGGCAACCATCGGGTGCGGAAGGTTACGCCGGACGGGAAGATCAGCACGGTTGCAGGCGTGGGAACTGCGGGCTTCGGCGGTGACGGCGGCCCGGCCGATTCGGCCCAGCTGAACAAGCCGAGCGACCTGTGTCTGGACAGTACGGGCACCCTCTACTTCGCCGATGGCGGCAACCATCGGGTGCGGAAGGTTACGCCGGACGGGAAGATCAGCACGGTTGCAGGCGTGGGAACTGCGGGCTTCGGCGGTGACGGCGGCCCGGCCGATTCGGCCCAGCTGAACAAGCCGATCGGCCCGGTTCTGGACAGTACGGGCACCCTCTACTTCGCCGATGCCGCCAATCATCGGGTGCGGAAGGTTACGCCGGACGGGAAGATCAGCACGGTGGCCGGTACGGGTGCTGCCGGCTTCAGCGGCGACGACGGCCCGGGAACAGCCGCCCAGCTGAACAACGTGATCGGGCTCGCTGTGGACTGTGTCGACACGCTTTACATCGCCGACCTCTTCAACAACCGGATCCGGAAGATCGCGTCGGAGAGGATGGCCGGTTTGCCCGAGTCGGGCACGGTGGTTTCCTGGGCCAATGTGCGCAGCAGGCTGCGGATGGGGGTCCTGCGTGAGTCCACGAAGGACAGGGCCGAGATCCACCAGGCCCTGGCTTCTCCCAGGTCTCACCAGCGGTGGCGGCTGATCGTGTCGGGCCAGGACGAGGGTGAGGTCCTGTACCGGATCGAGAACGTGCGCAGCGGCAAGGTGCTGGAGGTCGTCGGAGGAGGCACCGTCGACGGGGCGGTGGTCGCGCAGCGTGCCTACGAGGGCAGCGACGCCGAGCACCAGCAGTGGAGGCTGATCCCGATGGGGTCGGTGACCGACACCCCGCGGGTCTATGAGATCGCGAACCGCAACAGCGGTCTGCTGCTGCGCGTCGACACCAACGCCCCCACGGTGATCAAGCAATACAGCGTGCAGGACGATCACCGCGACCGCCAGTGGCAGCTGCTCCCCGTGTGAACGCACGAGTGGTCAGGGGCGGTACCGCCCCTGACCACTCGGACCTGTGAACCTAGTTGGGATCGGACGGCTTCTCGGCGGTGGCCTTGGGCGCCTTGGGAGGCTCCTCGGCCTGGGTGCCGGCGGACGCCTGGGTGGTCTGGATGAAGGAGCCGAGGAAGCCCAGGTGAACCGGCCGTTCTACTTCATGGTCCCGTAACAGCCGCATGCGACGGTGTCCCGCCCGGGTTCTCCCCGGACGGGACACCTCGGCAGCGTTCTACCGCCCAGCTCCTCCTGCCAGCCGCATGTATCCATCAGGAGACAGCCGAGATGACCACGTCCGTGCAGAACGGCCGTGTCCAGAGCAGCTTCGCCGGCTGGGACGTCGACGGTGACGGCCGTATCGACCGGGCCGACTGGGAAGCCGATGCCAGGCGCGTCCTCCAGGCTTTCGGCGAAACCCCCGCCTCCCCGTCCGGCCGTGCGCTGAGCGACGCCTACCTGGACCTGTGGGACTTCCTTGCCGAGAAGGCCGGGATCGACGCGCACACTGGTGCGCTGACTCCCGAACAGTTCAAGACTGTGGTCGATGACCGCATCATCGGCAGTGACGGCGCGGGCTTCGCCAAGGCCCTCACGCCGGCCATCAAGGCCCTGATCAAACTGGCGGACAGGGACGGCGACGGCCAGATCAACCCGCGCGAGTTCATGACCTGGCTGAAGGCGGTCGGCGTCCGGACCTCCGACATGGGCACCCCGTTCGCCCAGATCGACACCAGCGGCAACGGGCAGCTTTCCACGGAAGAACTGGTCCAGGCCGTTCGCGCCTACTACCTCGATGAGGTCGACGTACCGCTTCTCGGCCACTGAGCCCCGAAGACAGGCACGGAACCAGCCCCGGCGAAGGCCGGGGGCATACCGGAAACCTCCAGTGGCCGTCCTGTCGATCCGGAGGCCACGTGCACTTTCAGCAATCCGCTGTGCGGCGAACCGTCACCGCGCACAGTTCGGCAGGATCCACTGGCCTATCAGTGGACCTTGATGTTGAACTCGCCCTCATAGTCGGTCGGCTTACCGGCCAGGGCCCGAAGGTAGACGCTGTCGCTGCCCTTCACCTTCTCCGAGGTGATCCGCACGTAGACCTCGTAATCCGGCGACGACCAGGTGTAGTACGGCCCCTCATCTTCGAAATGCCACCGCAGTGCATTGCTCCTGGCCTGCAAGTAGTGCTGCGGACTCAACGAGAGGTAGTACCCGTCATAGTCGCCGCCGCTGATCAGCAGGTCTGCCCCGAAGCCCCAATCCGTCCGCTTGACGTTCTGGAACACCAAAGTCTGGTTGCCCAGTGAGTAGTTGGGGGTGCCGCCCTCCGACGTCTCCGACAGGTACGACGTGTAGTCCACCCTTTTGTCGTTGCCCTTCCAGTATGTGTATTGGAACGTCAGTTTGGACTTGCTGACCTTCCGACCCCTGTAGATGTAGCCCTTGTTTCCTTCGCTCGGCGGCATGAAGCACTCCTGACTCCGTCGACTACAGGTCGTGATCACTCCACAACAAGCGGCAACCGTAGTCAAGATCGGCGTCAACTCTCTGACGACGCCCAAGGGCCGGTAAGAACACACATGCGGGCGCGGTTCGCGTGAGCGTCCAAGGCGGCGAGGGCTGCGCCCGCCGCTCGAGGGAGCCCACAAACGCTGCAGCCCCGCATCGAGCTTCCTCCCAGTGCGCCACGCAGATCGTGAGCCCGGTAACTGCGGCTTCGCAGAGTAGCCGCAAAGGTACGTTGGCACCGTTTGCCAACAAGCCTGCTGATTTGCCAACTCTCGTGTGTCGTCACACCCGGAGGGGGGAGAACTCTCCCCCGTCAACGCCCGGACTCTGTCCACAGGGCTGCGGTTCGAGGGTGGCTTCGAGGTCGCCGCGATCCGCGGGGTGGCCCGTACATGAGGGAGTCGTCATGCCCGAGAACACCGTCACCGCGCCGCTCGCTCCGATGGAGCCGCAAGACGTCGCCGACGCCTTCGCCTACATCCGGGCGCTGCAGGCCGACGACATCGACACCGCCTGCGCGGTCGCCGACGCCACGGGCCCGGAGCTGCACCGGCTGCTCCTGGACGTCGCCGCGCGCGTCATCATCCCGGTCACCGCCGCGGACGACCACGACGGAGAGCCGTGTGCCCACTCGTTCCTGGCCGCCGCGCTCGGACGGATTTTGCTGGAACTTCTGTGCCACGGCGAGTGCCTGGCATGCCTGCCGGGCATCGCCGACACCATCGTCCGCTTCACCGACAACATCCTCACCGACGAACACGAAGACGTCGCCAACGTCCTGCACCGACTGGAAGCGGCCGGGATGGAGCAGGCGATGGAAGCGCACCCGGGACACCCGACCGCCCGGTAACACGGCACCGACACTGGCGGTGGCGGTGGCGGTGGCGGTGGCGCGCGCCACCGCCAGTGTCGGGCATCGCGATGCGCGCGCCACCATCCGGCGCACCACACCAGGCGCGCGGTGCGCGCGCCACGAGCGCGCGGGCCCTCTATCACACAGCCCCTTGACCGCGACCCGAGCGAAAGCCGAAACCAGACGCACCAAGGGGAAACGCGCCGGATAGCGAACCTGGTCTAGGAACAACGCGCGCCCACCGACACCTGGTAAAGGGGTGCACCGCATCGGCGCGCGCTCCGATGCGGTCGGGGCATCGGATACGCGCGCACCGGGCGCGCGTGAGTGCCGGGCATCGTCGGGTGGCGCGGCGCCGGATGCGATGCACGACATCGCGGTGCGCGCTGAAGTGGAGTCCGTCGTCTTCCGGTGCACCGGGATGGAGTCCACGTCGTTCCACATCCGGTGTCGTGCATCGCGCATCGGATGCGGAGCATCGCGGGGTCCGCTCGATGGACGATGCCTGGCTTCGTCACCACAGCCAGGCATTCGAGTGCCGTACCCGGGACAGGGCGCGGGCATCGCGGCGCGCGGCCGCGTTGCCGATCCGGCTCTGCCGGGACCGAGGTCGGTGCGACTCCCTGGCTGCGAGGCGGCGCTTGACGGCGTCCTGGAGCCGCCGCCGTTGCTTGCGCAGCTCCCGCTTCTTCTCCGCCTTCGACTTCGGCTTCCGGGGCCGCTTCCAGACCGGCTGCCACCCCACAGGCTCATCGGGCTCAAGCTCATCGAGCTCGGGCTCCTGGTCCTCGTCGAACTCGGAGGCCGTCCCCTCGTGGGCCGCGCGGGCTCGGGCGAGGGCGTCCTTCAACCCCGGGATCTCCAGCTTCTCGGAGTTCTCCAGGTTCTCAGGGCTTTCGGGGTTTTCGGGGTTTTCGGGCGTGGTCATGCGGGTCCTCCCGTGGGGGTCCGGCCAGGCGTCTGCTGCGCGCCGGGCGGCGGGGTGTGTGACGGCGCGGGCGACGGCGGGGCGGGATGCGGCCGGGGGCCGCGGGCGACGGCGCGCTCCCGGACGCCGTCCTGGAGCTTGGCGGCCATCTTGGCGACGGCCTCGATCGTGGCGCGGGTCTGATCCAGCGCGGCAACGTCGGTCCCCTGCTGCTGTGCACGGCCGGCCTTCCGGTCCGGGCGCGATGGCCGCGGGCCAGACCTCGACGCGTCGGGCACGGTGACATGGTGCGGGCGGGTGCGGAAACCGAGGCGCTCCGAACGCCGGGCCGCATAGACCCGGGCACTCAGCGCGCCGGCGGCAATGCGGGCCCGCGCGTAGAGGGCAAGCGCTCGGTTGCGGGTCAGCGGGCGCAGCACGGCTTGGTCGTCGGTGTCGTGCGGGTACAGGGTGCGCAGGTCGGCGGTCATCGCCAGGCCCCGGCCGACGGGGCGGGTGTAGTCGTCGATCACGGTCTGCACGATCTGTTCGTCCAGGCCGGGTTCATGGGGTCGGCCGCGCAGGACGTAGGAGAGGCAGCGGCGTGCTTCGGCGAGCAGGTGATGGCGCTTGAACGCCCCGCGCATCACGTACACCACGGCCACGGTGTCGACGGCCGCCAGCACGATGTCGACCACCGGCCGCACCCGTGCCCACACCGCCGCGGCCGCCGCCCGCGCCCGCTGTGCCAGTTTGTAGATGGTGCAGGCGCCGAACGCGGCGATGGCCGACTCCCGCCAGCTCTCGCGCAGCTTGGACAGCGGCCGTGGCTCCTTGCGCTTGGGCGGGCGGGTCCGGTCGGCGGCCCGGCAGGCCAGCCCGTAGGCGGCTTTCTCCCCCGGCGCGTGCCCGTGCTCCTCCACGTACTCGGCGGTGAGGACGAACAGCGCTTCCTCGATCTGCTGACGGCGCGTGGACTGCCAGCCGATGAGCCGCTGGTCGATGCCGGCGATCTCCATGACGGGACGGCGGCCGGGTGTCACCTCGCGCGGCTCCCAGGCCCACCCGAGCCGCGCCGACACCTCCTCCATGAAGAACAGGAGGTACAGGGTGTCGGCGGCGACGATGTGGGCCAGCAGCGTGTCCGCTGACAGGTTGCCCCATGTGCCCTTGGCGTCCGGCCGGCGGGCGCGGATCGACACCACCGCATGATCGTGCAGTAGCGGCTTCGACTCCTCAGCTCTGGACTCGTAGTGCCGGAACACCGCGACGATCAACCCGTCGCGGACCGGTGTGCGGTGCTTGCCGCCGCTCCCCGACCGGATCTGAGCGACCGACTCCCCCACCCACGCCAACGTCTTGTCCACAGCGGTGTCCTGGCACGACTCCAGCACCAAGCGGGTCTCGTCATCGGTGAGCGCCCACGCGATGTGTGCCGTCGGCGGCGGCCGGAACACCAGGTCCATGCCCAGCCAAGGCGTGCGCTCCTTGGCCTTCTCCGTCTCCGGTGACCGGTTGTGCTCGACGGGCCTGCCCAACACCGTCGCCCGACGGGCCTTCGCCGGATCGTCGCCCGCATCCAGGCGCTCGCGCTCGATCCGGTCCGCGTCCGGGTGCCGCCCCTCCCCCAGGAGCAGCTCGGCCTGCCGCTCCGTCACCACATCCCCGGCCGTGAGGCCGACCGCCGTAAGGCCATGTCCCCTCCAGATCCCGGGCGGGACACCCGCCTCGTCTTGGGCGTCGCGCAGCGCCGTGCCCGCGGGGCGGTGGCCGTCACCGACCATCACGCCGCGGAAGAGGTAGCGCACTCCGTCACCCGGGCGGAGCGCCGATTTGCTGATCACCGGGCCATGGAACACCGGTTATGACCTGCGCAAAAGCGCGATCCGGGGTCCTTCCCGCCGGGCGGGAGGCCATCACCAAGTCTTTACCGGAACTCCCGTCAGACGGGCCGCCCCACCAGCACGCGACATTAAGCCACAGGCGTGTGCACAGTCCGCCCCATGAACAACGAACAGATCTCCGCAGACCTCTGCCCTCTGTGCCGTCGCCCCCTCACGCTGCGCCCGACCGTCGTCGTCCGCTCGAACACGCCGTACCCCACACGGACCGACTACCTGCCCCACTGCACCACCTGCGCCAACGACATGACCCGCGCACAGCAGTGGAACGACCTGATGAACGCCCGCTACGGCAACTGACCCCGGCCGTGCGAATACTGCGCCCGACCACACCAACCACCGACACCAACGACCACCACTGACCAACCAACGCCACCGACGCCCCTCCACACGAACACCCACCACCGCCCCCGGCCAACACCTGGCCGGGGGCTTCGTGCGTACTGGAGGAGCTCGCCGTGCCCACCTACGAAACCCTCCCCCGCTTCACCACCGACCTGAACCGCCTCACCCCCGAACAACGCCACCGTTTCCGCCAGACGGTGAACGCCTTCGTCCACGACCTCCGCACCGGCCGCGGCTTCCGCCCAGGACTACGCGTCAAGCAGGTCAGCGGCTTCCCCGGCATCTACGAACTCACCTGGTCCATGGGCACCGGCCCCGCCGGACGCGCCACCTGGCAATACGGATCCGCGGTGAGTCCCACCACCCCGCACGTCATCTGGCGCCGCATCGGCGGCCACGACATCCTCACCGGCCCCTGACTCACCGATCGGGCGCCGGGTTGCACACCCACTACCAACTCATCCGCGTACTCTTCCTCGGCGAAAGAACCAGGCATCAAAGACCACGGCGTGGACATCGGATAGGGCCAGGCGGGAACGCGGAGTGTATCCGCTCTCGGTCCTAGCCTTGTTCCGCGCGAACTCGCGCTCGACCGCTGAGAGTTTCAGAGGTGCACCCGCGGTACCTCCACTCACCGGCCCCCTTCGTGGTGACCTCAACTTACCGTCGAAGTAGGTCGAATCAAGCTCGGCCATCCGTCACTTTTGATCTACTTCACCCTGTTGGTGTCGATCTCTAATCTCTACTTTGCCGGATCTCTATTTCAGAGCGAGGCCGGCGGTCATGGCGTCGAAGCACGCCTAGCGTAGGAGGAATTAGCGAGTGTATTACGTGATACTGCCATGCCGGAACTCTGCTCTATTGAAATTTCGGGTGGCTGTAAGGGAAAGTAAGGACGACGGTCATGGTCTGTCGTCATCTCGGATTCAGCAAGGAGTCTCCATGTCTTTGCGCAGTTCACTGCGTCGTGGCGCGATCACTCTTATCTCTGCCGGCGTGCTCGTTGGCATGGCAGGGGCCCCCGCCCCCGCAGCTCCGGGCGATATCAAGTACTTCAAAAACAGCAGCGGAACCGATATCGCGAGCTTCCAGTGGAATGCCGACCCCCACCCGGGAATCGCAGGCGAATCCGTCAGGATATGCGACCTCGAATCCGACGGCTGGTTCATCACAGTGAAGGTTACGCTGGCCAGCACCGGCGCGCAGATTATAGTGGCAGACACTCAGGGAAATCCCGCGTGGTATTGCACCCCCTGGATCCGCCAGAACGACGCACCCGAGGGCGCCCAGCTCAATGTCACGGTCAAAAAGGTTCGTGCAGGGGACTCCCGTCTGCTCGACTTCTTCCCAGTCTGGGCGTAGCGTCCGCAACCCGCCGACCGCCCCGCCACGCTCTGGATCATCCGCGAGACCGGCTGCGGTGCGCACCGTCGGCGTCTATGAACTCATCTGGTCCAGCAGCGGACGTGCCACATGGCGATACGGCACCCCGGCACGACCCGGACATCCCCGCATCATCGGGCGCCGCATCGGCGGCCACAACATCCTCACCAGCCCCTGAACGGCCAGGAATCGGAGGACCCCGTCTCTCCAGCCTCTTCCTTCCCGGAGGGCTTGCCCTGTCCCGAATCGGCAGCAGGAAGGCGGTGCATACCCCTGGACTTGGGGAGGAAGCGGGTCAAGACTCGCGGGATGAACGACGAGAACGGAAGCAAGGACTCCGGCGTCGGCCCAGCCGCATTCGTCGGCCTCTACATGCAAACCCTCCGCGCCCGCATGGCACCCGCGGAATACAAGACACTGGCCACAGCGGTCAACGAGTTCTGCCGCCAGATCGCCAAGGGCGGTACCGGCTCCTTCCAAATCGACGACGCCGCATTCACCCCTGGCATCCACCAGGAACTCATGACCGTCATCACCATGCTCGCCACCGGCCGCGCCGACCACCACTACATCGACGTGCCCGGCCCGAACGGAACGTTCGGCGGAGCCATGGTCCAAGCCGACATCGCCCACGACCCCGAACAACTCGCCGCCGTCCGCGCGAAACTGAACAACTGGTGGGCACGGCGGGAAGCCGAAGACGCGACGCTCGACGGCATCGCCCGGGTTAGCGGCCTGGACACCCAGCGGTGAGCCAACCTTCGGTCCGGATGTGTGCAGCCCGGGCAGACGGCGTGGTCCCTAGCCAGCTCCCGGCGGGGCGGCTCCCGGCTCTGGTATGGGGTGGGCAAGTAGCTGGCGACTTGGAGTCGTACCTCCATTTCCTCCACTGAAGGCCACCGTCCAGCCAACTGTTCACCTACTTCTCGGCGCGCTCTCAGTGCCGCCTCACGGCCCATCGTTTGGGAGCCAGTAGTTGCTCCCGCAGCGCGGTGAGCTGGTGGGAGGCCTCCACCGCCTGAGTCTCGTCGAAGGTGGCCAGCGCGAGCAGCAGTGCGTCGGCGATGAGTAGTCCGGTGAGCGACTCGGCTGTGATGCCGGTGGGGTGTAGGGCGCAGTGAGGACGGCCTCGACACGGTCCGAGTATTCCCCGCCCAATTCATCTGCCACCAAGAGGACCTTGGCGCCGACGGCGCGGGCCCGGTCCCTTAGCGCCCGGCAGCGAGGCGGACGTTCGTACGACAAGGCGGTCCGGTTTCGGGTCAGCGGGTAGAAGCAGGCGGAATCTAGGGCTGAGACTAGCCAAGCCACGAGTTTTCTTTGAATGGCGTTATCACGTGGGGATCTCTTCATTCGTATCGCGGGGTGCGCGTGATAGATCTTCAGAGATCCGAGGGTGGCCTACCCAGGATTGATTCCTCTCGATCCTTCTCAAGGGGCTCTCGAATGCCTCTGCTGGGCAGTTAAACCGTGATCTCGGTCATACGGCCTGAGTCGGGTATCTGCTGTGCTCTCCTCGAACATTTCTACGATCGAGGAGGATGTCAGCATGGTTCACAGACGCCCGTTCCTGGCGTTACGTTGCCTTGCCGCTGGGGCAGCTGTCGCCTTACTTGTGGGGTCTAGCCCGGCGACGGCCGCCGACTTCACCCCCAACCCTTCGCCGAAGGCCGCACCATCCGCTCGGCCAGCAGCCGGTCCCGAGAACGCAGCTGCAGCCGGCTCGCGCCCCGTCTCGGGCAGGTCCCCAGCGGCCGGTCCGAAGTTCACCAAGAGCGGCAGCACCTGGCAGGTCATCACTCCGGCAGTGATCCTGCGCAACACCGTCACCGATGCCGACGGCGACAGAAGCACCCTTACCTTCGAGGTGTGGACCACCAACCCCAACGGCACACCGAAGGCACAGGTCAAGCTCACCGACGCCAACCCATACGGCGTTCTCGTATCGCCCTTCGTGGCCTCCGGTGCGCTTGCCAAGGTCCCCGTCCCCTACGGGAAGCTGAAGCCGGGCGTCACCTACACATTCCGCACCAACGCCTTCGACGGCAGCCTGTATGAGACGACCTGGTCACCATGGGCGAATTTCAAGATCGTCCCGTATGTGACCTTCCCCGCGCCCCAGGCCACCTCCACGATCAACCCGGTAGCACAGACCGAGATAGAGTTCACGCGCACCGACCCCGGCCCTGCGCTGCCGGCCGCTGCGGTCGCCAACGGAAACCGCAACAGCGGCGAAGCCGCCAAGAAGGGCAAACGCCCGCAGGTCAGTCCCGACACGACCAGCGACGCGAAACCCGGTATCAAGCAGAGCTGCTCCAAGGCTGACGCTAAGGGGCACAAGCTGTGCGTCGAGCTGAACCCTCCGGACAAGAACGAAAAGAAGAGCCCGTACCTGACGTCGGCCGTCGCCCCGGCTTCGGAACTGGTGGCCTGGTGCCACGGCAAGCCGTTGGGCAAGGACTACATGAACCGCACCGACGCCTGTATGAAGAGCGTCGGCAACGCCACGCTGATCTTTACCGACACCGACCCGCAGAAACCTGCGCTGGGTACCGCGACCTTCAGCATCGAGCAACGGATCAAGGCCTACCCCACCAAGGGCGACAGTGGCAGCAACTTTCCTGAGTTCGACCAACAGATCGTCATCACCCCGCGGAGTATCGACCCGCTCCTCAAAGGGGTCACTCTCCGGTGGAACGTGGGCAACAATTGCTCCTCTTGTGTCACCTCCAACGTCCGCTGGACTGATGACCAAAACAACTCGTCCACCGGATACTGGAGTACGGCTAGCGGGGCGCCTTACAGCATCCGCCGCGGCAACGTGACCACTCAGTGGAACGGCACAGGCAAGGAGACCATCGACCTCGGCTGGTCAATCACCGCGAACGTGGACGCCGGTGGAAACCCCGCGACCGCAGACTTCGGGACCAGTGGCGTGACGACCATGCGGGAGCTCGCCCCTCGCTGCGACAACATCTCGGGTTCTGCGGCACCCGGCTGCGTTCTACCGTTCTTCAAGCCGACCTACACCGTCGACACCAACTTCAACCCGGCAGCCGGGGCGTACTACTGGCTGATGCAGGAGAAGATGCCTGATCACGCCGGGGCGAAGCGGTGGGATTCCCTCTTGAAGTACTTGGGCCCGGACTCGACTACCAAGGGCCCCGACGGCACTCTGTGGACCTCGGCCAAGAGTCGCGCCAAGATCTGCCCATCTGCTTGGACAGCACACCCCACCGATAGCACCCTGGAGAAGCTCACCTGTGACGAGTACGCCATGGCCTCCACCCATCACAGCGGTGGCTTCCCCGGCGGAGTCAACGAAGTAGCCAGCGGCGACGAATGTGCCCAGCTCTACACCGACAGGATGGGCGACGGTAGCGCCAACTTCGGTCTCCTCGCGGATACCCGCATCGCCGCGGACGGACCCACCGGGGCTGAGAGGTGCGGCCGAGCCGCGATCCCCACCACACAGAACTCTGGGGCGTTCAAACAGTATCCCGCCCCGGCGTGGCGCCTGCTGGACAAGGACGAGTTCTTCGTCTCCAATCCCGGTTTCGAGCACTGCACCAGCGCAGCCACCACCTGCGCCTGGCGCAAGGTCTAACTTGAAAAAGCCGCACATGATCAGGAGGGGGCCGGTCACTACGATCGGCCCTCTCCTGCCGTGTGCGCTCAGGCCAGCGGAGCCCACGCGTCCTTGGCCTCTGGGTCAGAGGGCTCGCCCCACATCAGAGCCCCACGGGCCACTCCTGGCATGGGCCCGACAGCAAGGCCGGGCGCCTCGAGCGCGTCGGCCATCTCCTCAAGATAGTCGCTCAGAGAATCAAACCGGGGAGTGACCACCGCGTTCTCCTCCCACTCCCACAGCGTGCCGCTCTCCCCGTCCACGCACAGCCCGTAGGAGGTGTCCGTCACGGTGTACGAACAGGCCGGAATCCACGCCTCTTTCCACGTCATGTACCCCTCGGCCTCATGGTCCCGCTGAAACCGCATGCGCCTTCGGTACACGTCCTCCACCGCATCAAGCCCCATCAGCGCCCAATTGCCCAGCATGAACACCGCGCAAGCCGCCTCTTCCGCACCAGCGTTCGCCTGCCACAGCGCCTTTAACCCAGCGGACACACGAACGCCGATGGCGTCTTCCAGCGCGGCAATCTCCTCTTCAGACGCTCCCTCCCTCAGCGAAGCGAAAGAGACCGGAGCGTGCTCTGCCAGCCATGTTTCGATCCGTGCCCACGCCTCAGCCACCTGCCGAGCCTCGATCTGCCCCTGATCTGGTTGCTGACCGCTCATGGGTCCCTTCCCTTCCAGTCACCGATGAAGGCACCCATCCTCACACCTCGAACTCACCGCTGGCTGCTCGCCGTTGCAGACGGACCGCCCTTTACCTGTGGAGGGTTGGGTAGATCCGGTACCTGTGGAGGGTTGGGTAGATCCGGCCGTGGCAATCGGATCGCGGCTCAAGGTCATCGAGCACGACGCCGATGTCGCGTGACCGACCACACCGATCAGACTCATCGGAGGACAGACCCACCTCTGAGTACCCGCCCCCAACCCGGTCGTCGTGGGGCGTCAGGTGGCGGTGCTGTGGTTCCACAATTGATCGAAATCTGGTAGGCCGTCATGGACGAGGCATCTGGGCGAGGAGCGTGCGGAGATCGCTCGGCTCCTCTCCCGCGAGGCGGGGACCATGCCCGGCCAGGACATGGCGCAGGTAGTAACGCCACGCATTACGCCTCTGAACCTTGGCGACACTCAGCATCCCCCAGGGGACGCCTGCTCTGACCTGCGGAAAAGCTCGATCCCGCGAGGCGGGACAGTTCACCGAACGTTTACCGCCCATCCAGTACAGCGGGAGCCGGCGGCCACGTCACACCCGTCAGGCGGACACCGGCCCGGCCATGCAAATGCTGCGCGGCGAGCGCCACACCAGCCTCACCAACCTCAAAAACGCCAAGTAACCGACGCCATCGACGTGGCGCGTATACCTACGCGCCACTCCCCCACCCGACGGCTGAAGACGCCCCGCCCCCACCACGTCACCAACCCCTTCCTCAACCCCAGCAAGACGCCCACCGCCCCGGCAACCCGGGGGCTTCGTGCTTCCCGGAGAAGACCAACGTGCCCACCACCCGCTTCACCCCAGAACAGCACCAACGCTTCCGCCAGGCCGACAACGCGTTCGTCGGTCTGCTTCTGGCCACGCTGCTGAGCGCTGTTTGACGGGCCGCCCATTCACCCGTCTCTGCGATCCGCTGAGGTAATGAGCGCGATGAAGACCAGCAAGATCACCGAGAGGCTGATGACCTGTTGGACGTCCCATCCTTGCTGAACGGCGAGGGCTACGATCGCCGTGACCGCGTATGGCCATGAACGTCGGTTGGGGCTGGGCGAGTTGGCGCTCAATTTGATCTCCCGTGGTCGACTGGACTCGTGGGACTCACGTTGGCGCATGCATTCTTTGTCCGCTTCGCTGCGCGTGTGTCTTCGCAGGCGGGCATCGGTACATCAGGGACAACGACGGGTTGTTCCTGGACAAAGGTGAGTTCGGGGAGCGCATGGGGCGACCGCTGGGGGCGCTGAAAGGCCGGACTGAGCAGGCCAATGAGTTCGCTCTTTGGCTGCGAAGGGTCACGTCTGGGATAAGGGTCCGATCACTTGAGGAGGATTTTCCATACGGCAAGTCCTCCTGGAGCAGTTTTCGTGACGGAAGCAGGCTTCCGCCTCAAGAGCTAGTGGAAGAGGTGGCGGCCCGTTATCTGCCCGAGCCCGTGATGCGTAGCCGACAGCTCAGGGAAGGGCTGCGGCTACTCTCAGCCGCTCAGCAGGCGGTCAAGGCGCTGGACGGTGTGGCGAATCTTCCGGTGGCAGCCCCTGGGCCGAACCGGGCGGATGCTGTCGCTGCAGCTCTGCTGAGGCTGGATGACGCGCGGTTGCGACAGATTGAGGCGATGCAGAAGCTCGCCGCGTCGGAGAAGCGCCGCGAACAGTTAGAAGACATGGTGTCCGCTCTGCAAGAACGCTGCACCTTGCTTGAGAGCGAGCGAGACCTAGCACGGAAGGAGGTTCAGGCAGAGCTTCAGCATGAGCTGCAGTTGTCGCTGGAGTACCGGCGCCAGGCAGACGAGAAGCTGGACCAGGCCCGCCGAGCGGAGGAGAAGGCCTACTCTCTCCGGCTGGCCGCCGAGAAGCAGGTAGCAGTCGAACGCATGGCTCTACGGCACATCGACCCGAACACGTTCGGGAATGACGCTAAAGCTCGCAGTTCGAACCTTTCACCTGTGAAAGAACTGAACCTGCCTCCACTGGAGCAGATTCATCGGCTCCTCGAAGCAGCGCAGCAGCAGCTGGACGCACAGGATCAAGAGCTGGATGACCTGGGACTTCAGATCGGACTCGACGCCGAAAGCAACTACGGCGAGGTGACACTCACCCGAATCGTGCAGACGGACACCCTCGAACGCGGTCCAGCTGGGGCAGTCCACGATACTGCCGCCGATCATGGGCTGGACAACACTGGAAAAGCCCTGACCAGGCAGGATGCGGCAGTACCGATCAGCTCAGCACACGGCTGGGACGCGTTGGCCGAGTCCAGGACCGGCACCCACCGGGACAATCTGCCGAGCCAGACAGGGGAACTACTGTCGGGCCTGGAAGGGGTCAAGACACCGACAGCGTTGTCCGACGCTCTGTCGCTGCTGCTGCAGCGAGAGGGAAGACAGCCACTGGGGAAACTGACCCCGACCGCATTTCCAGGACACCTCAAAGACGACCTCGTCTATATGACTGTCATGCGCTGGATCGACGACGACGTCCTTCCCGACACCTGGAACCATTTGGAGTCCCTGGTACGTGTGATGGGGGCGACAGATCACGAAGTATCCGCCTTCGAGCGCGCCTACGCCCGCATCCTCGCTGGCTATCCTTCCGAACTGGGTATGTCGCGAGACCTCGCAGACCTGAGCCCACGCCCCTTCCGCTCCCGACTGGTCAGGGGGAGGTACCAGCTCCTGAGCCATTCACGGACCTGGTTCTACGCTCTAGCCGGGCCCAGCGCCATCGCCCTAGTCACGACCGGTTTCACGGCTGGCCTCCAGAACTCGTCCACGGTTAGCCCCTGGAGGCTCCTCGGCTACGGAACCCTCGTGGTGCTGATATGCGTGTTCGCCATGCTCCTCAGCGTCGGCATGGCGATGCCGACGCCGCCGAAGCGCACTCAAGGCACACGCGCCGCCGACTTCGGCCTACGGCTCTGCCTGCTTGCATTTCCCGCAGGTCTCGCAGTGCCGTGGGCCATCAGCTCAGATGTCCTAGGCCGGTGGCTCGCCGACCTAACCGGAATGCTGTAGCACGTCGTTCGCAGTCAAGTTGACGCGAGAATCGGCTACGGGCCCGGCTTCGTGTGTGAGGGGTGGGTTTGGTGACCGGGGTGCCGGGCGGGGCCGGGTCGAGCTGGGGGCATTCCGCCGCATCGTGCACACAGCCTTCGTTCCACGACCTCCGCACCGGCGGTACATTCCGCCCCAGGCTCCGCGTGGAAGGTGTCCAGTGGACGCCCGCTGTCTTCGAGCACACCTGGGACGGCAACGGGCGCGCCACATGACAATGCGGCACCCCGGTACAACCCGTGCAGGCCCACATCATCTGGCACCGCGTCGGCACCCACGACATCCTCACCGGCCCCTGAACGGCCAGGACTCGGAAGGAACTCTGTTTCTCCAGCCTCTTCCTTCCCGGAGGGCTTGCCCTGTCCCGAGTCGGCGGCAGGAAGGTGGTGCATACCCCTGGACTTGGGGAGGAAGCGGGTCAAGACTCGCGGGATGAACGACGAGAACGGAAGCAAGGATTCCGGCGTCGGCCCAGCCGCATTCGTCGGCCTCTACATGCAAACCCTCCGCGCCCGCATGGCACCCGCGGAATACAAGACACTCGCCAAAGCGGTCAACGAGTTCTGCCGCCAGATCGCCACGGGCGGTAACGGCTCCTTCCAGATCGACGACACCGCATTCACCTCTGGCCTCCACCAGGAACTCGCCACCGTCATCACCATGCTCGCCACCGGCCGCACCGACCACCACTACATCGACATGCCCGGCCCCGACGGCTCCCTCAACGGGGCCATGGTCCAAGCCGACATCGCCAACGACCCCGAACAACTCACCGCCGTCCCAACCAAGCTCAACACCTGGTGGGCCCAGCGGGAAGCCGAAGACGCGACGCTCGACGGCATCGCCCGCGCCAGCGGCCTGAACACCCAGCGGTGAGCAAGGCAGCGGGTCCCTGGCGCCCGCCAAGTGAAGTTGGCGCCTTGTCCGCGTCTCCAGTGCCATCTGGTTCCGAGATCAAGTGACCAGCTGTTCATCGCCTGGAAGCGAGATCGGCGCTCTGTCCGCTGCGCCCTGAAGACGGGCTTGGCACATGCACTGGCACTGCGCCGCGCTGTGCCGAAGCGGTTGAGAGCGCCACTTGGTGCCCACAGCTATCACTGGCACCTTTGTCGACCGGTATTTGCCGACTCGCGGGTGGCTGGCAGGAATCCGCCGATAATATTCAGGCATGTTCGGGCGGCGGGGGCCACTGCCTCCTGCGCAGTCAACGAGAACTGTCCAGTTGCAGGCGACTTTCCGTGCGGAGTCCCCGTCCGTGGACGTTCTCGCAATGCCGTGAGGATTCCCAGGGGGAGCTCCATGCATGAGTTGATCAAGGGTGCGAACGTCAGCCTGCCCAGCCTGAGCCCGGACATAGGTTCCGTGATCGTCAGCCTGAGTTGGACGAGCGCAGAGGGGGACGGAGACGCGGACGTCTCTGTGCTGCTACTCGATGCCAACGGCAAAGTGCGCAGCGAAGAGGACTTCTTCTTCTACAACAATCAGGCCAGTCCTGACGGAACTGTGCAGTTGCTCGGGAAAACGCCGACGGGCAGCGGCAGTGAGGACCGTATCAATCTCGATTTGGCAGTAATGCCCGGTGAGGTGGAGCGCATCGTCGTGGCGGCCAGCCGCTACAGGGGTGCGCGGTTCGGTGATCTGGACGATCTGAGGGTGACGCTGGCCGACAGTGCCGGCGAGAGCATCATCGGGTTTTCCATCACGGACGCGACGGTGGAGAGTGCGTTCCTCTTCGCTGAGCTTTACCGGCGCGGTGAAGAGTGGAAGTTTCGGGCCGTTGGGCAGGGTTACGAGACCGGGTTGGTTGGGCTGGCGACCGACTTCGGCATAGATGTCGATGACGCCGAAGAGCCGGATGAGCAGGCGGCCTCTTCGGAAGCGGCGTCGCAAGTGCTGGAGCCGCGCGCCACTGCGGCCCCACCCGTGCCGGAGGCACCGGTCCCGGTTCCCGTCGTGGCATCCGAGGCCCCTGTTTCGTCACGGCGACCGCGCACTGCCAAGAAGAAGGTGATCCTGCCCAAGGCTGCCAAGAAGACTCTCGCTGAGAACGACGCCTGGCGGACGGCCCGGTTGTTCCCCGCTTCGTCGCTCAAGAGCGACCATGAGCGCGAGGTTCGGGCGACCTCGATCCTTCTGTCGGTGATGGCCCAGGTACCGGAGTTCGGGCGCCGTCTTACCGCCGCCTTCGGCGCCCCAGCCGGGCGGATGGAGACGTTCACGGAGGTCTCGCTCCCCCACGGCGACGCCCCGAAGCGCCCGGACGGCGTTATCCGGGTCGAGCGCGCCGGCAAGCTGTGGACAGCCCTCGTTGAAGCGAAGACCAACGGCAACTCGCTCAAGGGCGAGCAGGTCCAGGACTACATGGACATCGCGGCCAAACGTGGCTATGAGGCTGTGATCACGCTTTCCAACGATGTCGCTTTGGAAGGCAGTCCGCTGGTCAGTGTCAAGATCGACGGCAGGCGGAAGAACAAGGTCGCCCTCTGGCACCTGTCCTGGGCCGAGGTCACCTACCAAGCTCAGATACTCATCCGCCACGAAGGTGTCGGCAACGCCGCCCATGCGTGGCTCCTCCAGGAACTTCTGCACTACCTCCAGCACGAGAACTCCGGCTGCCACGGCTTCCAGAACATGGGCCCGGCCTGGGTTCCGGTACGCAATGGCATCGACGCGGAGACTTTGTGCCAGGGCGACCCGCGCGCGGTGGAGGTCGTTGAGAGCTGGGAACGCCTCATCCGCCAGGTTTGCCTACGCTTAGGTGGCGAGGCCGGAGAGAAGGTGCTGCCTGTCCAGCGCGCTAAGCGCGGCTCCGATCCACAATCACGCCGGGCCGCGCTCGCCGACGGTCTGTGCGAAGACGGCCGCCTACACGCCGAGATCCGCATCGACAGCACCATCGGCATCCTCGCGATCACTGCCGACCTGCGGACCAGCAAGCTCCGTACATCCATCGACATCCCAGCCCCCGAGCAGGGCTACCCCCTCAGTTGGGCCAAGCGCCTGGTGCGCCAACTCTCCGAAGCCCCGGCCGATCTCCATGTCGAGACCCTTGTCGCGAGCCAGAGTGGCGGGCCCCGGGGCACACTGGAGAAGCTGCGCCCCGAGCCGGGCGACCTGCTACCGAAAGATGGCTCCCCCATCACCGGGTTCCGGCTCTCACTCCTCAAAAGCACTGGTAGCACAAGAGGTAACGCCGAATCCGGCTTCATCCGCAGCGTCGACAACGCCGTGGACCGGTTCCACACCAGCGTAATCGCGCACCTGGAACGGCGTCCGGCCCGCCGCGAGTAGCTTTCCGATGAGACCTTCAAAGCAGGCTGACCCGCGGTGGGGCTACAACCCCACCGCGTCTTGACACCCGTCCGTTCGGACGGCCACAGCTGACTCTGCTGCCGGTCTCCGCATGCTTCTCGTGGCCGACGTTGCCTGCGAACGGGTTGTGGCCCACCTTGGTGCGGCCCCAGAACGGAAAGGCGAACCGGCAAAGCACGGACCAGACCATCGCCGCCTACCCGCATGGACCAATTTGGTGGGGCCATAGGGTGTTCGGTCACAGCCGCTGGGCTTCTCGTGCCCGTCCGCCTTGCACCGGCCAGGTACACGGATCAGGTGCCGACGCGATTCTCCCCATCCTTCCTGTTCGGGGTTCGCGTCATGACGTCACCTCTCCCTGGCCTGGCCGGGATACTGGCCGGCTTGCTGGAGGCCAGCCACCACGCCCCATTCGAGCAGACACCGGATCTCCTCGGCCGAGCCGCCGCCGGGGCCGGAAGAGCACGACTGTTCGTGTCCGACCTCCAAGAAGACGTGCTACGCGAAGTCACCGGCCGCGGAGACAACGCCGGCGCGGGCGGACAGGAATTGCGGATGGATCGACACCACCCCCGCGGGTCGCGCCTACCAAATGCTGCGCCCCATGCTCACCGCGGACGGTTTGCAGAGCTGGATCCCGGTGCTGGACGGCAGCGAACGCCTCGGCGTGCTCCACCTCGTCCAGGACGCCGCACCCCAGCCTCCATCGGAAGCCAGTGTCCTCGCGGGTATGGGGCAGGCTCTGGCGTCGATGGCCGGTCTGCTGCTGGTGTCCAAACGCACCAACAGCGACTCCTACGCGTGTCTGGCCCGTGCCCGGCCGATGAGTGTCTCGGCGGAGATGCAGTGGGCGCTGATGCCGCCCATGACCTTCGCTAACGACCGGGTCGTCGTCAGTGCCGCCATGGAACCCGCCTACCAGATCGCCGGGGACCCTTCGACTACGCCGTCGCGGGCGACACCGCGCACCTGGCGATCTTCGATGCCATGGGGCACGACACCTCCTCCGGGCTGACCGCGTCTTTGGCGATGGCCACCTGCCGCAACCAGCGCCGCCAAGGGGCGGGCATCGCCGACGTCAGCCGCGCCATCGAGGACACGCTCATCGCCCAGTTCGGCCCCACCCAGTACGCCACCGGCATCCTCGCCACTCTGCACCTGGAAACCGGTGTCCTGTCCTGGGTCAACCGCGGCCATCTCCTGCCGATCATCATCCGCCGCGAACGCTGGACGACCACCGCCCGCTGCCCACCCTCCGGCCCCATGGGCATCCGACTGGGCCTACCCCGCCTCCGCCACTACGCACACGTAGGCCGCGGTATCCCGTTGCCATCGCGGTGCCTGCTCGACCCGTGTAGCGGCTCCCTTCCCGCCGCCTCTCTGCTCCAGCCATGCCGCAGCGTCGGCACCGGCTGCACGGAGCTGGTCGTCCAGCGCGACCGCTCCCGGGTGATCAGGCATCAGCACCAGGCCCTCCTGGACGGGCGGGCCGCAGGCTCCGGTCGACCAGTTCCTTAAGGCGGGCATCAAGGAGTTCCGGAGCGTCCGGCGCGCATGTCGCCAAGGCCACCATGCTCGTCACGATGACGTCGCACAGCTCCTTGGTGACGTCGTCCCAGGTATGGCTGTACCCCTTCCTCGGGTTCACGCCGAGGGCCCCGTGTAGCGCTTCGACGGTCTCGCCGAACTCCTCGCCGATCTTGAGGACACGCCACAACTCGACGGACCCCTCAGCGGCAGGGGTGAGTTCCGAGTCCAGCCACGCGCGCAGCAGCTCGACGCGCTCCCACGTCCCGGAGGGTTCGGTGTTCGTCATCAGGTGTTCTCCTCTGGAGGTGGGCATCAGAAAAGGGCCGACACGGACGTACCCGGGACGGCAACCGGGAGGGGCTCTGTCGCGGTGACGGCCAGCCCCGCCGAGAGGGCCGAGTGGTCGGTCAGCCGCGGCGGCGCAGCGGTGCGCGGCTCGTGTACGTAGGCGCAGGTGCGTAGGGCATCGTGCAGCCCGGCCGAGACATGTGCGTGGTCGTACCGGTATCCGTCGCCGGTCTTCCCGACCCAGGAGTATTCCCGCGCCTCGGGGTGGAGGTGCCGGAAGGCGTCTGTGTAGCCGCGTTCGGCGAGGCCGGTGTAGAAGTCGTATTCGAAGGGCTCGAAGAAGCGGTATCGAGGGACGTGGTCCGGCTCCAGTACGTTGAAGTCGCCCATCATCAACCGGGCCCCGGTCTCACCGGCCGGCAGTCGGCTTGCAAGTTCTTCCAGGAATCGCCGCTTGCGTTCCCTCTTGGCCTCGGTGGCATCCCGGGAGGGCACATAGACACCGATCACGGTGAGCGGCCCTTCCTCGGTGTCGACCGTGACCGCGAGTGCCCGGTGCGGTAGGTACTCCAACGCCAGGGGGAATGGGTGCATGGCCAGACGGGACACGATCATCACGCCGCGCTCACGCGCCTGACGCGACGGCAGGGGGAATGCGACGTGATAGCCGGCCCCCTCGAACTCGTTGGCCAGGTGTTCGCACCCTGTGCTGTTCGCTGTCTCCGTGAGGACGAGGATCGCCTCCGGGCGGGCCGCCAGGTAGGTGAGCTGCCGTGCTGCTCGTTCTCGACTGGGGTTGTTGAGGTTGAACGTCAATACGTCCAGCGTCATCGGGGGTCCTTCATGAAGCAGGTGATGGCAGCAACGATCGGGCTGGCGACTTCTCGCGGAGAGCCTGGAGTCGCGTCCACGTCGAGGACACGCGCGCCCTGGGCCCGTAGGTATCGACCGGCCTCGGCGAAGTACGCGAGCTCGATTCGGCTGCCATCCTCCTGCATCTCGTACCGGCTATGGGCGCCTCGGGCCGCGAGCCGGCTTTCGATGACCTCTGGCGGCGCGCTGAGGATCACGGTCAGGTCGGGCTGGATGACACCCTCGTTCAGCAGCCAGACGAAGTCTCGATCGACGCCGTCCATGCACTGAAGGGCCAGTGAACTGGCGATGTACCGGCCACAGATGACCACCTCTCCCCGATCCAGGGCCGGTTGAATCTCCTGCGCGTGCTGGTATCGGCCAGCCGCGATAAGGCAGGCCATCGCCGTACCTCGGTATTCCTGCGTGCCGTAGCGTGCGAGGTCCCCCAAAGGGGTGTCCGTTGGCTCTCTCGTGGCGAGGACCGGTACCCCCTGTTCGGTCAGCATCTGTGCCACGGCGGCCGTGACGGTGGACTTTCCCACGCCGCCCGGCCCTTCGATCGCAACCAGCAATCCCGGCCAGCCCGTCCGTTCGGTCACGAGACACCCACCACGGGCAGCATGCGCGACCGCTTGGGCACGATCGGGCATTGCTCGGTATCGACGGCGCCGATCCGTTCGCCGGCCGCCACCACGGCGGCTGGGCAGCCCTTCCCGCAGGAGCCCGACAGTGAGCAGCCCCCGCAGGTGGGGTTCGCGCCGACGGTCCAATGGTCGCTGAAGCGACCGTACGCATCGAGCTTGGCTGCGACGTCGTCGTCACTCCAGATGTTGCCGACGAAAAAGTCGGTGTCCGGGTGCTGGCTCACCGTTGTTCGGGCCGCGAATACGAGGTAGGGGCAGACCGCTACCCCGCCGTCGGTGAACACGTAGATGATGCTGCCGGCCTCGCAGCCAGCGAGGGGCCGATCGTCGTTGGGGAATCGGATGTGTACGACGTCCAGGTCCTCCGCCGCGGCGGACACGGTCGCGGTCCTGATGTGCCGCATGTGGTCGTCGGGGCGAGCCAGCTTGCGCTGGGAGTTCTCCCCGCGGCCCATGGGGCCCAGCGGATTCATCAGGACGTAGGTAGCGCCTTGCTCTTGGGCGAAGCGCACCAGGTCCTCATACTCGTGGTCTTGTGCCAGATTGTTCGGCGTGCACAGGAGGCCCTGGAGGATGCCCGCCTTGGCAAACCGTCTGACGGTCTCAGCGGTTTCCGTGAACGACTCCGGCTGGCCGCGGAACCGGCTGTGCGACTCTTCTGCGAAGCCGTCCAAGCTGACGTTCATGTGCGCGTCCATCTCGGCCAGGGCGGAGATCTGCGGGTCGGTCACCAACGTGGCGTTGGTGCAGACGCCTACGCCCATGCCGGCTTGGCGGAATGCAGCGGCGATCTCGATCAGGTCGGGGTGCATGAACGGCTCGCCGCCGGTGAGGGTCACACGGGTGACCCGGGCTTCGGCGAGCTGGGGGATCAGCCGCTTGCGGACCTGGCCCAAGGGCATGTAATCGCCGCGTTTCGTCGCGCTGACGAAGTAGTGCGCGCACTTCTCGTTGCACGGCTCGCAGATCTGGATCAGCGCTTTGCGGTGAGGACTGTCGACGGTGGTCCGGAAGTAGCAGGACGACGCCTGTTCAGCGGTGTTGATTAAGCGGGCAGTCACAGCAGTCTCCTTGATGGTCAGCTGGATCGGCAGGGAGGAAGTACCTTGACCTGCCGTTCTGTGCGCGGGTCATGACGCCGCACCTGCCATGAGGGGGCCGGGGCGGTAGGCGAGGATGGCGCGGTGGCCCAAGCCCTCGCACGGGCGCCCGTGCTCGTATGGAGTCGTGGCTCAGGCCGCGGACATGTCGTAGTGCGCGAACCGCTCCCCTGACACCGACTCGGCGACGAGGTCCAGGTCATAGGAGTCGGTGAACTCACGTAGCTCCTGGACGAGGAGCTGCCCGTACGGGGTGAACTGGCCGAGCTTGTCCATGAGGCCGTCGGTGCACTCCCTCAGGGAGTCGCGGAGCTGGTCGACCCGGTCCGTTTTTCCGCGACGTGCTTGCATCAGCATCAGCGGCGGCACAACTGCGCCGGAGTGGAAAGCCTGATCCAGCGGTCGCATGTGGCCGGCGTTCACGGCCGACACGACGCGGTGCTCGTCGCCCGCCAGTTCGCGGACCGGCTTCGTGTAGAGCCGGTATGCCATGTCCGCCAGGTACACGTTCAGATGGACGGCCTGGCGGACGAGTGAGTCTGCGAAGTCGTACACCTGCCAGCTGTCACCGGGGCTCATCGACACCAGGCCCGGCAAGTGTGAAGCGGACGCACTGCCCTTGTTCTTCGAGCTGAAGCACACGATGTCGGTGACGACCAGGTTCACCAGAGCGCCGAGACCGGCAGAGAGCTCCTCGGTGTGGGCGATCGCGGCCTCCAGTTGCCGAAACCATTCCATCTCCTGGTGCGCCTCGGTGTCGGCCAGGCCCTCGACGAGGTGCTCGAAAGTCCGGCCCTTCTCCAGGTGTTGGCCCCACGGGCCTTGCCGGAACTGGACTTCGGTGCCGACTGGCGGGGCAGGCAGGACCCGCATTTTCGAGATGACTCGCCGGTATGAAGTGTCCAGCTCATCGGGCATCGGCTCACAGCCGTGCAGGGCGGTGACGAGGCGGGAGATGGTCTCCTGGGTGTGATCCAGGTTGAGGAAGCGCACAGTCGACTCCTTGTTGCTGGGTGGCCTTATCGGGTGGGCCCGGGGCGGGTTGCCCCGGGCCGGGGCATGCGACCGAGCGCTACTCGGTTCCGCAGCCCATCGTCGAGATGGCCTCGGCGAGGAACGCCGAGACGTTCGTCCGGACGGTCGCCACCTCTGCGGTCACCTCGCCGGTCTCGTTCTGCACGCCTTCGGGCGTGATCGTGTCGTCAGTGGTCACGGTCTTCTCCTTGTTGGTGTTCTCCACCGGGCCATCCGCGGTGGAGTCGTGCCCTGGCCGGCCCCCTCCCCCGGGTTCACCCTCGGGGTGGTTCCGGCCCCTACCCGACGTCCGGGTGGGAGTCGTCGAGCGCGGCCCGTTCCACGCAGGTAGGGCACCGGACCCGGGAGTAGACGACCGCGCTGCTCTCAAAGGTGTCCTCAACCCCTCCTGCCGGTGAGCTCGTCCCGGCGCCACGGCAGCAGGTCAGGCAGAAGCGGTGAGGGGCTCTCGCCTGCGCGCAGGCCCGGCAGAGGGCTTCTTCCGGGTACTCGGCTTGGATCACGACGACCTGCGGGCCGCGCCCGACGAGGTGGAGGCAATACGTCGCCGCCCGTGCCTCGACGGCTTCGGCGAAGGACTGGTGCGCCTCCTTCAGCCACGGCGGCGCCTGGTCGAGCGGCAGGGAGGTCCCTTCACCCGCACCTCTTTGTGCGAGCCATGACGCGGCCTCGGCGCTCGCGGCCTGGAGTTGGTCGTTCCGAGCGACCGCTGCCGGGTCAGGCACGGTCACCACCCCGGCCCATGGCGCTTCCCGCTCGCCGCCCCGTAGAGCGTTCTCGCTCTTGGGTTCCGGCCTCGATCGCCTCGATGAGGAGCCGAACCTCTTCCAGCGTGGCGGTGCCGATGAGGATTTGGTGAGGGCGGTCCGCCGCGCAGCTCGCACAGGCGGGATGCGGGGTGACCTTCACTTCGGGGGAGAGGCGGCGGAGCCGGCCGCGGAGGCGGTCCGCGATCGCCTCGGTGTTGCGCCCGGTGGCCGGGTTCGAGCGGGGCGGATGCGTCCCCCCGAGAACGGTGATCAGGGTGAGGGCGTCAGCTGTGCGGATGGTGCCGATCTCGATGCCGAGTTCGTTGATCGTGGTCTCACTGATCGTCAGCCCGACACCTGTCAGCGCGGTGCTCAGGTGGTGTACCAGTAGGTGCGGCTCGGGCATCTCCTCCCAGATCAGGGCGGCCAGCTTGTGTGCGTCGCCGGGGCTATCCAGGGCCTCCTGTACGGCGCTGATGGCTGCGCGAATCTCCTCGATGCTGGGCTCGGTGCTGGGCTCGTGGTCGGGCGTGGGGCTGGGTGTGGTCATGGTGTGTCCTGGGGGCGGTGCGAGCGAGGCGGTGGACGTGGAGGCCGCTTCCTCCGTCACAGCGGAAGCGGCGCCCGTCATCAGTGCCGGCGGAGTCCTGGGCCAGCACGGGAGGCGTTCCCGAAGATGACGGGAAAACAGGGGCCGAGGGGCCTATCGGAGGCGGCGCCACGCGAGGAATCCGACGCATGTGTCGCGCGTAGGCGTCCTGGGGCGTACGGGTTCCTGCACCTCGTAGCTCGCAGCGATCAGAGCCCGACGAATGGACTCGATACCCGTATGCCAGTGGCGTGCGGCCCCAGGGGGCGCCACCACGCTGTTCGGGTCACGCTGGTATTGCACGGTGGGCTGCCACAGCACCCGTACGCACATCCCGGCGTGCGGCGGCCACCACGCGGGTAGGGCTGGCTCCGCCGACAGCGTCCCCTGAATACGGCGCCGCCCTCGCTCCACCTGTCTCAGCACGCCCCGTACCCGCAGGACCGCCTCACGCTCCGCGGGGGACGGGGGGCCGAAGTGGGTCGAGGCCGGCTCCGAGCCGAACCACGCAGACACCGGGGGCCAGTGCCGATCGCCGGGCTGGCGCCACACGAGGATGTCTTCGTGGGTGTGGAGGGCCGGCGCGCGGTACGGGCCGGTGTTCTCGGCCCAGAAGCCGAGGGCGCGCAGACGCCCCATGATGTCCGTCGTGCGGTCCCTCCAGTGCTCGTCGGCACCAGCCGGGATGAGCCCCGTGCGGCGATCGCGGCGGTACGTCCTGTCCGGGTACCAGCGCACGACGACACACTGCGTTGCGCCCGGCGGCCATGCCTCTTCCGGCACAGGGAGCGTCTGGCACCAGCCGAGCCCCTCGGGCAACGTCTGGTAGGAGACACCGTCGCGGCGGGTCACCGCGGGGGTGAACCCGAGGCCCTGGAGATGCCACTCCACGCTGAACGCCGCCTTACAATCGCGGCCGTGGCGGGGTTCCATATCAATTCCGGTCATGAGCTTCCAGTCGAGAATGCGAACAGCGGGATTGGCTATCAGCTGGTGACGCTGTACGCGAGGACGGCCATAAGGGCGGCGATAGCGATCACGCAGAGAATTTGGCGCATGACCTCGCTCACGGCATCGGCCTTTTGATGCTCGCGGCTTCCGCTTTACTTCGGAAGGGGACTCCCCATTCGGCGAAGCGTCGGTCCAGCCAATCGAGATGGACCCGGTATGCGTCAGCGAGAGCGCGCCGGGGCTCACCGTCCCGATAGCGGCGGATAACGGTCTCCTTCGCCTTGATGACGCGTTTCCTCGACGCGTCGCATTCCTCCCTCGTGCGGCGCTGGGCAGCACGTCGGGCCGCGGCCCCCTTCTCTGCCTGCTGCCTCCCCCACAGCTCCATCGCCTGGGCCCGGCCCCGCTGCGGAACCTGCCACTCGTCAAACCGCCGGCTGAGCCAGTGTTCGTAGACCTCGTACTCCCGGGCGAGGGCACGCCGGGACTCACCGCCTCGATAGCGGGCGACCACGATGGCCCTTTCCTTGACCACGCGTTCTTTCGACGCGGCAATCTCGGCTTTCGTGCGGCGTCGGCCTTCGCGGTTCATGTCGCTCGCCCGGTGAGTCGCGCGAAAGCCGAACGGAGCGGAGAGACTTCAGCGGCCGGCCCGATCCCCGCTGCGATAAGGGCGCCCGGGAGGTCATCGCGCAGACGCAGAATCGTGGTGAGGCCGGTAATGCACAGGATTCTGAGGACCGGCCCCGTGGGGGCGGCTGCGATATACAACCTGCGGCGCTGATCACAGAGGCGGTTATGGAGCGCAATCACCGCTCCGGTTCCGTACGCGTCAAGGAATTCGACACGGGTGAGGTCGAGGACCGCATCGCCCTGGCCCATGCCGGTGTGCGTGTGCAGCCGATCGCGGAGCGCCATTCGGACCTGGTAGTCGACGGTCCCGCCGACCGCGACCACCAGCCGGTTCCCGTACTCCGGAAACCGTTGCAGCCAAGCCTGACCGAAGCGTTCGATCCCGCCCTCGGCTCTGCCGCTTTCCTCGGGTGCAGAGGGCCCTTGAGTGTCCCGACGAGACGGCAGGAAAGTCGAGCGAGGGTGTTTCATCTGAAAGTCCCAGTGGTGCGAGAGATACGGGCAGAAGAGGAGGGCAAAGCAAGGCGAAGGCATCGAGGTGGTCGCCCTGCCGGCCCCGCAGGGAAGCGTCGATTCACGGCCCGGCAGGGCGAGGAGAGGCAGCGCGAAAGGTCTCAGCGCCGGACGAGGGCTCTCCCGATCGGGGAAGGCGGCCACGGAATCCCGTACCCGGGCTCGTGAGAGTGCCAGGGCCAGGCCGTCAGCTCGTATCGACCGGACCAATCGGCGACGTCCAAGCGGAAAGACTGACCGGCCTTGAGGTCCTGCACGATCGGGTGCCGCGCGTCCTCATCGGCGACCCAGGCCCGAAGCCGGGCCGGCGCGTCACCAAGGTCGAGATCGAGGGTGCTCCGGGCATCGATCGAGATGAGGCCAGCCGACCACGGAACATCGGGATCGGGATTCAGCCCGTTCGCGATGAACACCGCCTGCACACACAGCCACCGCATCGCCCGCGCCGCATACGGACTCACGAACGTGCCGAGAACGGACCTACCGGGTTCGGGGTGCCCGGAGGGGTAGCTAGCCACCTCGGCCCGGAACAGAGGCTGCTGCTGGATCAGGGTCACGGTGCCCCTCCGGGGTCTCCCGGTCGGCTCGCGATCCCTAGGTCGGCCCATACCCGCTTGCCCCAGGGCAGCGGGTCAACTCCCCAGTGCCCGTGGCTCAGGACCTGGATCAGTTCCAGGCCGCGCCCGTGTTCCTCGTCTTCATCGGCGTGGTGTCGCTGCGGGGTCTCGCGGGACCGGTCCACGACGGCGACCCGCACCGTGAACGCATCCCGCCGCTGGGTCGTCACCAGGATCGTGTCGAGCCGGGCGTGCTGCACGGCGTTCGCCACCAGCTCGGTCACCACGAGGTGGGCCGCGTCCGCAGCCTCTCCCAAGCCCCATGCGTCAAGGGCCGTCGACACCATCTGCCGCGCGGTCCGCGCGGACTCGGGCTTTCGCGGCATGTTCTGCTTATAGGCGGGTTCCGAGATCACTGACGATGAGGGTTCGGTGGCCATGCGCGCGCTGCTCCTCACGGGCCGAGGATCGAGGGCGCCGTCACCGGCCATGTCCGAGGTAGGTGAGGATGTTCTACCCAGCTCGCGGGTGTGAGGGCTGTCCATCACAGAACGTCCCCCTCGCGGGCGATCCGCTCCCGTCCCACCCCGATCAGCGAGGCGAGCAACGTCGGCGTACACAGCGCCCCCGAACCCCCGGGCGGTAGAACCCACCACGGGCCGTGGTCGTCGGGTTCGCACCGGTTCGGGGCGGGCACCAGCAGGAGCGCCCGAGGGGACTCCACCACCGAGCCCGCCACCCGCCAGATCTCCCCCGCGCTTGGAAGGAGTAACACCGTGTACCCGGCCTCCCGCCCGAAGATCTGCTCTCGGTAGAACACCGGCCCGTCCAGGACCAGTCCGAGCGGGGCACCAACGTCCTCCGGGCCGGGCACGTTCACGGCGGCGTGCACGAGACTCGCGGCCACCGATACCGCGGTGAACACGAGGCCCGGCCGCAGCCACGCCGCCCCGCTTCCCTGCCACTCCCGGACCGCTTGCGGCTCCGACGGGGCAGCAGCCAGGAGCCAGGGCCGACCGACGGCCTGCCGTTCCGAGCCTGTCGTCGCCGCGGAGGGGGCGGCTCCCCCAATCATGAGATGCCGCCCGGCGAAACCGTCTTGCGGGCTCGGACGCTCGGGGTCGGGGCGCTGCCTGCTCGCCGCATTCCGCTGCCCTCGGCTGGCAAGGGACGGATGGGCTGGACGGTGGGGTGTGTATCGAGATCGACCGCGCTCTCCGATGAGAACTGAACGACGGGGCCGACACGCATGGTCTGACTAGGCGCTGAGAGCGACATGAGGCTGTCTCTCCATCAGGTCTGGGCGAGCACTGAAGGGCTGGCATCCCCGTGACCGAAAAGCAGGTTGAGGTAGTGGTCCTGGCCTCGAAGTCACGGTCGTCCACAAGCAGAAAACCGTTCAGACCCCTTCACGAGACAGGCAATTCCCGCCCCAAGCCAGCGCAGGCAACCGGTAATTTTTACCTGGAGAGGTCTACCCAAAGCGGTCGCAGCGCTACGTTAGGTAGATGACGGAGAACGTCCTTCTTGCAGCTCACATGTCAGCAGCAGGGTTGACGCAATGCGAGTTGGCGCAGCGTCTGAACGTCCACGGCGAGCGGTTAACGGGCAAGCCTGCCAACGTCACAGACCGGCACATCCGCAACTGGCTGACCGGAAAAACTCGATGGCCACAAGAGCGGCTGAGGCTCGCTTTGGAGGCAGAGTTCGGAGTCCCCATCCTGGACCTGGGATTCGTGCCCCGCTCGTCGGGCAGCACGAGTGAGGGGGGCCCCTGTACGCCAGCATCGGAGGACCCAGTGAAGCGCCGTACCTTCACAACCGCCACTGCCTCTCTGACAGCAGCCATGCTGCCCGCCCCCATGGCCGTGGCTCGGCCACGCGTGGGTATGCGTGACGTCAGGGAACTCGAAGCGGCGTTCGGCCAGCTCGTTGCCGCAGACAATTCACACGGTGGCACGATCAAGCTGGAGACCCGCGCTCTAGCGTTCGCCCAACATGCCCTGGAGCGGCAGACCGTTGGCTCCGCGACGGATCGAGTCCGGTCCCATCTGTACCGCCTTGCCGCAGCGTTCACTGGCACCGCGCTGTGGGCGGCAGTGGATGACCGGCGCCTGGACCGGGCGCAGCGCCACTTGGAGCGCGCGCTCACCCTTGCCGGGCTCTCCGGGAACGAGGACGTCAAGCTACGGCTGTGGAGTCATGCATCGCTGTTGGCTACGCAGCGGCCAGGGGGCGCGTCCGAGGCGTCCGCCGCAGCTCAGGTAGCCCGAAGCTCTCCAGCCTGCCGTCGCGATCCCTTGTACGCCTCGCTCGCTGCTGCCCGTTTGGCCGGCGTTCATTCTCAATCCGGCGAGGAGAGGATCGCACTGCGAACTCTTGACCAAGCGCGCGCAGCCTTCGACCGTGCCGACCTCGACCTGCCTCGCCCAGCATGGATAGCCTTCTTTGATGAGGCCGAACTCCATGGCCTCTCAGGGTTGATCACTACGGAAGTCGGTCGGCACAGCGAGGCCGAGGCACAGTTCCATCGCGCCCTCGCTCGGCTGCGCCCCCAGTACCGGCGCAATAGGACGTACTACACCGTCCACCTTGCCCTCGCTCAGATCCGTCAAGGCGCCGTCGATCAAGCGTGTGCCACCGCCCTGACTGTCCTGCCCGACCGCGACGGTGATTCACTTACTGGGCGAACGGACCGGCTTTTCGCGCGCTTCGACCGCATCGTCGAGACCAAACGGAGGCCCACATCTGCCGCCGAATGGACGGAGCGCTACACAGAACGAGTGGGGCGACGAACGTGACTATCGAGTTTCGCCAGATCACCTCTGAGCACTTGCCCGTCATCCGTCAGTCGATCCTCGACATCCACGCAGAGGTTCGTCTGCGTGACTTCGGGCTGACCGGGCCTTTCTACGACGTGGCGCGCTTCGACGAACGACTGTCGGTCTACGCGTCCCGGCCCGGTTGGACGGCCGTGATCGGATACGAGGACGACGAGCCGGTCGGCTTCTGCTTCGGGATGCCGCTCGGGGCCGACACCAAATGGTGGTCCGCCATGACCGAGCCCCTACCCAGGGAGTACCTGCGCGAGGACGGCAAGAGAACCCTTGCACTCAACGAAATCGTGGTGCGCAAGCCGTGGCGCGGCAGGGGTGTGGCCTGGCAAATACACGAGGCATGGCTGTCCACCCGAACCGAGGACCGAGTCACACTCCTGGTGAATCCCGCCGCAGGCGACGGAGCCGTACAAGCCGTCTACGAAGCCTGGGGGTACCGGAAGATCGGCGAACAAAAACCATTCCCCGACTCTCCCGTCTTCGCGTCGATGATGCGTCAGGTACGGTCCGACTGATCGAACCTGCGGCCCGGTGACGGTGCAGTGCCACCACGAGGTCACCGGGCGCGGACTACGAGCCTGAGCACCACTGTCCCACCCAACGGGACGCCTACGAGTGGACGCCGATGTGGGCTGCCATGGAGCGCATCTCCATAGTCAAGCTGCGCTTACGGCCCTTGAGGACGTCCTCCATGATGTCTCGCGCCATCGGCTGGTGCTTGATCCAGTTCCCAGCAGTGCGCTTGATGCGGGACAGCTCGTCCATCGCGTCTTGGGTGGACCCCAAGCGCACATGGGCCTGCGCCACATCTAGACGGTGCCTGTTCCAATTGATGCTGGACGGCGTCCCAAACTCCTCCAGGGCACGCGAGGCGAGAATGCCGTCATCTGCCCGCCTCAGAACACCCCTGTAGTCCTCCGCCAGCCCCAGGTCCTCCACGGCCTTAAGCTCGGCTGTGACCGGCCCGAACCGTGACCAGTGCTGCCGGTAGTCGGTGTGCTCTTGGTTCAGCGCGCTCGCCGCCGTCGCGGCCATCCGCCTTGCATCGCTGGACACGTCCGGCCGGTTGTTGCGCACCGCCGCTGCCGCGATCCGCAGCGACAACTCGCCCCACAGGGCTAGTTCGCCGGCACTCGCGGAGGAGAACCGCGGCTCGACCTGACTTGCTGTCACGGTCGCGAGCTTCTCTGCATCGTCGAAGCGATCTTGACGAAGGAGCAGCCAGCACATGCCGACCACCCCTGTTGCGGCCCCGGCCTTGTCGTCGATGTCTCGCGCAACCCGGATGCCCTCCGCCAGCGCGTGATAGGCCATGTCGTACTGCCGCACCTGGGTCAAATACTTCCCGGAGAGCAGCAGAGCCCGTGAACGCATAGCTGCCGCCTCATGCCGCTCCAACTCGTCTTCCGCCACGGAGACGGCAGCTTCAGCGGCCCGTAAGAGGTCGGGCAGCATTCTGGAGACCGACTCATACCGATCGGCGTGATAGAGCGCCTGGCCGTCGTCGATCTGCTGCCACAGATCCGTGGCCACCCCCGCCTCACCCGGATCTATCAGCGTCTTCTCCACCCCTACAGGTGGCATAAGCACCTGCCGAAGCGACATCAACGCCTGCCGGGTGGACTCATCCCCTACGACCGGAGCCGGGGCGCCCGCAGCGAACAGTTGTGCAGTGGTGACCCCAAGAGCACGGGCAAGGCGGCGCAGGGGCTCGACCCTCGCGCGGCCTCCCTTCTCCAACTTCCGGACCACGGATACCGAAACGCCAGCCTCATCGGCTAGCTGTTCCTGACTCCACCCTGCAACGAGGCGATGTGATCGCAGGGGATCTCCTATGCCTGATGACTGAGAGGACATGCTTACGCTCCGTTCTGACGTCGATACTCAAAACCGTACTCAGAACTGCATCCTGCGTGTTCGGCAAAGCCATGCGGAGAGCAGGCCAGGGCCTCCTTCCGCACCGGGCCGTCCAGCGCATCACCGGCTCGCTACCGCGACGTCAGAGGCCCACGACGCGCAGCACGGTGACGATCAGGACGCCGGAGCTGACCTCGTACCGAATGAGCGCAACGCCGCCGATCGCGGCGTCGCGTCGGTCCCGGGAGCCCTTCACCGAACTGGAGCGGCAGCCGTACGGGTCTCGGGCGAGGGCGGCGATGCCAGCGTCGAAGCGTTTACGCGCGTCGGCCGGGAGCGCGTTCCGCCCTACGGCGGCCGGGTCGGCGTAGGCCACGCGGTAGCGGCTCATCCGGCACTCCGGTACTCGTCATCGCCCAAGTCCTCGACGAACGTGACACCCGTGAAGTCTCCGGCCCGGACCCGTTCCACAAGGGCCCGTTCCTCATCGTCGTGCTCGGTCGGGATGCTCATCGCCCACCGGATCAGCACCGTCGCGAGGTCGCCCGCAGGGGTGTTCTCGATCTCGTCGATGAACTTCGCGCGCTCCTCCTCTGACAGTGCCTCGCGGACGCCGCGGATCGTGGCAGGCACCGCCACCGGACCGCCCGTCATATGCATAGTCAAGTGATGTGCTGGCTGCGGCATTTGACTCCATACCATCGATACGTCCCCCCTTGCCCCGGCATCGTAGGAGCGCGGTGACCTGCCCACACGGTCCCACCAGTCAGCGCGTGAAGCCCCCAGGGGGCGCACTCCCCGAGCGCGCACGCCTCGCACGCCTCTCCACGGTGCTTCGACGAGACCCTCACCCACACGCGAAGGCGCCCCGCTCGGTTCCAGAGAGCGGGGCGCCTTCGCGTCAGCACAGCAGCCAGCATGCACGTGGACACAGCAACGGTACGACCCGGGCCCCATCCAGTAGCCCGGACACGCGAAAGCCCAGCCGCTCAGGGGAATGAGCGTCCGGGCTTCTGCGTCACCGCGAGGGCGGCGGCTATCGTGCCTCGGCCTAGCCTCGGGCTTTCACGAGTGGGTTTGTGCGGGTCTTGATCGGATAGGCCGAGAGTGCTTCTGAACTGCAACGATGGGACTTGTCTAGGGTCCTGTCCGCTGCAAGGAAAGAAGCACCCTCCAGGTGAAGAAGCTTATCGGGTCCTACCCGCGCGTCCGCGTCCAGGGCGACGGTGGTGCGGTGGTCTCGCAGGCCGGCGGGGTGCTGCTTGACCTCACCCTGGCGGTAGCGCTGGGCGGGGACTGCCTGTCGGGCGTGGCCGTGCTGCGGGCCGAACCGCAGGTGTTCGGGCCGGTGGCCTGCGACCCCACCGTCTCACGCCTGGTGGAGACCCTGGCCATGGCCGGGCCCCGCGCGCTGACCGCAATTCGCCGAGCCAGGGCCGAGACCCGCGAACGGGTCTGGAAGCTCGCCGGAGCCGATGCCCCCGACGCGAGCGGACAGGTGATCGTGGACATCGACGGGGTACTGGTGCTGGCGCACTGCGAGAAGCAGGACGCGACCGCTACCTGGAAACGGACGTTCGGACACCACCCCCTAGTAGGGCTTGGTCATGTGCGGTCTGTGGCGGCGTGTCTTCTTGATCGGTCGTGTCGTTGACCGGGTGTGCTGAGTGAGGAGTTGGCTGCGGTCCGGTGTGATCTGGAGGACTTCGCTGCGGAGATGTTCGAGCCGTTCGCGCGGGCGGATCAGCGTCGGTGGGGCGGGGTCTATCTGCGTGGTCTGCTGCTGGACGGCGGTCGCAAGTCGGTGGAGCCGATGGCCGCCCGCCTGGGCGAGGACGGTAACCGGCAGGCCCTGGCTCACTTCGTCACCTCCAGCCCGTGGGATGCGGCGCATGTGCGGGCCCGGCTGGCCTGGCGCATGCAGCCGGTCGTCAAGCCCACCGCGTTGATCATTGATGACACCGGGTTCCTCAAGGACGGGGACGCGTCGGCGTGCGTGACCCGGCAGTACACCGGCACCGCGGGCAAGGTCACCAACTGCCAGGCCGGAGTCTCGCTGCACCTGGCTTCCAACGGAGCGTCCACGGCCGTGAACTGGCGTCTGTTCCTGCCCGGGCGCTGGGATCCCGCCTCGCCGAAGGCCGACCGGGCCGAGGTGGCCCGCCGTGACACGTGCGCCACCCCCTGCCCAGGTGGGGCATGTCGAGAAGTGGCAGCTGGCCCTCGACATGATCGACGAGACGCGGTCCTGGGGCATCGAGGTGCCCCAGGTCATCGCCGACGGCGGCTACGGGGACACCGCCGCTTTCCGGCTCGGCCTGGAAGAACGAGGTCTCGATTACGTGGTGGGCATCTCGACCACGACCACCGCGCAACCCGAGGACGCACAGCCGCGCACCCCGGCCTACTCCGGCCGCGGTCCCCATCCGGTTCCGGCCTACCCCGAGCCGGCCCAGAAGGTGAAGAGCCTGGTCATCGCGGCCGGTAAATCTTCCGCACGGCCGGTGCAGTGGAGAAAAGGATCGCGGCCGGGCAGCGGCCGCAGCGGATTCAAGCGCATGTACTCGCGCTTCGTGGCCCTGCGGATCCGGCCCGCCGGACGCGAGATCCGCAAGACAACGGCCACCGCCGGGCTTCCGGTCCGTTGGCTGCTGGCCGAATGGCCCGCCGACCAGGACGAGCCCGTGCAGTTCTGGCTCTCCAACCTGCCCGCAACCACCCCGCTGCCCGTCCTCGTGCGCACCGCGAAGCTCCGCTGGCGCATCGAGAACGACTACCGCGAGATGAAACAGGCCCTCGGTCTGGCCCACTTCGAGGGCCGAACCTGGCCAGGCTGGCACCACCACGTCACCCTCGTCTCGGTCGCCCACGCCTTCTGCACCCTGCAGCGACTGAGCCGATCCCCAAAAGAGACGGCGTCGGCCTGAGCCTCTACCGAGTCATTCGCGAACTGCAGATACTCCTCGCGACCTGGACCGGCGCCTGCCCCACCTGTCACCGCGACATGCCGGACCCCGCACCAACATGACCAAGCCCTACTAGGAGTTGGCGCTCGATCCGGTCGGCGTCCGGGTGCCGCCCCTCCCCCAGCAGCAGTTCAGCCTGCCGCTCCGTCACCACATCCCCGGCCTTGAGCCCGAGCGCGGCCAGGCCCCGGCCCCTCCACACACCGGGCGGGAGACCCGCCTCATCCTGAGCGGCACGCAACGGCGTGCCCGCCCGGCGGCGGCCGTCACCGACCATCACACCCCGGAACAGATAGCGCCACCCATCCCCCGGACGAACCCCCGCCATGCTGATCACCCACCCAGGAAACCCCGCCCATGACCAGCGCAAAAGCACGATCCCGGGTCCTTCCCGCCAGGCGGGAGGCCATCACCAACTCTTTACCGCAGCTCCCGCCAGACGGGCCGCTACGGCAGCACGCGACAGTAGACCGCAGGCGTGTGCACCATCCCGCGCATGAACAACGAACCGTTCTCCGCAGACCTCTGCCCCCTGTGCTCCCGACCGCTCCGCCCAGAGTTCCGCAGCACCCGCCCCTCAGGACAGCAGAACCGCCCGGTCCGCGTCTGGTTCGACCGGTACCACTGCGACCACTGCGAGGCCGCCGATCCAATCAGGAAACAGGAATGGGCGGACATCATGAACGCCCGCCATAAGCCCTGAACCCGACCGTGCGAATACTGCGCCCCCACCATACGAGCCCTACCCACCACGAAACTGCCATCGCCCTCGTCGACGACCCCGGCGGCACCCCTCCGGCCGCCAAGTGATGTGACGCCACACTCCCCAACCAGCACTGGGACCTGCCTGCTCCCATCGTGTAGCGCCAGGTGGGCACTCACTTCACCGTACGTCGCGGGCCGGTTCAGTCGTTGTCCTCGTCGTCTTCGACGGCGTCCGGGCCCAGGAAGGGGCGCGGGCCCCTGGCCGGTTCACCCTGTTCAGCAGCGGTCTTGGCGACCGTCACCTTGTCGGGCAGGTCGGGCACGACCTTCAGGAACGGGGCGGGCGCAGGCTCGGGGATGACGACGGCTTCGGTGATCACGGCTGCGCCACCCTCAAAACGCACCTTTTAAGAGGTGAATTTTGAGGGTGAGTTGTACTTCGACGCATCCCCGATGGATCTGACACGGCCTCATTCCCGCGTCTGGCAGCGCGGCTTCAGTCCGCGTCTACGTGACACCTCTCACACAGGCGGGTTGCGCGGCTTGCATGCTGGCGAGCCAGTGTTCCGGACACCCCGGCAGGAGACGGGAAGTCCATCGGACTCTACGAAACTCGGCGCAGCTCAGTGCGCGCTGGGGCGCGTGGCCGCAAGGATGGCGGTTCATAGGTAGTCCCAGTAGTGGTCTCTGACGGCTCTCGCCACCTCCTTCCGGACTTTGCGCAGCACCCGTTCGAGGGCATCGGGATCGGGGGGGTCGCCGAGGCGGGCGACGGTGCGGGCGTGGGCGACGATGATGCCCGGGGCGCCGCTCCCCCGTCCGGACACGTCCAGTGCGAACGGGCCGTGCTTGTCCTCGCCGTGTCTGACGTACAGCACGGGGTTCTTGTCCGGGCAGTCCAGGAGTCGGCGGATGTGGTGCTCCTCCACTACGGGCGTCCGGGCGCGGTGCAGCGCCTCCCTGACTGTGCCGCGCTGGACGGCGTCCTCGGTGAGGATCGCCTCGATCTCCGCGGTGCCGATCCCGAGCGCGGCGACAGCCGAGGAGGCGTCGCCGCGCTGGACCAGCTTCCCGACGAGCCGGGCTTCGGCGCGCAGCCAAAGCCCTTCCTGGCGGGCGGTCCGGCGGCGGTGCCGCCGGATCTCGGCGCGGGCGGCACGCAGATCGCCGTGGCGGGAGAACGGATCGCTCGGCACCGTCAGCAGGAGGATGTCGGCGTACTCGTCGAGAGCCTTCTGGTCCCCTTCGAGGTCGGCGTAGTAGGTGAGGTACTCGGGAACCTCGGGGTCGTAGAGGCGGAGGTGGCGGCGGTACCCGAAGTCGGCGCCGGTGATGTGGTCCATGCGGTCCAGTAACCAGTGGGCGGATTCGCTCGCCCGCGCTGCGGCGGCCACAGGGGTCAGATGCTCCACTGTGCAGTGGTCGTCGACGGTGTCGTGGTACGCCCACCAGATGGTACGGGTCTCGGGGTCGAGGACGATGGTGTCCGTCATCGCGCCGAGGGCGGTGCTCAGGTGCAGCAGCGTGTAGGCCCGGTCGCTCGCTTTCCGCTGTATGTAGGTCTCGGCGTCCTCCATGCTGCCGAGCGTGGCGGTGGAGAGGATTTCGGAGTGTGCGGCGTCCATGGCGTGCTGAATCCCCTTGTGCGTCGGCGGACGGATGCCGCGAATTACGTCCCGGCATGTATCAATCTCGGGGCGGGATGGCGGTTTCCGGCCGCCTGAATGGCCGGACCACGACACTGTGCCGATGGCCCGGCCCCGGATCGCTTCAGTCCTTCAGGGGCCAGCTATCGGGGTCGCGGTCCCAGTCCTGCGGGCGCAGGGCCCGGTCCAGGGCGGCGAGTGCCGGTGCCTTCGTCGGCCAGGTGGCTGATCCGCTGCAGCTTCACCGGCCGGACGAACACACTCGGTCGACGCCCCATGACCACCTCCAAGATCAGTCCCTGGGGACAGTCTGCTGGCCGACGGGCAGCAGGTCGATTACCCGGCCAAGGCTGCATGACAAACCACTAGCTAGGCCTCTCCAGCCCCTTCCCTCTCACAGGGCTTGCCCTGTTCAGGATCGGCGGCAGGAAGGCGGTGCATACCCCTGGACTTGGGGAGGAAGCGGGTCAAGACTCGCGGGATGAACGACGAGAACGGAAGCAAGGACTCCGGCGTCGGCCCAGCCGCATTCGTCGGCCTCTACATGCAAACCCTCCGCGCCCGCATGGCACCCGCGGAATACAAGACACTCGCCACAGCGGTCAACGAGTTCTGCCGCCTGATCCCCAGGGGCGGTAACGGCTCCTTCGAGATCGATGACACCGAGTTCACCCCAGGCATCCACCGGGAACTCATGACCGTCATCACTATGCTCGCCACCGGCCGCGCCGACCACCACTACATCGACATGCCCGGCCCGAACGGAACGTTCGGCGGAGCCATGGTCCAAGCCGACATCGCCAACGACCCCGAACAACTCGCCGCCGTCCGAACCAAGCTCAACACCTGGTGGGCGCAGCGGGAAGCCGAAGACGCGACGCTGGATGGCATCGCCCGCGCCAGTGGATTGGGCCCTCGGCGGTGAGCGAGGCAGCGGGTCCGGAGCTGCGCAGTCCGGCCCGTTGGCGTGGCCCCTGGCTCGGAAACACCCCAGGCCAACCGCCTCGCCGTACACCAACAAACCACCCACCCAGCGTCAGAATCCTTGTGTTTCCCTGCCGGCTTGGACGGGCGGGGCACTTGCCTTGCCAGGAGCCGACAATGCCGCGTACGAGGTTCTTGGGTAGACGAATGGGCTGCGTCAGCGGCCCCGCGTCAAACCTGTGCGTCCCCTTTCAGGTGGAGCCGCTGACCGCTTGCGCAACCAGGTGGTGCGTTGGAGCCCAGCCCAACCGATGGGTACTGAAGCGTGACCCGGTGATACCAGCCTGGGCCGAAGCCGCTGCTGAGGAGGTCCCCACATGTGGCGACCGACCTCGAGCATCTTCCACCGCATCTCCACGCGAGGAGTCGGTGCCCGACGGGCATCACGTCCCTGGGGGCTGGGCCTTGAAAACGTCGTGCCTCTCAGGATGCCGACAGGATCGCGTCCCCCAAGCCGCCGACTGCGCTGCGTCTCTTCGGGGTTCCCGACTTGACCAGAGCGCAGGTGATCTTTACTTGGTCCTGCCCGGCGATATCCACCGATAATTCGGTGGTAGCACTAGATCGGATACTCACGGGCTTGCCGATCTGATTGCCGGCCGAGTTGAAGACCTTGATCGAGCCGATCGAGCCGATGGCGTTGTCGGTGTCGGCCGGAATACCCACCGTGGCCGTCAGCCGCTTGTAGCCGCTGACGTTGTACACCGCCTCGTCCCCACTGGATGTGTTGCAGCCGAGCCGGATACTTTTGGGGTAGTTGGTGCCGAGCATGGTCACCGGCGTTGTGTCCACATAGCCGCGGTCACTAACCCGAGAGAGATCGGCCAAGTAGACCTGCGAAGGCTGTGACGCTCCACTGGTCTCCCCGCCGCTCGTCGGCCAAGCGCTGGGCTCGCTGATATCCCCCGAAGGCGAAGGGCTGGGCGTCGCCTCGGCGGACGCTGTGACGGTCTGCGTCGCCGTGACGGTGGTCGTTACCGCCGGCTCGGCGGCCCGTTCAGAAGACGATGTGCCAGCATCGGTCACGCGTCCCCCGACGAACCCCGTCACCACGGTCGCGACGAACACCACCGTCAACTCCACCCACCGCGGCCCGAGCTGCCACCGTGAACGCTCCGGCTGCTTCTTGCTGAGATCCATTCCACCCCTTGTAGCCGTACCTGCTCACGTCAGGCGGGAAGGACTCCGTCGACGCTTACGTATGAGACAACACACTAAGTCGGAAGAGTGCAAAGCGACCGAGAACCGCCCCTCTCGTCCCAGAGCGCGCAATGCAAAGGGGCCTCAAGAGGCTTAAAGGAGGCGCCAGTTCACGGATCGTGTACGAAGAGACACGACCACGCCGCACGAGGCGGCAGCAACTCTTCCCTAGCACCAGATTCAGTGGACGGGCTCGGTCAAGTGCAGCGCCTCGTCCTCGGGAGACTCACCGAGTCCATCCCCCAGAGTTTCCGCTCCCAGCAGGGCGTACAACTCGTGGTCGGTCTTGTTCCAGTAGCTCTCGACCATGGTCATGGCTCCCGCCTCCGCACGCTTGTACTGCGACCAACTGGCCCGATGCTAAAGGTGCGTTGGGGTCGAGTGTGGCCACGATTGGTGGTAGCAGAGGTTCCGGATCGGGCACCCAGACCGGCCGCTCGATCCCGGCAGGATAGGCACCACACTGATCGCTCAGTCGGGCGTGGTCGAGCCCGCTAGCCACCGCGCGGATGCATGCAGCCCGACTGCGCGAGGCCGACCGAGCGTTCCACCAGGCTGGAGCAGTGCCTGGGAGAACCAATCGGTCTGTGCGGGGTCTTCAGGTAGTTGCCCAGATATGTGGTCGCTTCGCCGTCGCTCAAGAGGGCTAGACCGTCCGTTGGCGGCGTTCTCCCTGGGCTGTCTGACGAGAGGAAAGTCATCGATGTGGATACCCCCGGACGCTCGACAGTTCTACGTGACCGGCGCTACTCCATCTGGTCCTGTCGCGCGGTTCGCATGCCTAAGACATCCCATTCGATGGATTCGAGCCTGGCATGTGGGGGTACTCGAAGGCATGGTCCTCGTACCTGAGGGGGGACCACGCTGGCGGACAACCCACCTCTGCTGGTTCCAAGCGTCCCGCGATGACGAGCGTGTCGGAGTTGACCCTGCCACCGTTGACGAGGCGCTCGTTCAGTGCATGGTCGAGCGGAAGTGCCGTTTCGATAGCTCCGTCGGGGTCGCGCAGAACCGCGTGCCGATTCAGGAAAGCCCGGCCGGTAGTTGCGTCGTCCCGTCGGTATGAGCAGAGCTGGCCTGCTCTCTCGTCAGGTTCTTGACGCCGGACAGGTCCGCGCCCCGAAGGTCCGCATCCTTCAGGTTCGCGTCGGACAAGTCTGTCCCGCTCGGGTCCGCGCCGGTTAGGTTGATGCGAGTCATTTCCACGCCGGTCAGCTCCGCCCCGGACAAGGTCGAACCGTGCAGGTTCGCTCCAGACAGATCCGCGTTGGTCAGGTTCGCGTGGATCAGGGTCATGCCGGAGAGCTCCGCGCCCCGCAAGACGGCCCTGTGCGGCGGGCCCGACGTGACAAGCTCGACACTGTCGAGCCGAGTGCCGCACATGTCCAGGCCGAAGTCCCTGTCGTGTGCGGAGTCACGGAAGGCCAGGACGGTCAGGGCCGCGCGCACATTGGCCGGGACGTCCTGGCCTTTGATCGGCCAGGAGACGTCAGAGACCGAGTAGGACTCCTTCTCAGCGGTGTGGCTGCGGACATAGGCGTTCAGGACGTTACAGATGGTCGGATGGTCGCGAGGAGAGTCCTTCATGATCCGCTGAAAGGCGTAGATGCCGCCGAGGCGTGTGTCCAACTTGTCGGCGCCGAGGTTCTCCACAGCCGCGGTGTACCGGTCGGTGATCTGTCCTTCCTTCGTCAAGGCCCGCTCCTGCCGGGCATGCTCGTTCGCATGACGCGTCTGGTCAGCCGAGTACCACAAGCCCGCGACCGCGACGACAGAGGCCAGCAGGACCGACATCAACTCGACCCGCCGCGCCCAGTCCAAGCCCGCCGATCCTGGCGGGACCGGCGGGACCGCATCGGCCTGCGTTCCGGGGCGGCCTCCCCGGAACGGCTCTCCCTGGAGCCGGGCATGCCGGCCCGGACAGTGGGACGAGTGGTACGGCGTAACCGGCGCGGACGTGATGGAGGCAGAGAAGACATAGCGCAGGGGATCGCGAACACCCCGGAACCCGATACTCCAGAATCCCCCGCAGCCGGGGCCGAACCAGTTGAGGGCCTCCCGGAGGAAGGCGGTCATGTCCAGCCAGGCGGGCGGGACGTGGGCCTCGCGCAGGGGCGGGGTCGATCAGGTCGGGGAAACCGGTCCTCACGGCAGGCTGCCAGCGCTCGTCGGTGGGCGGGTGGTTGTTCGTCGGTGTGGTCACAAGTGGGGTAGGCGGGGTGTGAGGTGATCCCCGGGGTGTGGTCACACCTGACAATGGACTTGTTGATCCTGGAAGGTGTAGATCCACGTGGCAAGGCCCTCGGAATGCAGTGCGAAGTTCCGGTCCGACGCGCTCGCTTTGTGGCGGGCTTCGGCCGGCAGGCGGACGTATCGGGACGTCGCGGCTGATCTGAACGCCAACCCCGAGACGCTGCGGACCTGGGTGCGTGACGCCGGCGGCCGTCCGGCCGTCTCCAGCGCGTCCCAGGACACTGAGGCCGAACTGGCCCGGCTGCGGGCGGAGAACACCAGGCTGGCCAAGGCGGAAAAGGAATGGCAACTCGAGCGGGAGATCCTGCGACGGGCAGCCGCCTGTGTCGCGCGGGAGATGAAGTGAAAACCGCCGCTTGGGACTTCGTCCCCGCCCACGCCGAGATGTTCGGCATCAAGCGGACATGCCGGGTACTGGAAGTCTCCCGCTCGGGCTACTACCGCTGGATCGCCGGCGCCCCGGCGCGGGCGGAGCGCCAGGCCGCCGAGGACGCCCTGGTCGAGGAGATCCGCGAAATCCATGGTGAACACCGCGGGGAACTACGGCGCGCTCCGGGTCCACGCCGAACGCGCGGCTTCGGCCACACGGTCAACCGCAAACGGGTCGCCAGACTGATGCGCAAGCACGGCATCATCGGCCGCCACCTGCGGAAGAAGAAGCGCACACGATCGGCAAGTTGCGCTCTGTCGCTGGCAGGGGCGAAACCGTGGCGGTGTCGCGGGACTGACAGCCGGACCTGCGTGCCGCAAGGCTTACGGCGCACGACTCCGGGGCATGTCCCCGGAGTCCGGACGCGGTAGGTGACGGAGGCCACGAGTATCGTCCGGCGGTCAGGGGGAGCATGGGCGCATGGACACCGTCGGCGTTGCCGCTGCGAGGCGCGTGGACAGTCCCGCACCCGCCCTCAGGCGAACTGGGGTGCGGAAGGTCGCGCCGGGAGAAGGGACTTGACGGACAGACCCACGGAGCACGTGGCCTGACGTACGACCCGGGCCGCTTGGCATGCGGCCCCGGCGAGCGAGCGCACGCACTCCACAGCACCGCGAACGAACATCCTCTTCCTGTCGCTAGAGTTGACGGCGCCGGGCCCGGACTACCGTGCCCGGTGGACGGGCGTGACGATCGGCGCGCGTCAGCGCGTGGCAGGTACCACGGGAGGGCTCGGCCCGACGACCCGCGCCATGACGGTCGGCAAGCGGCGTGTCCGGAGCGTGTATGACGGCCGGCACCCATGGCGATGATCCGTCCGGCAACGCGCTCGCCGGACTGTTCGACACCGCCGTTGTCGCAGCCCTGCGCACGACGTTCGGTGACCGACTGCGACAGCCCTACATGCGCTGGCAGCGCGTAGGCTACAGCGGCGCCGTGCTCTCGCGAGTCCTGTACACCCGGCCAGACGGTGGCGACGACCACCTGATCCTCAAGGTGCTGCCGACCGCCGAGGAGGCCGGTGAACCCGACCGGCACAACCGCGCACGGGCGTTGGCCCCGGACTTCGCCGACCGACACATGGTGCTTCAGCCCTTTCCGCCGCTGGACCTGCCCGACGGACGTCGCATCATGTTCCAGTCGGTGGAGGAGGATCTTTCGAACACTGACACTCTGGACAAGATACGGACCAGCGACCTGCCCGGGGCTTGTGCGGCCCTGGTCCGGCTGCTGCTCGTGGACTGGAATGGGGCCGACGGCCGACAGGTTCTGCGGAGGCCCGCGCCCACGGTCGCCCAGTATCTGCGCGACGAACTGCGCGACGCGTTGTCCCCCGGCCGGACGGCGTACACATGGGCAGACTCCCGCCATCTCCTGTCGCCCGACGACGACTGTGTCGAGATGCCTGACGAGCCGGAGCCACGGCTGTTGCCCAACCCGGTGACGGCCCTGCGCCCGGACTCGGCACTCGGGTCCGCCACGGTCGAGAACCTGATCGGCCACACCCACGGGGACCTGCACCAAGGCAATGTGCTCGTCCCGCTGCGGGGCCGGCTCTCGCAGGCTGACGGACGTGCCGCGCTCCGCCTCATCGACCTCTCGCACTATGCGTCCGATGCTCCCCTGAGTCGCGATGTCGTCGCGCTGGTGCTGTCCCTGTGCGGCGACCACCTGTCGTCCTTGGAGCACGGAACCCGGCGCGGCGAGGGGGCTGAGGACCTGATCGAACTCGTCCTCGACCCGTGGCGGGAGGAATCCTCCGGGCTGCTGCCCCAGAGCCTGGACGCCTCGGTCCGGGCCGTCCACCGCACCTGCCACGACATCCTGCCGCCGAGCCATCGCGAGTACTGGCATCTGCAGTACCTGCTGTCGGTCCTCGCCGGCGCCCTGGTCCACCTGTCCTATGTGAAGCACGGCGAGTGGGGCCGCTGGTGGTTCTTCCGGCTGGCCGCGCGGGCGGCGCACGCGGTATTTCGGGCACTGCGCCCGAATGCCCGACTCCCGGCCAACCCCTGGCGCCCACCCCTGATCTGCCGCTTCGTTCCCGGCACGGCACATTCGAAGAAGCCCGCCGAGGCGGCGCCCCGGCCGATCCACTGGCTGTCGACGACCGCGTACGGACTGCTGACGGCCCCCGGAGGGCTGGTCGGGCGACAGAGGGAGACGGATGCCGTCCGAGCCTTCGTGTCCGGCTCCGGCCCGGACACCCCCGGGGCGCTGGTGGTGCGGGCGGTGGGCGGCATGGGCAAGTCGGCCCTGGTGTGGAGCTTTCTCCAGACCGGCCTCACCGAAGTGCAGCGGCAGGAGCACAGCGCTTTCGACATAGGGGTGTGGTGGTCCTTCTCTGACCTCGGCGGCGAGGCAGGGGCCCTCGTCCGCTCCCTCGCCACGCTCGGCGGCCCGACTTCGAACGCTCGGACGGACTCCGAGCTGTCCCGTGCACTGTCTGTGGTGCAGAACCGTCGCTGTCTGCTGGTCCTCGACGCTCTCGAACGGCAGTTGCCGGTCTATCAGAGCGGCCAAGCACGGAGTCGGCCCGATGCAATCGGGCGGTCGGCCGGAGCCGGCGAGGAAGACGCCGGGGCCGGCAGCGGAACCGGTGAGGGTGGCCTCGGCCTCGGTATCGTCGACGAGCGGATCGTCGCCCTGATCCGGAGTGTGCTCGACGGGGGCGAATCCAGGCTCCTGGTCACCACCCGGCTGGTGCCGCCGCTGCTCGAGGAGTCACGGAAGGTCGCCCACCTCGATCTCGGGCCTCTGGACACCGCGGAGAGCAGCCTGCTCAGCGGACGGTTCGGGGTATCCGGCGACCCGGTGCTGGCCACGGAGATCGAGCGGCTGACCGGTGGTCACCCACTCCTGACGCAGATCGTCTGCCGTGCGTTGGGCGCCCGCCTCGTCGCTCCGAGCGAACTGGCCACGGCCGTCGCCCACAGCAGCATCCCGGAGCACGTCACCGACGAGGTCGCCGTGGCCAGTGCGGCGGTCCTCGACATGGTGGTCACCGCCCTGTCGGACCGGGAACGCCGAACGGCTCACGTGGCAGCCTCCGCCGCCTACGCCTGGACGACCGCTGAGGTGCACGCCATGCTGCGTCGGCTCGGCTACGCGGCCGAGAGCACCGACGCGACGGAGCACACGCTTTCCCGGCTGTTCGGCCTAGGGCTGATGGGAAGGGTCACTGACGGCTATGCTCCCGACCGCTGGTCGATGCATCCGGTCGTCAAGGCGGCGCTGGCACGCGAGGGTGATGCCGGATCGGTCTCCCTGGCCGTTCTCACCGAACTGCGGGCCAAGGGCGCGGACGTGACGCCGCCGCGCGTGCGCGGACTGGGGGACCTGCGTGGCCCGCTCGAGTTCTTCCACGCGCTGTGCGACCGGGCCGACGCCGACCCTGCGCTCCCCGGCGTCTACGACGAGGCCGGGTCGCACTACCTCCGCGCACTGCACACGCCCCTCACCTTCTCGATCCGCGAGCACCAGGAACGGATGACTCTGCTCAACCGTCTGTGGCCGCGCGGCATACGGAGCGACAGCCCGTTGCGCATCCCCCAGATCCGGACCGGTGTGCACAACGCTGCCGCCATGACCTATCAGTGGCTGGGACACAACACCCGCGCCGCCCAGCTACTCCGGGAGGCATTGCACACCCCCGGTCGCGGCGCCGACCCCACGGCGTGGAGCAACCTTGCTTCCGTTCTGCTCTACACCGACGCTCTGGAAGAGGCCGGCGACGCCGCGGTGACCGCGGTGCGTCACGCGCTGGCCAATTCTGCGGATACCTCGGTGCCCCTGACCTACCTTGCCCTGGTCCTGGCACAGAGCGGGCGTCCGGTGGAGGGGGTCCTGCGGTTGCGAGACCGTCTTGGCAGTGCCTACCCGACACCGGAGTGGCTCGCCCTGCGGGACGGCGATCTGGCACGGTGGGTGGGTGAGCCCGAGCGGGCACTGCGTTTGGGAAAGCGGTCCCTCACTCTGGCGAACACCCGTCGCAACGGTTACATCGCCCCGCTCATCGAGGCCGCCCGCCTCACCGGACAGTGCCTGGTCGAGGTCGGACGACGGAGCGATGCTCTGCCGCTGCTGGAGCAGGCATTGAGCCGCACCCGGCAGTTCGTCCTGGTCCAAGAGGAACTGCCGATCCGTGTCGCGCTGGCCCGTGCGTATGCGCCCAGCGACCCACAGCGGGCGCTGCGCCTGCTGGCCGAGGGCTTCGACCACCGTGGGGAGGGCGAGTACCGTTGGTTCACCGCCGAGGCCCACGCGACGCGCGGGGAGATCCTGCGCGACCTAGGCCGCCCAGACGCGGCGGAACGACACCGCGCCCGGGCCCTGGCGCTGGCGTCCGAGCCGACGGGATGGGAGTACGCGCCGCTGCTGCGCCGGCTTAAGCCCTCCCTACTCGCGGACGGTGAACGCCCGCTGCCGGCGCAGGTGTTGGCGCTGCTCGCCGAGTGGGCCTGAATCACCGCACTGGCGCGCCCCTCTTCACCATTCGAGGCGTCGAAAGTGGACGGGAAGGACTGCCCCGGATGTAGGTCCTGCCCGATCAAGGGAGCCTTCATCCCTGACTCTGTGCGCGGCTCGCGCCCGTCAGGCCGTCGGGTCGGCGGCCAGGCGATCCAGTTCCCGCATCGCCTGGACGAAGTCCTCTCGGTCATTGTTCTGGAACCGACGGAAGAACCAGTCAGGCACCCGGACCTGTTGCAGCCGAGTCTGGAGGAGCACATCCTGGACCTGCCGGGCCAGGTGGAGCAGCTCAGGCACATTCTCTGCGGGACACCCGCGCGAAACGTGTACACGCATGGCATCCATGGCCACCGCCTGTGCGTGTTCACGCGCCCCGGCAGTGTCCCACTGCGCAGCGGCGGTCTCCACCCCGAGCAGGAGAAGTCCAAGGGAAGGCACGAACCAGTGGAGCAGCAGGTCGGACACCGTCATCGAGCCTGCCAGCCCTGTCACCACGCCACCCAGGCACCAGACCAGCAGTGCGTACGTGATGGCCGTTGCGTATCGTCGACGCACCCGGGCGCCCCAGCCGAGGGTCTGCAACTGGCAGGCGAGAACGTCCAACGGGCGCTGCAATGCGGTGGCTTCATAGAAGTAGTCGTGCAGCCGTTCCTCCGACGCTCTGAACCCACGCGCCACGCGGCCCACCTCCTGGGCGGGGAGCGCCGAGCCACCCCCGAGAACGGTGTTCCAGGGGAGCCCGAGCAGCCGTACATCGAACATTTCCTGAAGCAGGGCCGCCCGCCGTATCTCCGCAATGCCCCGAAACCGCGCGCCCGCCGTGTAGGCGAGGGCCCACAACAGACCCAGCAGCGTGCCCGGTGTCTCCAGGACTGGTACGAATACACCTGCCACGCCGGTCGCCGCCAGGAGCAGCGAGAGCCAGATACGCGCCAAGGCAAGCCGCTTGGCCCGGCTGTGTGAGACGGATGCCGCCTTGAGTAAGACCAGCAGGTCGGGGTCGTTCTGCCGCTGGAGAATCGACGTTCCCAGTGCTGCCAAGGTATGTCCCCCGATGTGTTGATGCGGCGCCGCGGGCCCATGGCGGTCGGCCCGGCGGCGTACCGACCGCGAGAGGAGTCATGCCCAGACGGTGCCACCCGCATGCGTCAAAAGGCCGCGTCTGCAGTATCTCGGGACAATGGCCCAGCGCTGCGGGGACGCAGCAGGACGGAGTTCAGAGAGCCCGTACCTCCAACCGCCCGTCCGTGCTGAGCAGTGCGATCAGCCTGCCATCGCGGGACAGGGCGACATCGGCGCCGGTGCCGGACTGTTCGAGCTGGGTGCCGCCGTCCATGGTCGGGATGGACAGCCGTCCTCTCCTGAGCCAGAACAGTGTTCCCGTCTCGGTGCAGACCAGACGCATGCCCTTCGCTCCCAAGGCTTCTTTGCTCTCCCGATTGGTGAGCTTGCGGCTGTACACCTCCGACCCGTCGCTGGTGCGCCATACGACGACCTCCTCGAAGGTGACGCAACCGACGAGGCTGCCTGAAGGCGAGACCGCGAGCTGCAGGCCGGGATCAGGGGTCGCCTTCTGCATGAACTTGGGCAGAAACACTAGGCTATTGGCCACACTCCGTCGAAGGGGCTCCTGGCCACGGGGGTAGATGTACACCTCGCGTGAACTGGCCATGGCGACGACCGAGGCGTCGACACTGACCGCGCTCGCCGCCATCGAAGGCGGGCACGACAGGGTCTCGATCGGCGTCCCGTCCTCGAAGTTCCGTACGGTCAGCTCGTGTCGGTTGTGGGTGGCGAACACGTCCCCGCCGCTGGTCACCAGGAAATGCTCACCATTGCCGAGGGGGACCGGGGGCCGGGGGATCGCCCCGCTGCCCTGCGGAAAGTGTGTGATCTCCAGTTGCTTCGGGCGAGCAACCAAGACAGTGTGCGTCAGGGACGCAACCAGTGATTGATGGCCTAGCTGTAGGCGTGGGGCGCGCCCCGTGGTGCCGGGCAGTTCGCCCCCAGCAACGGTCCAGCGGCGCACACCTCCCTCGCTGTCAATGGCCATCACCGTGTCATCGGGGCCGAATCCGACCACAGCCAGGGCGTCCGGCGCCCCCGTGTGTGTATCCCACAACCGCCGCCGAGGCACCACGTCCGGAACGAACTCCGCTGCCCTTTCTCGTGCGGCCTGGTTCACCTTTGCGAAGCTGGCAGCCAAGGAGAAGGAGTCCTTGCCAAGTTCCAGCGGCCAGGGCCTGGCCCCGATGCCCTTCTCAGCGCTCCGGAACAGCACCTCCCCGCCCGCGTGCGCCGCGAGACGGGCGAACCAGGTTCGGCCGGCTTCGCTGATCTTCGTGTACGTCGTGAAGCGCAGGGCCGTCGCCATGAGCGAGAGCAGGAACTGCCGTTCCCACGGGTCGCCCCAGCCCGTCATCGCTTCACGAGCGGCGTGGCGGACTGTCGCCACCAGTTCGGCCGTCTCGGGGACAATCCGCGCGCGATGGGCGGCATCCGGGTCCACGATGAATCGCAGGAGAGCATGACGCTGATCGTGCGGCAGCTCCTGCTCGTGATCTAAGTACGGCACCAGAGCGGACAGCAGTAGGGTGGCCACGTCGCGACCGAGATCCGCGCTCATGTTGAAGGTACACAGATCGATGAGCCGGTACGCCTGTGGCTGCACCAGCTTTTCCTCTCGGGGTACGAGAATGTTGTCGAGGTGAAGGTCACCGTGGCCGAGTCCCCGCAGGATCGTAATCAACGGATCCGTGAGCGCCGAATGCCTTCCCTCGACGAGCAAATACGGATTCGGCAGCCGCATTCCATCGCTGTACAGCCAGGGACGTGAGGGATCCAGGACGCGCAGCTCCTGACCAAACGCCTGGAGGGAACCGCCGCCTGTCCACACATCGTTGAGTTCACGGCGAAGGAACTCGGACACCGTCATTCGCTCGAGACCGGCGCTCTCCAGTACGTTTTCGTTCCACTCGGAGAGCAATCCCTGGACAACCGCCTTGACGACCGTTTTCCGTTCTTCGTGGGGGAGGGCCCCTGCCGGGAACACATCGGTCAGTCTGTCGCCGGCGACTTCCTGGAACATCACCGCCCTGCCGTCCGGAAGGTCCAGTGACGGATGAGGCTGATCGACCAGGTGCTGCTGTGTGAACGTGCCGGAGGCTTTCAAGGCTTCCGTATGAGCGGATACCTCCCTTCCGGGCGGTCCAGCGCAGATCACCTTGACGACGAGTTGCTGGCGCGGGGGCGCGACAAGGGCGATGAACAGGACGGCGCCGTTGTAGCTCGTGCCCGGCGAAGTCCACACCGGCCGTCGCAGGTGCAGATCGGACCAACCAGTGTCCTGAGCCTGACGCAGGAGACCGTCGACGACCTCTTGCCCACAATGTGTGGTGATCCACTGAAGGTCTTCCTGGGGGATGCGCAGTGGCACCGGGGGAGCCTTTCGGAAAAAGCGTTTGGAGATGGTCCAGCGTGACATGAGGCGGGGTCGCGTGAAAGTGAGGTGATCCCCGGAGTGTGGACACAGCGGTTCATGCTGCGAGTTGGAGTTTAGCTGTCTTACGGTGCTTGTGTTCGAACTCCAGCGGTGAGTGGTAGCCCAGCGCGCTGTGGCGTCGGTGGGTGTTGTAGTAGGTGAGCCACTGGAAGATCTCCAGCCTCGCCTGCCTCATCGTCGAGAACAGCTTCCCGTGCATCGTTTCTCGCTTCAGTCCCTGCCAGAGGCTCTCGGCCAGGGCGTTGTCATAGCTCGAGCCGACCTTGCCCATGCTCCTGCGGATGCCATGCTGGTGGCAGACTTGGGCGAACGCGGCGGACGTGTATTGCGATCCGCGGTCCGCGTGGAAGATCACTCCGTCGGCTTGCCCGCCGCGTGCCGCGACCGCGGCATGGAGCGCGTCGATGACGAGCTCGGCCCGCATGTGCGGGGCCATCGAGTAGCCGAGGACCCGGCGGGAGCGGATGTCGATGACGCAGGCGAGGTAGATCCACGCGGCTCCGACCTGCACGTATGTGATGTCGCCGCACCATTTCTCGTCCAGCGTGCCGGCCGCGAATTTCCGCTGGACCAGGTCTGGCACTGGCGGCGCGAGGAGGTCTGGGACAGTGGTGCGCTTTTTCTTCCGCAGGTGGCGGCCGATGATGCCGTGCTTGCGCATCAGCCTGGCGACCCGTTTGCGGTTGACCGTGTCCGAAGCCGCGCAGCTCGGCGTGGACCCGGAGCGCGCCGTAGTTCCCGCAGTGTTCACCATGGATTTCGCGGATCCGGTCCGTCTGCGAGCTCCAACCGGGAATCCTCGAAGATCCAGTCATCGTCCAGATCTTAGTTGTTGATCCGGTGCTGCTGGATGTCAGCGCGTACGGTCGGGAGTTGGCTGTTCTCAGCCGTGGGTTGGTCCAGGTCGTAGAGGTCCTCCAGGAACGTGACCTCGTCCAGCTTCCCCCACCAGGGGCTCGATATCCCGCGCAGGTAGTCGAAGATGTCGTGCCGCGTCACCGTCGTGATCGATGGCTGCGGGTGTGCCGAAGCGGGATCGCTGGATGTCATGGGTCTGAGGATGAAGGACAGAGCGTCCAGGTACGGGCAGATCGAGATATTTCTCCTCCCCAGCCCCCGACGAGATGCCAGGCGGAGCGCCGCAGCAGGACCCCGACCGCGAGCCGCTCACGACCCCCACGCGGACGACATCGCCCCAGGTGTCCGCTGTCCCCAATCTCTCGGCTCAAAAGAGCAGCATCATGACCCGGGACCATGTTCCCGACCGTCCACCACCGCTAAGCGCACCGCGTCACCGACGCCCTTCCACACGACCACTAGAACGGAAGGACTCCGGCCGGGGGCTTCATGCGTCCGGGAGGAGACCGCCGTGCCCACCGGGCACGTGACTAGGCATTTCCCGGACCAACGCTTGACCTTCGACCATGTCGATCCGTCCCTGCCACAGCTCCTCTCGGGCCAGAGAGAAGAAGCCAAACCGGTTGCCGGCCACCTACCACCGCACCCACGGCATTCGCTACTTCCACGGCACCCGTGGCGAGTCAACCCGCCCCGACGAACACGACCGGAGCCAGGCAAATGCTGTGCAGCGGCCGTCCGACCGAGACCGTCGCATTCGACCTCAGGGGGTGTCCTGGCGGCTCCTGTGGCGGGAGCACCTCACGTCTGATGGCGGGACACGAGGATCAGGGGTCGGCCCGAGAGGCAGTGACCACGCTTTGCGGATGGTGTCGATCAGAGGGCGGGCGCTGTAGGGCGATATCCCGAGTTCCTGTCGTGCATCGGCCAGCCGTTCAGGATCGCCGTCCTGGCCGTGCTCGGCTGCGAGTTGCGTACGGCGCTCGAGTCCTTCGGTGCTGAAGATGTCGAGCAGGGTGAGTGAGAAGTAGGCGTATGTAGACGCTTCGTCGATGAGTTGGCGTGCGTCGCTGCTGAGATCCGGATCGTCTGGTGGTCTGTGTGATGGGTCGTCGGCGGTCGCGGGGTGGGGTCGGGGGGCGTCGGCGTGAAAGGCGAAGTGGTCGAGTGTGCGCAGCACGTCCGTTTCTACGCATGGGCAGGGGTCGCGCAGGTAGCTGCTGAGCGTGCGGAGGGAAGCGAGGACGTTGTTGGTGTCGTGCGTCCACTGCTGTTTGCTCAGCAGGGTGCGGAAGCCGGCGAAGGTTTCCGCGAGTTCTTCCAGGATGAGGTGCCGGGAGATGTCTGTGAGTTCGTAGGATTGGGTTTTGTCCTGTGTCTCGCGGAGCTGCAGTCCGTAGCGGAGCAGGTCGCGCAGGATGCCGCCTGATAGAGCGTGGGCGAGCAGGATGTGGGGGTCTTTCAGTCTCTGGGAGCGCTTGGCGAGGATGGCGCGTGAGTCTCTGAGGGTGCTGGGTTGGACGTGGATGATGTCGTCCAGGGAGCTGTCGGTGGCGTCCCGGTGTGGCAGGCCTCTGCGGACGAAGGCGGCTCCGACGTCCTCGGCAACCGAGATCAGGTAGTGGACCAGGGGAACGCCGAGGATGGCCTTGATCTCGCGGAGGAACGCGAGCGCATCGGTGTCCGCGCCCAGGCGGTCCACTTCGTCGATGGCGATCACGACGGTCTTGCCCGCTCCAGTTCTTTCGATGGCGATGTGCTTGAGCAGTTCGCGGAATTCTTCGACCAGTTCCGGGTAGTTCGGGGGGACTGTGGACACGGAAGCGGAGTGGTTGGTGCCCAGACTCAGTATCTGGGCTGTGCCTCCGGTGGTCAGGCCGTGGGTGGTCTGCTGGATCGTCTGAAGACGGTAGAGGTGGCTCTGGCACCGCGTGACTAACTCGGGTTCCTCTGGCTGTGGGTGCCAGTCCCCCGCTTTCGATACCAGGACTCCGGCGATGATGCCTGCCAGCCGCAGTGGGTTGTCCGGGTCCGCCAGGAAGGAACGCATCTGCGGGTTGGTGATGAGAAACAGGAGCAGGTATATCCCGGCGGCGGCGGCGATCGGGCGGAAGATTCTCTCCAGGTGGATGCGCCACCTTCCGAGGGGGAGCTCGACTCCGGAATCACGGGCGAGGCGTAAGACCCACCACACGACCAGCAGCGCTCCTGCGTAGCCGACGGCCTGGTAGAGGGCCTCGGTCTGGGCGTTGTGGAGGTGCCGGGCCTGCTGGCGGATCTGTTCATCCAAAAGGACCGTGGCAGCGGATGCCCAGGCCAGGAGGAGCCCGATGGGTCTGATGCCGCGCATCCACAGGCGTCCCAGCATGCGTGGTAGCCAGGCAGCGTCCCTGGACTGCCACCAGGCGATCCCGCCGATCGTGACGGTCAGGCTTGCGACGACGGTGTGGCCTTGCCAGATTGTCGCCATGTCGTCGCGTACTGCGTTGGTGTACGTGCGTGCGACGTCGAATAGGGACGTGGCGTACCGCTCGTACAGGGACCGCACCGAGGTTGACAGGCCTAGCACCACCAGGGCGGCGGCGGGCACCGCGAAGGAACTCCACCGAATCAATCGCTTGGCCTGGTTCTTCACTCTCCGCAGTAGTCTGCGCGTGGGCGACAGCCGCGCGAAGCCTGTGGGTTCATAGCCCAGGTCGCGCATGTACTTCTCGCACAGCCGCACCGACAGCGACAGCAAGAAGTCATGCGGAGCATAGGTGGCTGGCGCTTGGACGATCACACCGAAACCGGCCTTCTTGACGCACTGCTCCAGCAGCGTCGTTTTGCCTGCACCACGTGGGCCGCAGACGGCGATGGTGCCGTCCTCAAGTTGCGTGAGCTTGCGCTCCAGTTGACGCCTGGCGCCGTTCTCGACGATGTAGCCCGGGGCTCGAGGCGCGCGCAGGCCCCATTCGAAGTCGTCGGGGATGAAGAGGGAGTCGGGGTCGTCACCGAGCATGTGGTGGACCAGATCGGCCACCACGGGCCCGGTGCCTCTCTCCTGTAGGTCTTCGCCCCAGCGTGCGGCGCATGCTCCTACCTCTATGCGCTGGACGAGCCAGGCAGCCGCCAGGCTGGCGGCTTTCAGGCACTGCCTCAGGTTGGGCCACGCCGAAGACCCGCGCCATATGAACAGCGTGATCATCGTGGCTGCTGTCACCAGGACCGCTATGAGCAGGGCGAGTAGGCCACCGAGTATCAACAGTGCCAGGGAGCCGATAACGATCATGGAGCAGACGACTCGCCAGTTCCACTCCGTCTCGCGTGCCGCTCTCTCGTGCCTGTCCCGGGCTTCGGCCAGTTCCGCAACCGCTCTGTCGAACAGGGGCGCTGGGCACCGGATGGTGGTGTACCGGCGGTATCTCGCCGTCCTCATAGCCTCCATGACAGCGCCACGGTCTACTCCGTCGCGTTTTCCGAACAGTCGCTCCGTCTCGGGTGCGTCGAGCGCGGCCCTCACGCACCGATGGTAGATCTCCGACTTGTCTTCACCACTGATGAAATCGAAGACCCTCGCTCCCCATAGCTCCAGCCAGGCATGCAACCGCCGCATCCGTCCACCTTCCCCCCAGTGCAGAACCTGCGGATGCTAACCCTGGGATCTCTACGCTCGAGAGCGTTCCACCGAAGGTGGCTCAGTTCGTGCGCATCGCTACCCACAAGTCGTCGAGCCGCGGGGATGGCCGAGCCAGGCGAACACCTCAGGGGCCCCGCAAACGCTGCGCGAAGTCAGTCCCCGCCCTCCTCGAAGCGCCAAGGAGCCGACTCCAGCGGTATCCAGCGCACCTTCATGTACCGCTCCCCCGGTTCTTCCGGATTTTGGAGTTCATCGCATCTCCTGAGCTGGGATGTTGCGACGACCACCAGAAGTCAAGACCGGGCTTCGTCGTGCTGCCCGAAGGACACCGTGTCCACGTACGAGGCCCTCCCCCGCTTCACCACCGAACGACACCGGTGCTTCCGCCGCATCATGCGTACCTTTGTCCACGACATCCGCACCGGCCGGGGCTTCCGCCCGGGCCTGCACGTGAAATGGGCAAAGTGCGCACGGAGCGGCGTCTACGAGCTCACCTGGTCCATGGGCACTGGCCTCGCCGGACGCGCAACGTGGCAATACGGCAGCCCCCGACGCCCCATCATCTGGCGACGCATCGGCACCCGCGACACCCTCACCGGCCCATGAACGGCCATGCCTCGAGCGGACGCTCTCAGGCGAGGGGGTGCCGGGTCTATACCCAGGTCCGGTCACTACGGACACGCGCACGGGTCAAAGGTACGTGCGGGGGCCACTCGTCGCGCACCTGACGTGCCTACAGTTTTGGTTTCACCGTCGGTCGTCTGTGATCGCCTTGCGGCCGAGGTCGTAGGCCATGCTGGCGACGCTCAGGGACACGAGCGGCCATATGAGTCCGGGGGTGGGTGGGATCTGGCCGCTGATCAGAGCTGTGACGAGCAAACTGTTGCTGAGAACCGCGGCGATGCCAGTTGTGCTGCCCCACACAGGCGCCCGTACTTCGAGAATCACCCGACCAGACTCTTGCTGCCTGGGCAGGTCACAGCGGCCGGCACGTGGAGGCGCCGTAGCTGGCGGGACAGTGGGGCGAGCGGCGTTGTTGCTGAGCGACATGACTTCTCCTGTTGAGCACGGGCAATGGGCCATCAGCTGGCCCAGGCTTGCCGGACTGGCTGTTGCTGATCCTGCTGCGCCAGGGGTGTTGCCAGGCAGGCTGCAACAGCAGCCAGTTGTTCTGGCTACAGACGGGCTGTTGCCGATGAGCCTGGAAACACCCGAAAGTGTCCGAACGCCGCACCCGCTCGCCATAGTTGTGCCTTTGGTGGCAACGCTCACAGAACAACGGGACGGGAAACATGGACGCCCAAACGAGGACCACGGGGCTGGCTGCGCTCAGCCCCGACCTATCCCCAGCGGTGAGAGCATTCGTCACTGATCTACGTACATACTTCGCCCGCCTGGACATCAGCGTCCGTGCGTACGCGGGGCGTCGGCACATGGATCCGGGGACAGTAAGCCGGTACCTCAACGGCAGCCGGCGCACGCCTTGGCCTTTCGTCAACACCCTGCTCTCTGATGTGACAGAGCACTGTGGGTCGCCGGTCACTGCGGATGCGATCGCGGGGCTCCGAAGGCTGCACGATGCGGTCAGTGCGGCCCGTCATCCAGGCACAGACCTGCAACGTCTGCAGGACCGCTTTCATGCGCAGGATGAAGTAGTGCGCCAGCTCCGGCTACGGGAGCGCGCCCTGCTGGAAGCCATTGACGACCGGCAGCAGCAGCTGGCACGCCGGTCTGTGGGACAGTCGGAACTACAGGCTGAGCTCGACGAGCAGCGGCACACGTACGCCACAGCCCTCGAGATGTGGCAGGAGCGCTGCGGCACCCTGATGCGAGCCAGCAGTACTCTGCAGGACGAGGTTACCGATCTGCGCCGTCAGCTGGCGGACACCAGAGTGGAGCTGCGGACGGCCGAGAAGCGCTGCCATCTGCTGGAGGACCAGCTTGATGCTGCCGAAGAGCTACTCAACGAGGGCATTTCCGGGGCGTCCCTCATGGAGGTCCTCGAAGCCGCGGACCGGACGGCTTCCGTGCCAGAACTGGTGCAGCTAGTCGGCGGGCTTGCCACTGGCCCGCGTGGAGCCATCGCAAGTGAACTCGTCACTTCGGTGAGTCGATGCCGCCCCGTGGCCGAGGTTCAGGCCCTGCTCGGTGCTCTCTACGGAGCAGGACTACACAAACACGCCGAAGCAGCACTGCCGGCCATGGTGGCCATGCGGCCGGTCGGTGACACGGCAGATCTCACCGGGGAGCTTCTGAGTGCCGGTCTTCAAGAACCTGCTGCCGCGCTTCTGCAGGCGTCCGTGGAACTGCACAATCCTGAGGGCCTCGCTGAACTGGCAACGATTCTCCACCGCCTGGGGCATCACGACGCGGTGCTGGTCCTACTCAGTGCCGTGGTGGCCTACCGTGACGTGCCAGTGATCCTGGCTGTCTTTGGCCTGCTGGCGGTTCCCGCCTTCGACGACACCTTGGTGCGGGCCGTTGCCTGCCCCGCTCAGGATCGCCCGTGTGGTGAACTCGCCGAATTGGTCATCGCCTTACACACTTCCAGCTTCGGATCCCTCGCCGATGCTCTGCAGAGCGCGATGGCACGTAGCCGTGTGGCCACCGACGTGGCGGAACTGATCGGCGCCTTGTGCCGGGCGGAACTCTTCACAGCTGCGGCCGCCGTCTTCTCCCAGACCCAGCAGCGCACCACAGGCCATCTCGTGTCGCTCGTGTCCGCCCTGCACACCGCAGACATGCACGACGCCGCCTCAAACGTGCTCTCGCATGCGCTCCACACTCGCCCAGCACCCGAGCTCGCCCAGTTGATCATCGACCTCAACGTCGCAGGCCGTCACAAGGACGCCTCCGACGCCCTGTCGTCCTGTGTGCGTGAGCGCACGCAGGACGACACCCACCTCTTGATGCACTACTTGAACCAGATGCACCCCGGCATGGACTCCCTCGCTCTGGTAACCGAGGCAGCCACCCTCTGCAGTCCCGAACACGCGGCTGACATGCTCGTCGCCCTCCTCGACGGCGACTTACACGACCACGCCAGCGCTGTCTATACCTGCACCACACAAGACCGCCCCACAGGACATGCCAGCGCCGGACTGCTCAGACTGCACACAGCCCGCCCCAACTACCTGACTCCTTCTGGCCTCGCAGCACAGGCCAGCACAGACTCCGCCTCAAGCGTGGTCAACCTCAGCCTCGCCCTCCACGCAGCGCATCTCAGCACGCATCTCGACGCCGTACTCGAAGCCGCCAGCTCCGAGCAGCCACCCACGCACGTAGCTGTGCTGCTGAAGAACTTCCAACGCCTTCACAATTCCAGCAGCGGCCAGTCCACTCGGGTCGCGGCGCGGCTCCTGAACCACGTCGTCCGCTCTCAGCCGCTTGATTACCACCTGGCCCTGATCGACGTGCTGAACAGAACCTCGCTCAACGAGATCGCAGACCAATTGGAGGACCGCATCTGTTCGATCTGGGGCACCCGGCTTGTGAAGCTGAGCCTGTATGCGCTGCAGTTCACTGGTAAGGCGGTGGTCCTCAAACCAACGCAGCAGCTGCTGTGGGCGGCCTTCCGAACAATCGACAGACTCATCTCCGGCGTCTGAACACCGACTCTCCAGACGCCCCCACCAAGCAAAACCGGCAGGGTGTGCTTGCGGCCCGGGCGGTGAGGTGCTGCGCTTCCTTGGCCTGCAAGAGGTCTTCCATCTGCTGGGGAGAGTCGACTACTCGGACGTGGAAGGTCCGCTCGTCGGCCCACTCGGTGGCGGGCTCGTCGGTGAGCTGCAGCAGGCGCAGGACCCACTGTTCGTAGGCGCGGCTGCCGCCGTTGCGAAACTGGCCGTTGAGGTCGATGTGGCGTGGGCGCAGGCCTCGGGCGGCGGCGGCCTGGTCGATCACTTTGCGGCTGCCCATCTCGCCGGGGCGTACGACTTGGTGGCCGTCCAGGAGAAAGACAGGGACGCCGGCCGCGTCGAGGAGTTCGTCGATCTGGCGTACCCCGCGGTGGCGGACGGAGTGGGCTCGGATGCGGTGGGCCTCGTCGCAGATCAGCGCGTCCAGTCCGTTCTTGGGGGTGTCGGCGAAGTTCATGAAGTAGGCGAAGAGCTTGCGGACGCGGGGGTTGTCGGTGCCGATGGCGTGGTGGAGGGTGCGGGTGAAGGACTTGGATCCGGTGGCGTGGACCACGGTGTGGTGGTCGTGGGCGAGGTGGTGCATCAGGTGTAGGGCGATGACGCTTTTGCCGGAGCCGGGGCCGCCGGTGACGATGAGGACTTCTTTGCTGTCCGCTTCGCGGGCCTTCTTGACCGTGCGACGGACCAGGGAGACAGCGACCTGCTGTTGGTCGAGCAGGACGAACCGGTCGGTGTGCAGGAGCTCTTCCGCGGTCGCGCGCAGCAGGGGACGGCTGGATGCGAGGGGGCTGTCGAGGAGTTCGTCGGCGGCTGCGGTGCCGTGGGCGGGTGAGAGGCGCGACTGTAGATAGGTGATCAGCTGATCGCGGGTGCTGTGCGTGAAAAGACGCCCGTGGTGGTCGGGTTCAAGGGCGAGCAGGTCGGCCACGCCGGTGGTATCGGCGTTATGGAGGTAGGCCACACCGGCCACCGCGTCGGGGGCGTGCAGTCTCGGGGTGGCTCATCGTCGTCCAGGAGTGCAAGCACGGCACGTGAACCTGTCTGATGTACGTGACGCCTCGAGGAAAAGGAGATGGACGATTTGGTGACGGAAGGCGACGCTGCGGCGGCGGAGATGGGTTCTCTGACACGATCCCCTTGGCGCCGGCGGTGTCGAAGCCGAGGGGGCAGGCTCCTTGTCGCTTGTTCCGTAGCCGTGGCCGGCTTGCTGGCCTTCCCTTCCTCCGTTCCTAACACCGGCCTTCGCCTGGGTAGTTTGTTGGAGACGTTTCTGCCCTGGCTGGTCCTGGTGGTCCTGGTGTTGGGGGGTTTGGCTTGCTGGTGGAGATCGGCTGTCGTGTGGTGCGCACTGCTGCTGCCCGTGGTGGCGTGGCTCGTCCAGTTCGGCGGTCTGCTGCTACCGCAATCGGGCGCGGGATACGACATCACGGTCCTGCACCACAATGTCAGCGACGAGAATCCGGATCCCTCAGGCACGGCACGGAAGCTGCTCAAGGTCCAGGCCGACCTCATCGCCCTTGTCGAGGTGACTCCCTCGTCGTTCCCGACGATCGCAGCCGTCTTGGCACCGGACTATCCGCATCATGCGGCCGTGGGAACGGTCGGGCTCTGGTCGAAGCTCCCTCTCACCAACGTGCAACCAGTGGACATCAAGCCCAAGGCCGTCGAGACCGGTTGGGATCGCGGTTTGCGTGCCACCGCCGGCTCAGAGCACGGTGACATAGCCGTGTACGTCGCCCACCTGCCCTCCCTCCGACTCAGCGTGAGCGACGGATTCCGCTCGGCCTGGCGAGACGAAAGCGCCTCCCGCCTGGGGGCGGCAATAGCCAACGAACAGGTGGAGAAGGTGATCCTCCTCGGCGACCTCAACAGCACCGTGGACGATCGTGGCCTCCACCCGCTCACCTCACAACTGGACCCACCCCGCACAGGCATCGCGTTCAGCTGGCCCGCCTCATTCCCTCTCGCGCGCATCGACCAGATCATGACCCGCGCAACCATCGCCACACGCATCTGGTCGCTCTCACCTACCCCCAGCGACCACCTACCCGTGGCCGCCCGCATCCGCCTCTGAACGAACACCAGCAGGGATCGAGAACGCCGAGAACCGCTCCACTTGAGCCAGAAACAGCCCTTCAGTACCCGCACGAATTGCCCTGGCCGGCGGATCCGGTCCATCAGTCGACGGGCGAGCGCGGATGGGGGCCGGAGCGCTCAGTTGTCCGGAGTCAGCTTTCGGTTCGTCCCGGACCGGCCGATGTCCAGGTCAAGGAGTGCAGCCAGGCTGGTGCCGCTGTGCCAGAAGCCGAGGAGGTCGACGTCGACGAGGACCAGATCGTGGCGGGTAGCGAAGGCACGAGCTTGTTTGGTGAATTTGCAGGATGCGACGAAGAGAGGGACATCCGCTCCGTGTTCGCTGCGGACAGTGCCGTTGAACCGCTGCAGGTCGGGACTACCGACGGTGCGGTGCTTCGCGTAGCGCTTGCACTGCACCACTAGCTTTCGACCGTCCGAAAGGCGGCCCACCACGTCGGCGCCCAGGTCGTTCGCGGCGCCGACCCGGCGCACCTCAGTGCATCCGTCTCGGCGGCAGAGTTCCGCGACGTGCTCCTCGAACTCCAGCGGGTTCATCGCCCAGACCGCTTCCATCGACCGCAGGGCTTGGGCTCGTGCCTGCTCCGCCAGCCGGGCCTGCTCCGCCTCAGCCTCCCGGCGTCCGGCCCGGACCAGGAAACCGACCACCGCAGCCACACCCACGACGGCTAACGCCACCAGTACTGCTGTGCCCGTCCCCATCGCCCCTCCCGCGAATCAGCAGGTTGCCAGCGGTACAACTCCCCATCCCAGAGGCTGTTTACCCATGGTGGGACAACGCCCGCCATCAACGGCTGCCATCAGGAAGATCTCTGCCTGCTGACCCTTAACGGTCTGGAGGAGCCCACAGGCTCTAGAAGTCGGGAAGGTGCCAAGCGGCTCGGGCGGACAGTGGCCTGGGTGCTTGAGGGCTGTTGGCAGGGTGGAAGGGTGTCATGGCGAGCGGAGTTGCTGACGGCCCAAGCGAACAGGAGGGCCGAGAGGCGGGGACTGCTCCATGCGTAGCTGATGGGTGGGCGCGTGGCGGGTGGTACTTGCCTCAGCAGCGCGGGTTAGTAAGGTACCTCCATGACCGTCCCGTACTCACCCCAGGACAGGGAAAAGGTAGTAGCTAAGCTCCCGGCTCCCATTCGGCAGGAACTCAAGGTCCGCTGTGCCCAGTTGGGCGTCGATATCAAAGACGCCGTCACCGAGGGCATCGCTGCATGGCGCACGACGGAGAGCGCGCTTCCCGCTGTCGACACAGCCGGCGGTACGAGCTTCTCCACCTACCTGCCGACCGGCACCTATGCCGGCTTCAAGGATGACTGCAAGAAGCGCAATCTCTCCTACAACCAGGGCCTCGCGCAGTCCATCCGGCTGTGGCTGGACACTCACGCCATCCCCAACCCGGTCCCCCGGTCCCTCGGTGCGCGGCGCATCATCATGGGGAACCAGAAGGGCGGGGTGGGGAAGACGGCCGTATCGGCGGGCGTCGCCCAAGCGCTGGCCGAACGAGGGCACAGGGTCTGCCTGATCGACTTCGACCCTCAGGGCCATCTGACCCGGCAACTCGGCTACGACATGTTCGACATCGAAGCCCCCAGCCTCGCCAAGCACATGCTGGGTGAAGCAACGGGCAAGATCGGTGACCTTCTCGTCCCGATAGAGGAAGGCGTCTTCGGCGGCAGGCTCTTCCTTCTTCCAGCGTGCCGCGACGCCTTCCTCCTGGACGCGAAGCTGGCCACCACCCGCCATGTACGCATCAAGGAAACAGCCCTGGAGAAGGCGCTGGAAAGCCTGGAGAGCGTCTTCGACTACATCGTCGTCGACTGCCCGCCCAGCCTCGGCTACGCCATGGACACAGCCCTCTATTACTGCCGTCTGCGGGAGAACGAACCTGCGGGCAGTTCAGGCATCTTGATCCCCGTCCTGGCTGAGGACTCCTCGGCCGACGCGTTCGACATGCTGCTGGATCAGATCGAGGACCTCACCACCGACCTCGCCGTCGAGATCAGCCTCCTCGGCTTCATCGTCAACATGTACGACAGCCGCAAAGGCTACGTGGCGACGTCCTCTCTCGACCAGTGGAAGAGCATCGGCGATCCCCCGGTCATCACCATCATTCCCGAACTCAAGCACCAGAGAGAAGCAGTGCGACTCAAGCAACCCCTACTGCACTACGCACCCGATTGCGAGCAGGCTGACGCCATGCGCGAGGTAGCACGGAGGATCGCATCGTGAGCACTGTTGGCGACCGCCTGGGCAGCGGTACTTCGTTCGGCCGTGCGTCACGAGCATCGGGGCTCAGCGCTCGGGGTCGCGCCAAGGCCGTGGCCCAGGGCGACGTACCGGCCTACGAGTTGGTCCGGCTCTTGCTGGACCAGGTGTGCCCGACCCCGTTGAACCCGCGGCGGAACTTCGGATCCGAGGAGGAGATGACTCGGTTCGGAGAGGAACTGCGCCAAGCACAGTTGGCAGCGTGCGTGGTCGTCTCACGAGACGCCTATCTCGCGCTCTGGCCCGATCACGCAACGGGTATCGGAGACGCTGAGCACGTACTGGTCAATGGTGAGCGCCGGTTCCGCAGTGCGAGGCATGTCGGTCTGGAGTCACTGGACTTCGTCGTCCGGAACGATCTCGCGTCGACGCGTGAAGACTTCGTCAACCATCTCCTGAAGGAGAACCTGGAGCGCGAGGACTTCGACGTCATCGAGCGGGCGCGAGGTGTACGCGAACTGGTCCGGGTCTGTGCAGAGCAGTCGGAGTCAGGAGCGCGTACACAGGCGGCCAAGCGGCTCGGTCGTGACCGTTCGTGGGTGACCAATCAGTTGGCCTTGCTGCAGCTGCCGGACGAGATCCAGTCGATGCTCAGCAGTGGTGACGTCCCGGAGCGCGATGGTCGGCTTCTGGCCCGGCGCCAGAAGGAGATGCCCGACGCAGACTCCGCGACTCTGCTAGCCCACCTCAAGGAGGTCCGTGCCGCGGAGGCCCGGGAGCGGGAAGAAGCAAAGGCCATACTGAAGGCCGCCAAGAACCGGGGCGCCGCTGACAGTAGCCCCCCGGTCGTGTTGTCCGCGGACAACACGACCATCCCGCTGCCCGCTCAGCTTCCGGCTACCGAGGTGTTGTCCGCGGACAACAAGAGCCATTCCCCCGCCAAAGAAGCCGAGACGTTGTCCGCGGACAACACTCCTGCCGCTTCCTCCAAGCCGGCCACTCCCCCGGCCCTGGCCCTCTCAGCTCCAGCACCGTCGTCGGGAAAGACCCGCGAGGCAAAGGAGGGGCGTGCGTCGAGCATTGCCCACCGGCCCGCGGAGGAAGCTGAGACAGAGGATCTGTGGGGTGATCCAGAGCGCGCTTGCCAGCACATCGTGGCGAAGATGACGAGCGCTCACCGGCGGCGTCTGACAGCCTTGCTCTTCCGCTACAACACAGAGGAAGCCGACTCGGTAGCGGTGAATGGGGACAAGGACGTCTGACTCTCCGATTGCCCAGGGGCTCCCGCCTCGTCGGACACAGCAGGTCCGCGACAGGCGCCCCCACGAGCCCGAAGCCACATTCAGCAGCGCATTCCGAAGCCCCGTGCCTGACGCCCGCGAGCGTTGTCCACGGGGCTTTGGTACGTCGACGCCCATGAACCACCCCCACCCCGTGCAGGCGTTGGCTGCGGTTCGCCTGCCTTCCTTGGACCCGTCCAGCGCACTCGTCCGGGACCCCCACGCCGCAGGCGGCCCTTTTAGCGCGGAGAGGACCACTCCCCCACCGGAGCTCTCCCAGACGGACACGCCTGGTGAATGAGGGGCGTCAGTATCTACGATCCGCAAGAAACTGGATGCAATTAACACGCATCTACCTTCTCTGCTTACGGACGCACCGACCAACTCCGCGAACACCCCACGCGGTCCTACCCGCAGAAGACACCGAACTGCGAATCTCCAGAACCAGCGCTGCACCCCCCATCGCTCACGGCTGGGAGCTCTGACGCAAGCCGCCGCACACTGGCACAGCTCAGTGAACCCAACCGCTCGCTGCTTGAGACCACCACCATGCGGCAGCACAAACCCAAAACACGGTCGGGTTGTTGTCCGCGGACAACAACCCGACCGTGAGTGGTGGGGAAGTAGTACCTGTTGTCCGCGGACAACAGATCAGCGCCTTCCCCGGACTACGGGTGGTCCCTCCAACCGACTGTCTCTGGCTTCGGTCTCCGCCAAACAAGAGCCCTGCCCTCCTTGATCATCTGCAGAACAGGGGGCTCGTCGATGACTCGGGGTGGTTCCGTCAGGCTCCCGTCCAGCGGCGACTGCCAGCAACGGGGCAGAGGTCGGCCTCGATAGAGGACGGCGCGCCCCTCCTCCTGGACCTGAGGGAACTCATCGCCATCGATGGCGTCCAGGTGGCTCTGACGCAATGGGTGGTGGATAGCCACGCCAGGCCCGGGACGCAGCCGCATCCACGCCCGGCAGACGCGGACCTCATTCTCACCCTGGTCCATGAACCAGCAGGCGACCTCGTACGAAACGTCCAGGTGACCCACCGGAGGCAGGGGAGTGGCCCTGGAACTCCGACGCCGCCGATGTGTGGTTCGTACAGCGGCCGAGGCCCTGAAACTCCGGCCCAAGATCCAGCTTCCCCTTGTCGGACCCTGGCAGGACGGGAGCCCGAGCACACCGCATCTGATGCCTCTCACGCGGCCAGTAGCCGGCCCACGTTCCAAGCCTTCGAAGACGCCTCAGCCCAGGGCTCAAGCCAACCAGTCACGGTGTGGTGTACCCCTTGGCCACGGCATCCTGAGCGCGCCAGTGTTCCAGCACGGCCAGCAGCACCTCTGCTCGGTCCCAGCCGTCCGCAAGCAGTTCCCCGGCGGGAAGCCCAGAAGCGAGAAGGACGACAACGAGGGGCCTACTCGCACGCGACGAACCCTTGAAGAGAGGCTGAATCTCTCGGATTCGTGCCAGCGTCCGCCCGGGGCACTCCATAAAGCCAGGCATACGTCGAAAGCGGCAACACCCCATTCACCGGTACTCGCCGCCAGCTACGCGAAGACCACCTTCTCCGCCGTGCCAGCCGCCAGTCTCCGACTGGCTTCCAGAACCAACTGCTGCTCACTCAGCCCACCGCCCAGGCCAAACGCTTGCAAGGACGCGAGTTCGATTCTCGGTTGTTGTCCGCGGACAACAACCTCTTGAGGGAGTGGGGGAGTGCACCGTGTTGTCCGCGGACAACACCCACCCCTTCCCGAACCGGCACAAGCGCAAGCTGTTGTCCGCGGACAACAACGTCCGCTGGCACACAGACCGAACGTGCCGACTACGAACACCTCCCCTGAACGGGTCGCCCAGCGCGGAGTACTGCCTCAAAGCGCACGGCGAACTTGTCAGCCATGAAGAAGTGAGTCCGGTCATGGGGAGGATCGCTCCTATGACTTCCGTTCCATGGAGTACCCACGCTGTCGAACTCCGGTCGGACACCGTGATCAAGAAATTCCGGCGCGAGAAGCGGGAAGAGTGCGTGCGGGAGTGGCGTGCCCTGAAGTTGCTCATGGAGTACGCACCGGGCCTGGCCCCTCTGCCTTACAGCGCTGACCTTGACGCGATGGATCCAGAAGCAGTGATGTCGCGCCTGCCGGGTAGACCGCTGCGGGGCCAGCCGCTCAGCGATCAGCAACTCAAAGCTCTGGCCGCAGCATTGAGCGAGCTGTATGCCGCCGTTCCTGCCGATGCATTGGCTGACATTCCCATCCGGCTTCGCCAGCAGCAGGGACTCATCAACCAGATCCACGCCTGGGTACCGCTCATTCCCCGGCACGTCAGCGGTGAGGTACGTCAGGCCATGCACAGCGGCCTTGAATGGCTGGCCTGTTCCGGCCTGGACCGTATCGGGACACCAGATGTTCCGATGGTCTTCGGTCCAGGGGACGGCAACCTTGCCAACTATCTGTGGGACGGCACCCGCGTGAGGGTCGTCGACTTCGAAGACTCAGGCATCAGTGACCGGCCCTTCGAGCTAGCGGAGATCACCGAGCACATAGCCAGCTGGAAAGGCCCGTCTCTCAACGTGGAGGCGCTCCTCGATCTGATCAACCTGAACCCCGCCGAACGCGCACGCCTACCGGAATGCCGCAGACTACTGGCGCTCGTCTGGCTGTTCCTCGTGTCCTTCGACGACCCCCAGCATCCTCGCAATCCGCCAGGAACACCTGAACGTCAAGCCGCCCGACTGGCCAGACTGCTCACCTAGTCTCCCAACCCTGTAGGCCATTGTTGAATGCGGGCCGGGCTGTCAGCTGCAGGCACAGGCCGGTCACACATCACCTCAGGCGACCCCTAGAGAAGCGACGCATCCGATCAATCGAAGCGCCCCATCGACCTGACAGCCGTCGACGTCAACCTGCACTGGCCCGTAAGTTCCCCAAGCCAGCCCTACCGCATTCCCACCGCTCAGGCTGGGGCAACGGCGCGAGTCCCTCCCACGAGAAGCAGATCAAATAGACCAAACGGCTGCGCTCCCGCACTTGAGATCACCGCCATCTGTACACGCATGGCCACAGGCTCCAGGTTGTTGTCCGCGGACAACAGCTCAACTGGGGGTGGGGGAGTGGTTCCTGTTGTCCGCGGACAACAGGAACCACCGACACGAGGACCGAGCGCTACTGACTGCGACGAGTCCTCTGCCAGTTCGAGGTGATGATCACGAACCGGCGTGCGTAGGCCGCGTCGGTGAAGGGGTTCGCATCGGGTGATCTTGGCGGCGGCCCTAGGGACAGTGGTGTCGACAGTCGCCCGCCCGAGGTAGGCGAGGAGAGGTTCGAGGGTGAACCAGAAGACCTTCATGCCTCGCCGATGACCTGCTTGGGCAGGGTCCCAGCGTTGAGAGAGCGGTCAGTGGTCGCAAGGGCCGGGGTCGCCTGACCCAAGTCTGGGAACCTCATCCTTCTCGGGACTGCCTATCGCTCAATGGAAACCGGCGGCGATGTCTGAGACGGGGGCACCGGGACGGGGCCAGATGGCGGTGCGGCGGGTCTCCGGAAGGTGGATGCCGATGTACCGAGTGAGGCTCAGGGGACCCTGAGGGTCGCCGCGCGGTGGACTGCGCATCAATCGCTGCAAGCGCCACCCCGCGGTCGCGACGAGATACGACAAGCTCGCCGTCCGCTCCGAAGCGACCGTGCTGTTCGCAACCATCAACGAGTGTCTGTGGCTGGCCGGCTCAGGACCGGAAGCACACCGCGCAGGTCGTCCTCGTCCACCGTGACAGACCCTGCCGCCCACGCTCCGGCCGATGCGTTGAACGCCACGCCCAAGCCGAGGATACGGACAGCGGCGAATCGGACCGGCTGTGTCCAGTCGCCCAGTAGGAGAAGGGCTCCAACCAATCCCAGCTTTCGCGCTTGCGCGAGGGCGAGGCCCCGCTTGTTGTCCGCGGACAACAAGCTCGGCTGTGGGGTGGGGGAGTGCTTCCTGTTGTCCGCGGACAACAGAGTCGGTTGGTACGAAATCCTGATCCAGCCGGAATGGAGTGGAAAACCAAGCCTTCAGGCTCCAGGAGTACCAGACCCTGGGTTGGGACTGCGTATCGCTGCGGATGCCCACTCGTCTCGGAAGGAGAGCGGGCGCGCGACCGTCCCTTAGCGGGCCTAAGAGCTGTCGGGGTCGCGCTGCTGGGCACCGGCCGGGCTGCGGGTCCGGTGCCCACGTGGTCAACGGTCCGCGGTGTTCTTCTGGTTCTCCACAGCACGTCGTCGCCAGGCACGAAGCGCGGCAGCACTGGCAGCGACTAGTGCCGCAGCAACGAGCTGCGCCGGAAGTTCGGTGAGTAGGCCACGGGCGAGCAGTTCAAGGACGCTTTGCATTGGAGTGGGCATCGGATGCTCCTGACGTTTGGTGCTGGTGGACGCCGTCGGTGACGGTGCCATCCGGGCTCGTTGTCGCAACGGCCCGCGCTCACCACGTTCCGTCTGTTGAGATGGCCCGGTCCACTTGTTCGAGGTTCGTCTGAACAAACCTGGATAACGGCCAGTTGTCTGTTCGATGTGGGGAGATGAGTTGTCCGGAGGAAGCCGACGGACGCGTCCGTGGGGGCCACTCAAAGGTCCGAACGATCAGGCCAACGATCTGGCGGTGCTGTTACGCGGCTGGCTGGATGCGGCTGGCATGCGCGTGGACGATCTCTTGGATTTGTGGGGGCCGGACCATTTCACCGATGGCCGCGTACCAGCGAAGTCGACGGTGTCTCAGCGGTTGGCGGGAGTGGGTCTGCGCCAGGACTTCATCGAGGCCGTAGCCGACGCATGCTCGCGCGACGCCACTGGCCGCGCGCAGCTCCTCCAGGAGGTGAAGGATCTCAAGGAGCGATGCGTATCGGGGGAGTTCATCAGCGGGCCCGCGAGAGAGGAGTCTGCCTCGGAGCTGGTGCGGGTGCAGCAGCGGTCTCTGGAACTGTCGGACAAGCTGATGCGCGCGATGGAGCGCGCCGCCGAGTTGGAGCAGGAGCGAAGTAGTGCGAACCACTTGGTGTTGTTGCTGCTGACGATGGTGGACGGGCTGCAGAGGAATATCTCTGCTTTGACGCGGGAGCGCGATCGTTTGCGCACCTCAGTGCCGGAGCAGACCGCGCAGATGCGAGAGCGCCTCAGGCGTAGTGAACAACAGCGGACAACTGCGGAGTCCGAGTTGGAGCGAGCTCGCAGCGAACGTCATAAAGCCGACCGGCTCGCCGAGACAGCAGCCGAGCAAGTACGCGCTCTGACACAAGAACTCGAGCTGCTGCGGGGCAAGAGGGCCAGCGCTTCCGGGGTGCCTCCCACTCACTACCGAGAGGTCTTCGACACTCCTGCCGACGACATCGACGTTGCCCTACTCAAGGCTGCCCGGCATCTGGACGATGGTGCGGATCGTCTGGAGCGACTGGCTGATGAACTACACCTGGACAACCCTTCCACCAGTGGGAACTTCTCGAACAACTCGGACGAGGCTGTCGCCCGCGCGACGGTAGAAGAGATCGAGTCCCGGCTGGCAGAGGGCGTCGACATTGCAGACTTCCTGTCCAAGACCGCACACGAACTGCGGCCTATGGACGTGCTGGTCACGGTCGATGCGCTGCGGAACGTCGGTCACGATGCGGAAGCCGACCTACTTCTCATCGCCGCAGGGACTGTACGCAGTCCTACTGACATGCCCTTCCTCATAGCCCAGCTGCGGACAGACGAGCGCCACGGCGACGCGGGACAGCTCATCACAGCGGTAGGGCGCTCACGGGACACTGACGAAGTCCTGCTCGTCGTGTCCTCGCTCCGCGAGGCAGGCAGCGAATCCGATGCCTACCAGGTACTGGCGGCGGTGGGACGTATCCGACTCTTGGCCGAAGTACCGCCGATCTTGGCCGCAGCCAATCACCAAGACGCTGACTGGATTCTCAAAATCGCCCTGAGGGAACGCCCCCGCCACGACATCGCGTACCTGCATAGGGCCCTTAAGGCGCTGGGCACAGCAACCGAGCATCTTCTGCACCACACCGCCGATGCTCACCAACGCAGCCAAGAGGCCAACCAACCAGCCGACCCGGCATCCTGGTCCAGCGCGGCAATGTCCGACGACGAACATGAGGGAGAGGAATCCGACGCGGACACCCTCTTCGGAACCCACCTCACGCAGAGACCGCCCCTACCTCGCCGCCCCCGGCTTAAGCACGGGCCCGAGGCACGAGAGGTCTTCCCCCCGCTGACCGCAGACCTTCTACCTGTCGATTCCATCGTCACCACTACAGACGACGACAGCAGGATTCCCACCTTGCCTCCGGACGTGCAACGCATCTGTCGTCTCTGCAGAGAACCAAGAACGATCATCGAGATTGCGAAGGAACTGAACTATCCGCTCACCGTCACGCTCATCCTCGTCAGAGACCTTGCCGACGCCGGAGCCGTCAGTGTCAGCGAACCGGAGCAACCAAAAACCAGGCGGCGCTGGGGAAGCATGTACGCGGCCGCGGGGCTTGATGGTGCCAGCCCAGGTTCGTCGTGACCGAAGTTCCCGGCGCAGCCACGGGCAACGCGGGCGTGGGGTGCGCGCCGAGGGATGCTACTTCCCTCCTCGTGCGCCTCACCGGGACTAGGTAGCCGGGCGAGAGAAGCCGATCCGCTTTGCGTGAAGCCTGGGCTTCAAAGCAGTCACAGGCTGGGGGTGGATCAGGTGATGCACTCAAACTGATCGCGGCATCGGAGACGCCACCAGGTGAGTCTCGCGACAGCCCACACGCCTGCATTTGTGTCGCCGTCACCTTCCCTTTTCGGAACGCGAGATCTTCCAGCGGTCGGCTCGATAGCTGGCTGGCGTCAGGTCGCCCGGCTGCGGTGGGTTGAGGCTGCGGACCATGGCGCAGTCAGCGGTCATAGTGAAAGTCACCCGCTGCCCGGTGACGGTGATGCAATCGGGGCCAACCATCACCTGCCCCTTGGTCGGGGCCCGCAGTAGCTTGTCAACGACTCTGCGGATGGCCTCATGCCGCCGATCAGGAGCTATGTTCCGAAAGAAGGGTGAGTTCAATGCGTCTGCGTGAAACAGCAGGTAGGGACGGCGGCCAACGCGACGGATGGTGGTCTCGTCCCTGATCGGACGACCGGCGGTGGGCAGAGGTACGGCCTGACCGTTCCCGTCGTACACCTAACCAGCGGGGAGCAGCGGCCACGTTGGTGCGGGGATCGCCGCCGCACGGGTGGCCTCCGCCTCCTCGAGCTGCGCGCGCTGCTGTTCGTTGCGGCGCTGGGTTTGGAGTTCCTTGAGGCGTCGTTCTTCAAGCGTCGCAAGCAAATCGTCGACCGGGATGTGGGTCTCCCGGTCGAACCACGAGGTGGGCGGTCCGGAGTACCCGACGACCCGCTGACACCCGCGGTCCAAGATGAAGGTGTACGAGCTATCCCCTTCACTATCTGCCTTATGACTGCGGGCACGGAACCCTGACTGCCTTACGGCCAGCCGGCCTGTCTGCAGGATGCGCGCGAGGAGCTGCCGGATTTGCTGCTCAGCGGTCGCGTCCGAGACCACGTGTGCAGCGATGTACGCACCCCTTGCACCATGGGCGATCTCAACCTTCTCCGCGAGTGCGTTTGCCTGTTCCGGGGAGAATCGGTCGGCGGCAGTCCAAACCGCAGTCCTCCCACCAGGCTGGGGCACCGGTTGATGACGCATGTCTCTAGGGGAGCGAAACGCCCCCGGCGTAGAGCAGTCCCAGACCCCTTGGGCTGTCAGTCAGGAAGCACTTTGGAGGACAGCACACTGTAGAAGCGGGCCCGGTCCAGGGTCGACAGACCCGTCTCGCACAGTTCGATCAGCGCAGCAACAGAATCTGGACCCAGACGCGGCAAGCCCCTGAGCACGAGCACACCCGCCTGCGGAACGGCCTGGTGTCCGTCACCTACGGGAGTGTCGAGCCGAGCAACGTCAAGGCCGGGCGGCCGCGGCTTCCCGGTTCCACTGCGCCAGCCGCTACCGTCTCCACACCTTGCCCCAGCCGCGAGCACTTCTGGGCATGCCGCTCGATGCGGCCAAGGCGGTGCCGCTGGAGGAGGCAGTGCCCGATCAGTAGCGGGCAGCGGTGGTGGGCGACAAGGGCCGGGTTGAACGCAGGCTGTACGAGCTGTGCGGATTGATTGCTCCGCGGGACACATTGCGCCGACGGGAGATCTGTGGAGGCGGGCGCGAATCGGTGAGGCGGTCTGGAGGACAATCCGTCGCAGTCGGGATGGGTACTGAGGCCACCGCAACCGCCTTAGCCTCTCCAAATCTACGGAGGCCATGGCGGCACGGAGCGTCTGTCACGTTGGTGAGGCAGGACAGAACTCGCTTTGGGCTAGTACGGAGCCAAGATGTACTCCCCCCATCCGGGACAGCAAGAGCCAATCAGGCTGGCGACGGAGCAGACGAGTTGTGGGGAGGGACTCTGCCACCAAGCAGCCGAAGGGTGCGGTGTCGTGAACGTGGGGGAGTGGAGCAACTCGACTGGGTACCCGGCCTTCACCCATTTGGGGCTCTCTACAGCTCATTGATTGGGGCCAGATCTTCTGTGCGGGCTTCTGGCGGCCTGTCAGCAACCGGAAGGTCACGTCATACCAGCGCTCTTGAGATCGGCCCCGTATGCCACCTTCTAGCCAGCCACTTTTGAGGCAATGCGAGATATTTGTCCGATTCTCTCCTCTGGTTCAGTTCTGATGACCGCCCAGCTCCAGACGACCTGTCACATCTAGCCCGGCGTTCCGGTCACCCAGCGTGCCCCGCTGCGGCACGCAGGCACATTCGTTTGGATCACGGTCGCAGTCGATGGGCACTAAGAGTGGTGTCGGTGGTGGTCGAAGATGATGCAGGAATGAACGATCAGGTTCCCGCCGTGATTCGAACGCCGGCGTTCGATCGGGAGCACGTCCCCGTGCTCGTCGGCGGGTCGGTGGCAGCCGGGCGCTTCACGGTGGGGGGTGCCAGTGTCGTCATAGGCCCGGGCGGAATGCTGATCATCGCGGAAGCAAGTGACGCACCCGCCAAAACCCGCCAAAAGCGGTGTGTGGAGCGCTGAGGAGGTCCGCTTGATCGGGCCCGCACCAGCACCGGTCACAGCGCGACTCATGGAGGCTCCCTGGGGGGTGAACGAAGACTCGTTGCCGATACACATCGCGGTCCGCGTCGGAGGCGAAGTTTTGTACCTGGGCACCGCCCAAGTGAGCCAGGCTGGCACCTCCGATGGCGTTCTCACCGACTGCGAACTGCGCTTTGAAGCACCCTTGAGCAGAGAACTCCTCAACCGAGTGCGCCCACCACTTCCACCTGAGCACTTGCCGGACTTGGAGTGGCTGGGGAATGTGAACGGTGACCGTGCGGCAACTCTTGAGCAGTTCGTCACCGGCTGGTACCCGACCGCAGACGCCACCGAATCGCCTACCAGCGACTCCGCGTCACGCCTTCCCGGTGGACTGAGACAGCTGTACCGGCTCGCGAAGCAGCGGCCGGGTGCCCTCGGAATCCAGAACAGGATCCTGCCCGAGCCAGAGCTGCACACCGACTGCCTCGGGGAGACGCTCAATTTCGGCGTCGAGAACCAAGGAGGCTTCTTCTGGTCTCTCCTGTGGACGCCGGAGAGACCAGAAGCCGTCCGACGGTCTGGTTCCGTGAATTCAACGAGGAGCCGATCCCCGAACAGGAACCGCTCAGCGGCTTCCTGATCCAGTTCTCCCTCTTCGAGGCCTCCATGGGCGCCGAATACCTCGCCCTGCCCCGCAAACTCACTGCACCGCAGGTCGAGCAACTCACCGAAGCGCTGCACCTTGTGCCCCTGCGCCCTTCTGGCCCTGGGCACCTACCCACTTCTATGTGGCCCCCGGCCTCGTCGTGCATGTCAGCAACGAGGACGGCGAAGCATTCGATGCCTGGGCAGGTGCCACCCACCGAAGCGCCCTGGGCCCGCTGGCCGACCTCTTCAGCCATCGGCTGGAACCGCTTCGATGGCTGATTCTCTTAAGAGACCAGCTGACGGCTCGTCGTGATGATCACCTCAGGAGGCTGTGCCACAGTCAGCGAGACGGGCTGGGTTTGCGATCAGCGCTGCTGCACCGCCTGTGAATCAGGCGACATACAACGTGAAGAACAAGTCCGGAGAGCGCGACGAAGACCATCATTTGAGCTAGCGCCCCGATCCCAGGCTTCTCAGGGCTGTCCCACGCCATAGCTCCCACTAGCCCCCAACAAGTCAGTAGCCTCAGCGCTCCCTCACCCTTGTTTCGGGGTATCAAAATCGCCCCCTCCATGGCCTATACGCGTACCTCGGATACCATCGCGGCGTGACTGAGTTGTACACGTACGCGTGTCCGTTCGAAACAAAGCGGCGGGCGTGGCGATAGGTGTTGCGCCCGTACCAGTAGGTGTCGGCCACACTGGCGACGACCGTGGCGTTCCACGCACAGTTCGCGGCTCTCCACCCTCTGCAGTTCCGCCGGATATTACGTAGACGGAGTGCGCCCCGGATAGAACTGCGGCCCCACCCCATGGGGGATATCCCAGCGCCGAACATGACCGTCGAGTGAAGCATGTCAGCACTGGCGTGACGCTGCCTGTACTTGCGCCATTTTCTCCATTGGTGTGCCGGGTTCCACCATCGTTGTCCGTCGAGGTCGTGTTGGTTGATGGGGTCGCCGGGGTAGCTGTAGCGGTTGTCGCCGCCTCCGGGGATGGGGTCGGTGGTGAGGAAGCGTCCGGTGTGGGGGTTGTAGAGGCGGGCGCCCATGAGGGTGAGGCTGGTGGGGGTTTCGGTGGAGCGTTGTTTGGCGCCGAGCCAGTTGTAGCGGGTGGTGGGTTGGTTGGTGCGGGGGTTGCCGTATTCGTCATTGTCGAGGGCTGTGGGGGGTTTGCTGGTGTCGAGGGGGAGTTGGAGGGCGATGTCGCCGTGGATGGTGGTGAGGTGGAGGGTGGTGTCGCCGGTTTTGTTGGTGGTGGCGGCGAGGTCTCCGGTGGTGGATTCGATGTTGCGGGTGAGTGTGCCGGTGGTGGTGTTCTCGGTGATCCAGCGGGGGTTGTCGTTGTCGCTGGCGTAGTGGTTGATCTTTGATGCGGTTTGGGTCCAGGTGGAGCCGCTGCCGGTTTCGGTGGTGAAGGATCGGAAGCGTCGGTTGGCGTCGAGTTGCCAGGTTTGGCGGTTGGTGCCTGCGGTTTGCTGGTGTACGAGGTCGTTGGCGTAGTAGCCGATGGTGCTGCCGGGGAGGGTTGTGGTCCGGCCGAGGTTGTCGTAGGTGTAGCCGGTGTCGGTGAGTCTGTCGGCGCTGTCGTAGGTGTGGCTGGTGGTGGTGCCTGCGGTGGTGGGGCAGTCGGTTCCTGGGGGACCCGCGTTGGTGTTCAGGTTGGTGCGGTTGGTGCGGTTGTCGAAGGTGTATGTGCGTCGGGTGCAGACGGTGTCGGTGGTGTCTTCGGTGAGGGTCAGTCGGCCGGTTGCGTCGTAGTGGTAGTTCTGGTCGGACCATCCGGCGTGGGCGGTGACTTGGCCGTGGATGGACTCGGTCGCTGTGTCGGACACGACGATGGCGCTGTCGCTGTCGCGGGTGTAGGTGCGCTCGACTGTTGCGCCGGTGGTGTCCTCGGTGGTGGTGAGGGTGTAGCCGCCGGGTAGCTTCTCGCTGGTGACGGAGCCGTCGGCGTCGTAGGTGGCCTGGAAGTCGCCGGCGATGGAGTCGGTGGTCTTCGTGGCGAGGCCGCGGGGTTCGGTGGTGTGGTTGTAGTGGATCGTCACGCTGGAAGGGACGTTGTCGCTGATTTTCACCCGCCGGTTGAGCAGGTCGTACTCGGTGGTTGTTGTCCCGCCGTCGGCGTTGGTGTAGGAGATTTGTCGGCCGAGTTTGTCGAATGCTTCGGTGATGGTTCCGCCGGTGGGCGAGGTCGCTGTCACCGCTTGGCCCGTGGCGGGGTCGTATCCGGTGGTCGATGTGGGTACTGCCTGGCCGAGGCCGCCGGTGATGGTGGACGTGGTCTGGCGGCCGGCGGTGTCGTGGGCGGTGGTGGTGGTCCGGGTGGTGCCGTTGGCTGTCTCGGTGACCTGGGTTGTGTTGCCCCATCGGTCGTATTCGGTCGTGGTGGTGGGCAGGTTCGCCGGGTGGGATCCTCCGCCGGTGATCGCGCCGGCGGGGCTGGTCGAGCAGAGGAGATCGGCCCATTCCGGGCGGCCGTTGCAGGTGCCGGTGCCGGTGGCGGACCAGTAGGCGGTTACTCGTGTGCTCGCGTCGGTGCCGGTGGCACCTGGGGGTATCTGCTTGGTGATGCGGCCCTGGCCGTCGTACTCGGTGGTCTCAGTGATCGCCAGCCCGCCTGGGTCCTTCACTGTCTGGGTCGGGACACCCTTGGCCCAGTCGTAGACGGTCTGGATTACTCGGTTCTCGCCCTGGATGCTGGGGTGTTCACGAACCTGGGCGCCTGTGGTGACTCGGGTGATCTGGTCCTTGACTTTCGCTGTGCCGTCGGTCGGGCGTCCTTGGTCGTACTCGTTGACCGTCCAAGTGCGGGCGGAGACCGACGTGCCGGCCGATACCAGGGTGGTGGCACCGGATTTGAGGTCGGCAGTCAGGTCGACACGGCGTAGTGGTCCGAATTCTTCTCGTTCACGGGTGCCGCTCTCGTTGTAGAGCGATGTGGTGGACAAGAGGTCCGCCCGTTCCCCAGTGGTCAGGGAGGCAATGCCGAGCTCTGCGCGGGTCGCGTTGTGGGCTGGGCTGGTCCCGAGGGCCAAGGCCCGGTTCGAAGCGGACAGTTCGCGGATGGTGTTGCCGAAACGGTCGTATTCGGTGGTGGTGATGTGCCCACCGGGTGTTGCCGTGTTGGCTGTGCGCCCCGATACGCCCAGGTAGGTGATGTCGGCGCGGGTGTATGCGGAGGCGGTCAGCGCGTCACCCGAGTGGCTCGCCGGGACTTCGTCCGCAGGGAAGACAGCTGTCGCGTCGGTCGGTGCTTCGGCCTGGCCCCACGTCTTTACTTGGGTAGTGCCCATGACGTAGGGGGCTTTGGCGCCGGTGAGCGGTACGTCGTAAACCACTGATGTGGCCGCGATACCTTGCTCCACGTCGGTGGTTCCCTGTTGGAGGCCTGGACGGGACGCCTTGAGGAGCATGCCAGGGCCGGCGGTGGCTGCGGCACCTGCCTGGCCGTAGGTGAGGGTCCAGGGCAATTCACCGGGAGGGGTGAGGGTGATGACCCGTCCGGCGGAGTCGTAGGTGTACTCGGTCTTCAACGCTGGGGTGATCAGGGGGTTCCATGTCTGGCGCAGGCGGCCGCTGTCGTCGTATGCGTATGTCTGCACGGTTTTGTGTGTCGCTGCGGTGGCGCCGGGCTCGGTGGACCACTGGCGGAGTTCCTTGACCTGCCCGGTGTAGTCGCCGAGGGTGGACCCGCTTGCGGTCGTGGAGGTCGCGTAGACGAATTCCAGTGCCCGGCAGCCCTTCGTCGTGGGCGTCGCGGTGCAAGTCGACGCGCTTGCGGCGGAGGTGGCCGCTATGACCCGCTTGGGACGGGCCAGTGTCTCGCTGCCCACGGTCACGGTCTCGGAGACCACGGTGGTGGTGGAGTTGGTCAGGCCGTCCAGCAAGCTGGTGGAGACCTGCCATGTTGTTACAGCCGGGTCCGGTTTGGTGAAGACCGTGACCGTGCCGCCGGTATCGGTGAGGGTGAACGATCCGGTGACGCTTCCGGTGAGGGTGAGGTCCTCAGCGCCGGGTTCAGGTATCCAGCTCGTCTGCGCGGCGTTCGCGGTGAAATGGATGGAGTCACCAGCGGCCATCACGACGTCGACCGCGGTGTTGGAGACCTTGCGGATGTGGGTGTACTCCGACTCGGTCGCCTCGGCAGCGGTACCTGATACCCACTCCTTGCCGAAGATCGCGGCCTGGCCTTCCTGGCCGCTGCCCTTCTGCGGCTCACGAGAGGAAGATGTGCGGGAGACCGACAGTCCCAAAGAAGAGACATCGGTGGCGGAGATGGAATGGTCGCCTGTCAGTAGGTTCACGGAACCGGGTCCCACCTCCTCGACCGCGGCTCCGCTGGCGTTGCGGTCGACGACCACCGCCAGCGGCTGGGTGGATCCTGTGGCGGAGCTCGGACCGGTGAAGTCGGCCTTGATCTGGATGGTGCCGTCCGGATTGACCGTGTCCGTGGTGTTCCATACCAGCGGTGCGTTCTTGCCACTGGTCATGGCGACCGGCCACGCAGTCAGCGCCGTACCGCCGGAGGTGACGTCCCCTGCGGGGATCTGCGTCCAGGAATCGGCTGCCGAACGGCGCCAGGAGAAGGAAACGGCATTGTAGGTACCGGCGTCGGCTTCGGCTACCAGCGGCAGCCGGCGGGCGGTGCGTTCACCGCTACTGGGCTGGATGAAACCGCCGGGGCCTGCGTGGAAGGTGTAGTCGACCGGCTCGGACTTGTTGTCAGCCTTGTCGACCGCTCTCACCTGCAGGGTGTGGCTACCGTCCTTGGGCGGAGTAATAGAGATCGCCTTCACACCGGAGGCGCCCCCGGTGCCGACCTTCGTCCAGGCAGCACCGTCCAAGGACCACTCGAGCCAGTTGTGATCCGCCGCTGGCGGAGTCACGTTGAACACCCCGGCCTGGCCCTCGCCCTTGACCCAGGCGTTCGACGGGTAGTCCGTGGAGGCAACAGCAGTGGGGGCAGACGGCGCCGCGGTGTCGACGACGAAGGTCTTCCAGGCCGACCAGCCCAGGTTGTAGTGCACTCCGTCGTACGGGTTCGTACGGAACTTGTAGGTCTTGCCATGGGTGAGCACCCCAGCGGGCACCGTGACCGAGGCGACCTTCCCGGACGGCACATACGGCGACACGATCACACTGCCGACCTGCGTATTGGTGACCGAGTCAAAGATCTGGAAAGTGCCGTTGACCTTGTCACCGTTTGCGTCGATGAAGGTGTCCCGCAGGGTGGGGGTGAGCGTGTTCACGGTGTATGCGCCACCGTAGGAGAAATACGGGGGGCCTGCCTCTTGCTTCGTGCCCGTACGTGGTCGGTAGTTGTACGTCACCGTAAGCTTCGGCGGATTCGAGGCGGCGTTGGCGGAGTTGATCCGCTTCCACTGCGCGGTGTCGGTCTCGCTGGTCGCCCTCAGACCCATATGACCGCGGGTGGCCAGCGCAGATGCCCATTCCTGCACCAACGTAGACACATCCGCGTTGATCCAGCCGTCCGGAGTGGACGTGCACGCCGCATTGCCACGGGTCTCGGACGAGGTGGCCTTCTTCGCCGTCCACGCCGGCTGCGCGGTCCAACGTGAAGCGGTCGACGAGGCACCCGCGGACCACACCTCCCACGGCTGGCTGGTGCAGGCAGTATTGCCGGAGTGGAAGTTCCACAGCGACAGCTGCGCGTTCGTCACCAATGCGTCCCGAATCGGGGCGGTGTTCCAGGAGATGAACGAACGGGCGGTACGCGGTGTCCCGTTCGGGTTCGTTGTCCCCGGATTACCCAGGTCCAGCTCGGTGTCCGCCGACCAGTCGACCGTCTCGCCCTGCTGCACATAGGTGTCGAACACGTTACCCAACGCCGAGGTGGACGGATCCACTGTCACCGGGTAGCTGGTCTTCGGGTCAGCGAGGAAAGCCGCGTCTGGAGTGACGACGAGATTGACGCCGCCCTTGACTGGGACCACTTTCATGTCGACCCTGGCGCGCCGGGTGTGTTCCCCTGACGCCTTGTCGACGGTGGCATCCCACATCACTGGTGCGGGCATCACCGCATGCGTCTTGTTCTTACCATCGGTGAACCGCACACTGCCGTCAGGCTGCTGCTTTACTTTCAAGCCCTTGGCCCGCAGCGGCATGGTGTACGTGTACCCAGAACCCGCAGGACGCTGCTTAATCTCGACAAACTGCTCGAACCCGGTTCGGGTAGCCTCCACCACGACGTCAGCACCGGGGACCGCATTCTCGTATTCGGCACGGGTACCACGCAGCTTCGGCGCGGGCAGTCCCCCCTTCCACTGCAACGTGATCTGGCGATCGCCCTCGCCGAGGGTCACGAGGTCAGCAGCCTTGGAGGACTGAGCAGCTCTGAGGGAAGCCGCCGGAACCCCGCTCCTGCCAGCTAACCGCAGACCTTGAGGGTGAGCTTTGGGTGCAACCGAACCATCAGAACCACCGACCAGGGCCAGATCGACATCCCGCCAGTCGTCACTGCCCTCCTCTCGGAACCGCACAGGCCCCGCGCTCAACTCAGTAGTAAGCGAGCCATTCTTGTTTACCCACGTCGTCGACGTCTCCGTACGCTCAGAGAGCGCCTCCACCCGCTTGCCTGACAGCCGCGCTGCTACTCGCGCCGATGGGATATCCGCTGCTTGCGTCACAGTTGGCTTCTTTGGTGCAGCAGCTGCCTGAGAGGGAGCCGCGACCGCGGAACTCGCGCCATCAAGCAAGGTGACACTCAAGGCCAAGGCAAGGCCGCCTGCTATATAGCGCAAGCTCCTGCCTGACCAGACCCGTCCGCGCTCCTCCGGCGCGGATAATTGGATCTTCATGAATCCTTAACCTCCTCGTTGCGTGTGCACCACAAGTGCAGGCACCACGCGAACGTACCCAGGAGGAAAAGAGACAGAATCTGCCCCAATCAGCCACACACCCCGGCGTACCTCACAGACAACACACAGGAGCTTGACCGTTTCGTAATCAACAGCCAACCCCCGTACCCGAGCTACGCACAATTCATGCGCACACCAACGCACCTGATGAAGCCCCCTCACACCCACACCGCACAACAAACAACCACTGGGATGAGCAACGATGCAGGGGTTCACGAAGTCGGAATGGCCTTGGCTCCTCGTTCCTGTCGAACCGCAACGACAAGTCGAGATCATCGACAGTGTCGATGCCTTCGTGATCGGATCCGGTGGGCCATGAGTAAGGGGTGCAGGGAAGTCGGCACGACCGCTTGGGAGCGCAGTTCATGACCTTGGCCGGCAGTGCCTCGATCCAGACAGATGCCCTGGCCTGGCGACATCGCAGCGCCTTGCATGCCCTCGCGCTGCGAAACGATCGACTGTCGGGCGGCTACTGCACAGCGCTAGAACAGCGTTCCGTTGCGTCGACAGCTCTCTCGTGCCCGTAGCGGCCTCATCCGTGTTCGGCTCGTCGGGGTTCACGGGAGTGGAGACCTCTTCAGTGGTTGTTTGTTGTGCGGTGTGGGTGTGAGGGGGCTTCATCAGGTGCGTTGGTGTGCGCATGAATTGTGCGTAGCTCGGGTACGGGGGTTGGCTGTTGATTACGAAACGGTCAAGCTCCTGTGTGTTGTCTGTGAGGTACGCCGGGGTGTGTGGCTGATTGGGGCAGATTCTGTCTCTTTTCCTCCTGGGTACGTTCGCGTGGTGCCTGCACTTGTGGTGCACACGCAACGAGGAGGTTAAGGATTCATGAAGATCCAATTATCCGCGCCGGAGGAGCGCGGACGGGTCTGGTCAGGCAGGAGCTTGCGCTATATAGCAGGCGGCCTTGCCTTGGCCTTGAGTGTCACCTTGCTTGATGGCGCGAGTTCCGCGGTCGCGGCTCCCTCTCAGGCAGCTGCTGCACCAAAGAAGCCAACTGTGACGCAAGCAGCGGATATCCCATCGGCGCGAGTAGCAGCGCGGCTGTCAGGCAAGCGGGTGGAGGCGCTCTCTGAGCGTACGGAGACGTCGACGACGTGGGTAAACAAGAATGGCTCGCTTACTACTGAGTTGAGCGCGGGGCCTGTGCGGTTCCGAGAGGAGGGCAGTGACGACTGGCGGGATGTCGATCTGGCCCTGGTCGGTGGTTCTGATGGTTCGGTTGCACCCAAAGCTCACCCTCAAGGTCTGCGGTTAGCTGGCAGGAGCGGGGTTCCGGCGGCTTCCCTCAGAGCTGCTCAGTCCTCCAAGGCTGCTGACCTCGTGACCCTCGGCGAGGGCGATCGCCAGATCACGTTGCAGTGGAAGGGGGGACTGCCCGCGCCGAAGCTGCGTGGTACCCGTGCCGAATACGAGAATGCGGTCCCCGGTGCTGACGTCGTGGTGGAGGCTACCCGAACCGGGTTCGAGCAGTTTGTCGAGATTAAGCAGCGTCCTGCGGGTTCTGGGTACACGTACACCATGCCGCTGCGGGCCAAGGGCTTGAAAGTAAAGCAGCAGCCTGACGGCAGTGTGCGGTTCACCGATGGTAAGAACAAGACGCATGCGGTGATGCCCGCACCAGTGATGTGGGATGCCACCGTCGACAAGGCGTCAGGGGAACACACCCGGCGCGCCAGGGTCGACATGAAAGTGGTCCCAGTCAAGGGCGGCGTCAATCTCGTCGTCACTCCAGACGCGGCTTTCCTCGCTGACCCGAAGACCAGCTACCCGGTGACAGTGGATCCGTCCACCTCGGCGTTGGGTAACGTGTTCGACACCTATGTGCAGCAGGGCGAGACGGTCGACTGGTCGGCGGACACCGAGCTGGACCTGGGTAATCCGGGGACAACGAACCCGAACGGGACACCGCGTACCGCCCGTTCGTTCATCTCCTGGAACACCGCCCCGATTCGGGACGCATTGGTGACGAACGCGCAGCTGTCGCTGTGGAACTTCCACTCCGGCAATACTGCCTGCACCAGCCAGCCGTGGGAGGTGTGGTCCGCGGGTGCCTCGTCGACCGCTTCACGTTGGACCGCGCAGCCGGCGTGGACGGCGAAGAAGGCCACCTCGTCCGAGACCCGTGGCAATGCGGCGTGCACGTCCACTCCGGACGGCTGGATCAACGCGGATGTGTCTACGTTGGTGCAGGAATGGGCATCTGCGCTGGCCACCCGCGGTCATATGGGTCTGAGGGCGACCAGCGAGACCGACACCGCGCAGTGGAAGCGGATCAACTCCGCCAACGCCGCCTCGAATCCGCCGAAGCTTACGGTGACGTACAACTACCGACCACGTACGGGCACGAAGCAAGAGGCAGGCCCCCCGTATTTCTCCTACGGTGGCGCATACACCGTGAACACGCTCACCCCCACCCTGCGGGACACCTTCATCGACGCAAACGGTGACAAGGTCAACGGCACTTTCCAGATCTTTGACTCGGTCACCAATACGCAGGTCGGCAGTGTGATCGTGTCGCCGTATGTGCCGTCCGGGAAGGTCGCCTCGGTCACGGTGCCCGCTGGGGTGCTCACCCATGGCAAGACCTACAAGTTCCGTACGAACCCGTACGACGGAGTGCACTACAACCTGGGCTGGTCGGCCTGGAAGACCTTCGTCGTCGACACCGCGGCGCCGTCTGCCCCCACTGCTGTTGCCTCCACGGACTACCCGTCGAACGCCTGGGTCAAGGGCGAGGGCCAGGCCGGGGTGTTCAACGTGACTCCGCCAGCGGCGGATCACAACTGGCTCGAGTGGTCCTTGGACGGTGCTGCCTGGACGAAGGTCGGCACCGGGGGCGCCTCCGGTGTGAAGGCGATCTCTATTACTCCGCCCAAGGACGGTAGCCACACCCTGCAGGTGAGAGCGGTCGACAAGGCTGACAACAAGTCCGAGCCGGTCGACTACACCTTCCACGCAGGCCCCGGCGGTTTCATCCAGCCCAGTAGCGGTGAACGCACCGCCCGCCGGCTGCCGCTGGTAGCCGAAGCCGACGCCGGTACCTACAATGCCGTTTCCTTCTCCTGGCGCCGTTCGGCAGCCGATTCCTGGACGCAGATCCCCGCAGGGGACGTCACCTCCGGCGGTACGGCGCTGACTGCGTGGCCGGTCGCCATGACCAGTGGCAAGAACGCACCGCTGGTATGGAACACCACGGACACGGTCAATCCGGACGGCACCATCCAGATCAAGGCCGACTTCACCGGTCCGAGCTCCGCCACAGGATCCACCCAGCCGCTGGCGGTGGTCGTCGACCGCAACGCCAGCGGAGCCGCGGTCGAGGAGGTGGGACCCGGTTCCGTGAACCTACTGACAGGCGACCATTCCATCTCCGCCACCGATGTCTCTTCTTTGGGACTGTCGGTCTCCCGCACATCTTCCTCTCGTGAGCCGCAGAAGGGCAGCGGCCAGGAAGGCCAGGCCGCGATCTTCGGCAAGGAGTGGGTATCAGGTACCGCTGCCGAGGCGACCGAGTCGGAGTACACCCACATCCGCAAGGTCTCCAACACCGCGGTCGACGTCGTGATGGCCGCTGGTGACTCCATCCATTTCACCGCGAACGCCGCGCAGACGAGCTGGATACCTGAACCCGGCGCTGAGGACCTCACCCTCACCGGAAGCGTCACCGGATCGTTCACCCTCACCGATACCGGCGGCACGGTCACGGTCTTCACCAAACCGGACCCGGCTGTAACAACATGGCAGGTCTCCACCAGCTTGCTGGACGGCCTGACCAACTCCACCACCACCGTGGTCTCCGAGACCGTGACCGTGGGCAGCGAGACACTGGCCCGTCCCAAGCGGGTCATAGCGGCCACCTCCGCCGCAAGCGCGTCGACTTGCACCGCGACGCCCACGACGAAGGGCTGCCGGGCACTGGAATTCGTCTACGCGACCTCCACGACCGCAAGCGGGTCCACCCTCGGCGACTACACCGGGCAGGTCAAGGAACTCCGCCAGTGGTCCACCGAGCCCGGCGCCACCGCAGCGACACACAAAACCGTGCAGACATACGCATACGACGACAGCGGCCGCCTGCGCCAGACATGGAACCCCCTGATCACCCCAGCGTTGAAGACCGAGTACACCTACGACTCCGCCGGACGGGTCATCACCCTCACCCCTCCCGGTGAATTGCCCTGGACCCTCACCTACGGCCAGGCAGGTGCCGCAGCCACCGCCGGCCCTGGCATGCTCCTCAAGGCGTCCCGTCCAGGCCTCCAACAGGGAACCACCGACGTGGAGCAAGGTATCGCGGCCACATCAGTGGTTTACGACGTACCGCTCACCGGCGCCAAAGCCCCCTACGTCATGGGCACTACCCAAGTAAAGACGTGGGGCCAGGCCGAAGCACCGACCGACGCGACAGCTGTCTTCCCTGCGGACGAAGTCCCGGCGAGCCACTCGGGTGACGCGCTGACCGCCTCCGCATACACCCGCGCCGACATCACCTACCTGGGCGTATCGGGGCGCACAGCCAACACGGCAACACCCGGTGGGCACATCACCACCACCGAATACGACCGTTTCGGCAACACCATCCGCGAACTGTCCGCTTCGAACCGGGCCTTGGCCCTCGGGACCAGCCCAGCCCACAACGCGACCCGCGCAGAGCTCGGCATTGCCTCCCTGACCACTGGGGAACGGGCGGACCTCTTGTCCACCACATCGCTCTACAACGAGAGCGGCACCCGTGAACGAGAAGAATTCGGACCACTACGCCGTGTCGACCTGACTGCCGACCTCAAATCCGGTGCCACCACCCTGGTATCGGCCGGCACGTCGGTCTCCGCCCGCACTTGGACGGTCAACGAGTACGACCAAGGACGCCCGACCGACGGCACAGCGAAAGTCAAGGACCAGATCACCCGAGTCACCACAGGCGCCCAGGTTCGTGAACACCCCAGCATCCAGGGCGAGAACCGAGTAATCCAGACCGTCTACGACTGGGCCAAGGGTGTCCCGACCCAGACAGTGAAGGACCCAGGCGGGCTGGCGATCACTGAGACCACCGAGTACGACGGCCAGGGCCGCATCACCAAGCAGATACCCCCAGGTGCCACCGGCACCGACGCGAGCACACGAGTAACCGCCTACTGGTCCGCCACCGGCACCGGCACCTGCAACGGCCGCCCGGAATGGGCCGATCTCCTCTGCTCGACCAGCCCCGCCGGCGCGATCACCGGCGGAGGATCCCACCCGGCGAACCTGCCCACCACCACGACCGAATACGACCGATGGGGCAACACAACCCAGGTCACCGAGACAGCCAACGGCACCACCCGGACCACCACCACCGCCCACGACACCGCCGGCCGCCAGACCACGTCCACCATCACCGGCGGCCTCGGCCAGGCAGTACCCACATCGACCACCGGATACGACCCCGCCACGGGCCAAGCGGTGACAGCGACCTCGCCCACCGGCGGAACCATCACCGAAGCATTCGACAAACTCGGCCGACAAATCTCCTACACCAACGCCGACGGCGGGACAACAACCACCGAGTACGACCTGCTCAACCGGCGGGTGAAAATCAGCGACAACGTCCCTTCCAGCGTGACGATCCACTACAACCACACCACCGAACCCCGCGGCCTCGCCACGAAGACCACCGACTCCATCGCCGGCGACTTCCAGGCCACCTACGACGCCGACGGCTCCGTCACCAGCGAGAAGCTACCCGGCGGCTACACCCTCACCACCACCGAGGACACCACCGGCGCAACAGTCGAGCGCACCTACACCCGCGACAGCGACAGCGCCATCGTCGTGTCCGACACAGCGACCGAGTCCATCCACGGCCAAGTCACCGCCCACGCCGGATGGTCCGACCAGAACTACCACTACGACGCAACCGGCCGACTGACCCTCACCGAAGACACCACCGACACCGTCTGCACCCGACGCACATACACCTTCGACAACCGCACCAACCGCACCAACCTGAACACCAACGCGGGTCCCCCAGGAACCGACTGCCCCACCACCGCAGGCACCACCACCAGCCACACCTACGACAGCGCCGACAGACTCACCGACACCGGCTACACCTACGACAACCTCGGCCGGACCACAACCCTCCCCGGCAGCACCATCGGCTACTACGCCAACGACCTCGTACACCAGCAAACCGCAGGCACCAACCGCCAAACCTGGCAACTCGACGCCAACCGACGCTTCCGATCCTTCACCACCGAAACCGGCAGCGGCTCCACCTGGACCCAAACCGCATCAAAGATCAACCACTACGCCAGCGACAACGACAACCCCCGCTGGATCACCGAGAACACCACCACCGGCACACTCACCCGCAACATCGAATCCACCACCGGAGACCTCGCCGCCACCACCAACAAAACCGGCGACACCACCCTCCACCTCACCACCATCCACGGCGACATCGCCCTCCAACTCCCCCTCGACACCAGCAAACCCCCCACAGCCCTCGACAATGACGAATACGGCAACCCCCGCACCAACCAACCCACCACCCGCTACAACTGGCTCGGCGCCAAACAACGCTCCACCGAAACCCCCACCAGCCTCACCCTCATGGGCGCCCGCCTCTACAACCCCCACACCGGACGCTTCCTCACCACCGACCCCATCCCCGGAGGCGGCGACAACCGCTACAGCTACCCCGGCGACCCCATCAACCAACACGACCTCGACGGACAACGATGGGGCTTCATCAGGAAAGCGGGTGGATGGCTACGGAGCGGCTGGAACAAGGCCAGGTCAGGATGGAACAAGACCAGGTACGTCGCCAGGAACACTCGGGTGAAGTGCATGTGGCCATACAATAACGGGGGAGGAGGATGCCACCTCTCCTGGAAGGGCAAGCAGAAGCTTCGGGTTGACGTACACCCGGTAAGGGACAAACAGGGCAATCGCAAATGGTACTCGTGGTGGCCTCACTACCATCGATCCCCGGGAATGAAGCGCCACCGCCCCTGGGACCGCGCATACAACAACAAGGGGAAGCCTTTGCCTTGGTGGAAGCGGTTCTAGCAACACTGACACACAGCAACACCTGATGGCGCTATAAACGAGCACCATCCTCTAAGAGCGTCCCAGTGGCCACACTGGGACGCTCTCCTAAATGGAGATCGCCATGTCGCAACTGACCCCACCTTTCACCTACATCGATGACGACGGAATTGCATACGAATATGACTCTCTTGAACTCCTCGAATCAGATGTGGAATTCGCGAGCGACTTCGACAATCCGTACCACTGCACTGACTCCGAAGGCCATCGTGTCAGGCTTATCGTGTGGGGCATGAAAGCACTCTTGGCCCAGCCCGTACCCCAAGAGTTCACACGTCAAGGCATCACCGTACGGGCCGCTAAAAACGTCGACAGAGAGGCACTAATCGAAATATTCGCCGACCAACCACTTCGCACACTCGTCCGCAAGGCATCTTCGGAATGGACACCGGTGCTGCCGGAATCTCTCGATACCGAAGAGTTTGCAACCTCCAGTCAGAACGTGGCACCTGAAGAGTTCGACAAGATCTGGATGGAAGCCACAACACGTAAAAAGGGCAAGAACTAGCAGCGGCGTTGCCTGCCTGGAGCCGATCCCAGCCTTCTTGGCAGCATCCAAGTCCATCTAATCTCGCGGACCTTCACTGCTCTATCGCGTCGACGACATCCTACGGAAGATGCCTCTGGGCTACTTAGGTGAGTGCAAAGGACGTGCGCCCGCCCTGCCTCCACCTGAGCGGCTGGAGGCGGGGGGGCCGGCGCGCATTCAGATGCACACACGAACCGCCTCCTACAAACCAGAGTTTGTAAGAGGCGGTGAGGGTTGCCGCTAGTGCTCGGTTCCTCAAACGGTGGGTACGTATCCGGGTGGCGGATCGGTGGTTGGGGCGGGGTGTTGGGTGATGGTCTTACGTGCACGACAGGACGGTACGACAGGCGAGCGAGACATGGTCCTGCGGCTGGCGAGATCGAGGAAGGCTCCGAAGGACCTGGCGATGCGGGCGCGGATGGTCGAGCTGAGCTGGGCCGGGGAGACCGTGCCGACGATCGCGTACGAGCTGTGCTGCGGCGAGAAGACCGTGCGGCGCTGGCTGCACCGCTTCAACCAGTCCGGTCTGGAGGGTCTGGAGGACCTCGGGGGCCAAGGCCGGAAACGGCGGATCACCGAGAGGGAACGGTCAGAGGTCATCGGTCTGGTGAAGTCGCCGCCTCCGGGGCGGCTGACGGTGCAACCGGGCGGGGACCTGGAAGCGGCGGATGAGTCGGGGCCGCCGGAGTGGACGCTTGACACCCTCGCCGCGGTCGCCCGTCAGGAGGGAATCAGGGTGAGCCGGTCCCAGGTCAGACGGATCCTGCTCGCCGAGGGTGTGCGCTGGCGCCGCACCAGGTCCTGGACTCGGTCAAAGGATCCGGACTTCGAGGGAAAAGGACGCGGATCATCGGCCTGTACACCTGCCCGCCCGCCGGCGCGACGGTCATCTGCGCCGACGAGCTCGGGCCGGTGATCCCACGAACCTTTCCACCGGCGCCGAGCGGTCGCCGGACGGCCATCGCATCAAGTCCGAGGTCGATTACAGCCGCGGTCCCGAGAAGACCTGGGTCTACGGCGGGCTGCGTGTCAGGGACGGGCATCAGGTGACCATGACGGCGCCCTCCCGTAACAGCGTCTTCTACCAGCAGTTCCGGCAACTGCTGGTAGAAGGCCAACCCGGCGGGTGTCATCTACGTGATCACGGACAATCTGTCTTCCCACAACAGCCTGTCCACCCGGACCTGGCTGAAGGACCACCCCCGCGTCCGTCACGTCTTCATCCCCGTCGGCGCCTGCTGGCTGAACCTCCAAGAAGGCTGGTGGCGCATCTTCCGCAAAGCCGCCCTCGCCGGCAAGTCCTTCGCAGGCCCACCACAGATCGATCAGGCCACCCGTCTCGCAACAGCCCAGCTCAACGACCGTGCCCAACCGTGGGTATGGGGCAGACCACCACCTCCAGCCCGTCGATTACGACGCCGCTATGTGTACACCGTTTGAGGAACCGAGCACTAGGTCGTCACACTCCTCGCGAGCACCACGTGAAGTGCTCTTCACGAATCCGATGTCTCATGAGACAGGGACCCACGGCGCCCTCGGACGTTATCGATTTCACCCAGTCGTGGACCATCGGAGGTCACCCAGCCGGCACCTGAGCCGAGAGTCGACGATTCTCCGCCCCAGGGCGGGAGGGCATGGGTCCTGCTCCCGAGGTCCGTCGGCTCGGTCAGACAGGGGCGACGTCTAGGTACTTTGCCTGGTCAAGTGCTTTAGGAACCCTTCTGCCCTCTTCCCCTCGGTCGGGCCCCAGACAAGCGACCAGACGGCGGGGTCAACGCCACGGGCGACGGGGGCCAGCGCATCGAGTGTCCTCACTACACATTCGGTTCGCAGGTGGACCTTTCCGCCGACGTACGCGCGGTCTATCTCTTCCTTTCCGTCTTCTTCGTCAGCGTCCCGGAACTTCTGCAGAAAGCCTTGCGTGCGCAGCTCTCCGTTCTGGTGGGTGAGCAGGTGCCGTAGTTCCCTGGCCCACTTCACCTCGGCAATGTTCACCTCGTTCTTGAGTACTGCGTGGGCTTTGACGAGGGTTCCCCAGCTCGGTGACTCGAAGCCTTTCGTGACCAGGCGGAGCCTGCGCTCTTTGGCCGTCGACCGTGACCTGGTACTGGTCCAGCACCTCCTGCAGAGCCTGCTCCAGGTACACCTCGAACGCGGTCACGCCGGCTTTGAGCACCGAGGCTTCGGTCATCCAGGCGTAGGAGCTGGGCCAGAGTCCGTCGACGGCATCGTCGAACATGTCGGCGTGCTCGTCCCCGTAGTGTCGGTCCGGATCGAAGACTGCGTTCGCTGACTCCTCGGCCTCTTTACAGGTTCGGTCGTAGGCCGCGCTGGACCACTCTGCAGAGAGCCGCAGGTAGGCAAGATTCTCCGCGTCGGTGTGCCGCCAGGCATTAAACGCCTGGCTGACGGTGCCGCCGACCTCGTTCCATGTCATGGTGCGAGAGTAGAGACGTCACCTCCTGCGCTCACAACAGCTTTCCAGCCTGGCCGCCGGTCATGATCGGGATGCCATGAACGATCGCCCGGCTTCACGTCAGGACTCCTTGGCTAATGAATGTGTGCCGTCCGATTGCGAGATCTCGGGCGATACGTCGGGGGCTGGCGGTCAGGTTCGGGTAGTGAGGCAGGATTGTTGAACAGTCCGTGGTCGACGGGTGTCGCCGGAACTATGGTCTAGACGCGCGGGTTGAGGCCGTCGGGGTCGAGGGAGGCGGCAGAGCCGCGGAGCTGGTCATGGTCATCTCTGATGCGGTCGGGGTGCGGAGGGGGGCGGCGTCGGGTCACCAGGGACTTCGGGTGGTGTCCGGGTGGTCGCAGGTGTCGCAGCGGGCCTCGTCGGGGTCGCCGCCGAGGTGGACCGCGAGGAGGTCGGCCGGGCTGGCGACCCGGGTCCACAAGGGGCCGTCGCAGCCGTCCGCGCAGGATTCCTGAAGCCTGGCCTGCCAGCCGTGGTCGAACGGGTCGCCCTCATCGCGGCGGCGGAGGAGAAGTTCGCGTCCGGCGACGGCGAGGAGCATGTGCTCGGGGACGGGGTGGAGGCGGCTGCGGCCAGGCCGTCACGGAAAACGGCGCGGAACTCGGCCCACATGTCGGCCGGGGTGTTCGCGGTGCCTGCGCGTTCCAGGAGCATCCGCAGCAGGTCCAGCTCGGTGACGTCGTGGACCTGCACGAAGAGCCCTCTCGCAGCAGCTCCGCGTGGGCGGGGATGTTCTGGTGCTGACGGGCGATCACGTCGTCGGGCACCTGTCGCGCCGGGGGCCGGACGTGCTGGCGGGCCTGGCAGACGGTCAGCGGAGTGCTGACGAGAAGCGCGACCGCCGGCATCTTGTGGGCGCGGGCCCGGTCCACCAGAGCGATCCGGTGGGTGCTGGTGGCATCCACGACGGTCGGCAGCCGATTGCCCAGACGGCCCGCGAGGACCGCGTGGAAAACGGTCAACGCCGGAGCCGTCGCTGCCTGGTCGCCCGCGTAGCCGGCCACCCGGGCGCGGCAGCCGTCGGGGGACAGCCCGCAGGAAGTCCAAGCGATGGAAGTACGAGTTGAGGTGGACGTCGTAGGCGAAGGTCGGTGAGAGAAGGTACGGCGTGCTGTCGGGAATGCCCAGGTCATCCAGCCATCGCTCCCACTCCGCAGGGGGAAGGCGCAGGTAGCCAGCTGGCTCTGCCGAGTCAGACAGATCTCTACTGGTGAAGTGGGTTGGCCAGGTTCCAGGCCGCAACAGTTACGGACCGTACGGCATTGCTGTCAATGGCTCGGCGCACAAGTGGTTGGAAACCGTCCGGACATGGTCGATGCCCGGCGGGCGGATCGTAGATCAAGCCAAGGTGACGTGCATGCCGCCCTCGGTCAGGACCTCGAGGACCACGCCGAACAGGTCGTAGGGCTGGCCGTCAGGTGCCAGGGTCTGGGAGAGGTGATCGCGTGCGGTCGCAGCGTCTCGCCAGAGCAGCGTTGCGGGGGCGGTGTAGCCGAAGGTGCCACGCAGGCAGTCATTGACTGCGGCAAGACAGCCGCCGAAGTAGCCCCCCGCCCCGTTCACCGCCTCGCCGAGCGCCAGGTAGAGGCCCGGTTCGTCGGTGACGTGTCGGCCGTCGAGTTCGTAGGCGTAACCAGCCGGCCGGTCACGGTGGGTGCGCTGGCAGGCCCGCTCTCGGACGAGGTCGAGCCAGGCTCCGCGGCGCCGGGTGTCGAGGCCGACCCAGACACCCTGGGTGTCCGGCGGTCCGGTGAACCACCGCTCCCAGATGGGCCGGGCGTATTCGGGAACGGGCGTGAAGAGCTCTCCGTCGAGCTCCAGGTCGATCCGGTCCGTCCCGTAGGAGGATGGGCGCCAGGCGCTGACTCTGGCCCAGAGCAGGCGTTCGGTGAGCGGCTCGCCCTGGTCGTCCTGTATCTCCAAGGCGGCCTGCTCCAGGTCCAGCGCCCGCCGGGTGCCCTTCATCAGTGCTGCCCGCAGGTGATCACCCTGGGTGAGCCCCCGCAGGACGAGCGGGGGCGCCGACTGTTCGGGCGGCAGGACGCGGGCGAATTCTCGGCAGGATCCCAGCCATCGGTGCCCGTCGTGCACGCGAACTCGGCCCCTGTGTCCCTCGGGTGGGCCTTCGTAGTCGTCCAGGCCGGTGAGTACGAGACTGTCTGTGCCCAGGGGTTGGCCTACGCTTTCCGCGTCCTCCAGCAGCCAGGGATCGAGCGTCTCATCGTCCGGCACCAGCCACACTCGGTTGCCGATCCAACCGCGCTCTTCTGCCTGTGGAACCCAGCCGAACAGCTCGTAGGTCCCCCGCTGGGGCTCCCCGAACAGCCCTTCCACCTCGGCGCAGACGCCCCAGGCATGCCCGTGTTCCTCATCAGCCAGCGTGTATCGCGCGCGCCTGCGATGGCCCTCGTCTTCATGCACGGTGGGAATCATGCCGGGACCAGGTTTCCATGGCGAAGGTATTTCTCGCGTAGTGCCTCAAGTCAGCTGGTCATTGACCACCTGTACACAAGCGATGTAGGAGCGGATCGGCTGGTCGACCGCGGCGAAGACGCTGTGGGAGGTGTCGGGGCCGACTGCAGGCGCGGGACGGCGGTAAGCAGTTGGTGCAGCGCGTCGGCCAGGACGTCGCTCGCGCCGTCCAGCAGGATCAGGACCACGCAGATCCCGGTGAGTCCGAGCGCGATCTTCACCCAGTTCGCCATACCGTGCCAGCCGAGTTCGGGGCTCGGTGCAGGTCCTCCCAGCGGCAAGTCGACGGGTTCGCGGATTCTCGGGGTGGAGTCGCGGGGAACCGGAGGGGGACGTGGCGCCCGCTGGCGGAGTAGCCGGCGGGTTCGGCCTTCGTACTGGTAGGCGTCTGTGATCGGGCGACCGGTAATTGATGGCTCGTGCACCTTCTGACTACTGTGAGTTTCCGTCGGGGGTGGGGCGGCCTCGGGTAGGGCTTTGTGTTGCGGTGTCGGGATCGATGCCTTGGCGCCGTAGCAGCGCGCGGACCCTCTCCCACCGCTCAGCGGGCAACTCCCACCCGATCGCCGATCCGGTGTCACTCGCGGAGAAGGAGACTCCTGATCCCGTCGCCCCCCAGATCTCTGCCGAGATGGTGTGCGGCACGAGGGTGATGAACCATTCGCGCTGCCGTTCGTCCGTCAAGTCCAGGACAACGGCGGTCTCCCCTTCCCGGGCGCCCGTCGCGTCGGCGATGGCGGTGAGGGCGGCCTGGGCATCCGAAGGCCAGGGAAGGTCAGAGATGAGATCAATGTCCGCCGAGGCCGCGTCAGGTGCGACCTCCCGTATCCACTTCTTCAACCACTGCCCGTGCTGTTTCGGGGGTGGTGCCTTCTAGGAGAAAGAGGTCAAGCGGACGTGGCCTCTGGCCATCGCGGCTTCCGAGAGACCGGGCGAAATCGGTGAGTGTGCGCGTGAGTGAGTGTTTGGCGGACACGAGCTGTTGTCTCCTCTGGAGGTGCTTGCGCGGATCGTTTCATCGGGAACAGCACGGCTATATCCTGTTCGGCCAGTGCCTCCGTGATCGCGGCAATGTCCACCAGTGCCCGTCCAGAAGTGGCTCCAACACGCCGTGGTGAACCTATCCATCCGAGGGCGGACGGTGGTGACGACGCGCTCTTCGTCGTGAGCGCCGTGGTAGGTGCCGACCCAGTCGCCGTAGCCACCGCAAGGGAGGTCGGTTCATCGCGTCGTCGCCTCCTGCTGCTGGTTGATGAGCGTGAGGGCTGCGATCGCGGTGTCGGCCAGGGTGCTGACAGACGCCGACGAGGATCAGCACACTGAGCACATGCGATATGAAACGAGAGCCGAGAGAGCCAGGCTCAAGGGCGTGAAGGCCCTCATCTCGCTGGCCATCCTCGTGGCCTCACCAGCGTTACTGGTAGCCGGAGCACCGATCCGCCGCCGTTACCTCCGGTACATCTACCGTGATGAAGCGCCGCAGATCCACGACAAGGAACGCGGCCAGGTCAGCGCCCACTACTTCGTGGTCGCTCACCCTCTTCTTGAGTGGCTCTGCTGGCCCACAGAGGCATTCGCCCACCTCATCGAACGCCGAGGTTAGACGACTAGCTGAGGAGAATGCCGACTCCTCGTCGCTGTGTGTAGGAGCACGTCGTTGCGCGCGTCCTTCGTTTTCGTACCGAGGTGTCGAGCACCGGGAAGGTCAAGGGGTTGGAGGTTGAGCTCCGCTGACGTTTCGCCCCTGAACGCGGAAAGGCCCCTGTCCGTGCCTCGGAAGGCGCGGGCAGGGGCTCGGTCTACCAAGTGGTCCGGATGTTCTTTCCGGACTACCTGGAGGACTTGGCGGTGAGGAGTGCGAGGGCTGCGGTTGCGGTTTCGGTCAGGGTGGTGAAGACGGGTACGCCGTGGCGTTGGGCGACGTAGATGAGGTATCTGTTCCGCTCGGGGTTGGGGCAGTCGGGCGGGCATCCGAGCACGGCCTTGCCCGTGCTGACATCGAGGCCGAATTCGACGTTGGTGGTGAAGCCGGGCATGTGTGTGAGGTCGCGGGGGATCCAGAAGAGGATTGCGTCGGCCGACGCGCGGGCTTCAGTTTCCCAGTCGACCTGATCGTCGTAGTGGGCGGCTCGTACGCCGCCGCGGGACTCGGGGGAGAGCACAGTGAGCGGCTGCGGCCCGGTCCACTGGGCGGCGAGTTCGGTGGTGGCGGCGGGGCGCCAGGATTCGACGGGTCCGCCGAGTCGTGGGGTGGGGCCGGCCAGAAACACGGACGGGCCGTGGGCGGGCAGGGGTTCGCGGGCCATGACGATGTAGATGTTGTTCAACGGGTGTGTCCGTTCTGATTGGTGGCGCGGGCGGCTTGCTGAGGGGTCCAGGGAAGCGGCAGGCCGTCCCCGGCCGCGCGAGGAACAACATGCAGGTGCAGATGGAATTGGGTCTGGGTCGCGGCGGCGCCGCGGCTGGTGATGACGTTGGCGGCGGGGAGTTCAGCGGCGAGTTCGGCGGCGCGGGCCATGGTCGCGGCGGAGATGGCCGGGTTGGTGCCGACGTCGGCGACGTGTTCGCGGGGGATCACCAGGAGGTGGCCGTCGTTCACACCACCGGAGCGGGGGCGGATCGCGATGGCGTCGGGCCATTCCCGGACCACGTCGGCCGGTGTGGTGCCTGCGGCGATGTCGCAGAAGGCGCAGTTCATGGGGTGACCTCCGGGTTGAGGTGGGGGAGTTGGAGGAGGACCTGGTCGACGAGGTCCTGGGGCGGGCGCCACGGTCCGAGCTGGCCGCTCAGCCACGGGATTGGCAGCGCGAGTTCGTGGACGTCGGTGAGGACCAGGTGGTGGGCGTCGGGCTGCGCCCAGGGTGAGTGGCGACGAGCGGGTCACGCAGCGGGGCCCGCTCGGTGGCCTGCCCGGCGTGCAGAAGTACGAGGCCACGCCAGGACCAGGAGACCGACGATTCTCCACGTCCTTCCCGGCGAGGATGGAGGTCGTCCAGGGCTGGCGGATCGTGATGCCGCGAATCCAGGTGCCCGGATCGGCGGCGGTGTCGGTGCAGTGCTTGGTGTCCAATAGCTGGCCTCCGCAAGGGCTTGGTGGTGCGAGGGGTACGAGTTCGGAGAGAGCGCTGCGCGAGGAGCAGGAGTTCCCGGTTGCGGCGCTGTTGCTCGGGGGTGGTCGGGCGGGCCTGCGCCCCGTAGCGGTGCCAGAGCGGGGAGGCGGGCGGCTCGGGGTAGGCGAGGGCGAGGGCGGTGCTGCTCATGTGGCTCGACCCGGGGGCTGCGGTGCCGGGGTGTCCAGCGCGGCGGCCGTTGATGGAGGGCGTGGTGGCGTGCCTCGGTTCGGCGATGACGGCGTGGCCGGTGTGCTTGCCCTCGTATATCGCGGCGTCGGCGGCCCGCTGGAGCACGCTCAGGTCCGTCGTGCCGAGGGTGTCGGGGGAGGCGGCGCCGACCGAGACGGCGACGTCGACCGGCCCGGCGTCGGTGGTGACCGGAGCGGCCAGGAGCCGGATCAGCTGAGTAAGGCGCAGTTGGCGGTGGCGGGGGTTCCGATGAGGGTGAGGACGGTGAACTCGTCGCCTCCGAGGCGGCCGACGAGGCTGCGGGGGCTGCCCAGTCGGTGAGGCGGGCGGTGGTTTCGGCGAGGACGCGGTCACCGACGGCGTGGCCGAGGCGGTCGTTGATCTGCTTGAAGTGGTCGAGGTCGGAAACGCGTGGGTTCGCGGATTCCGGGAGCGGAGAGATGACGAACCCACTCGCCTGTCAGCCTTGGAGGCGGTGTCGGAAGCGGGTTCGGTGCGGGGCATTGGGGGTGACCGGTCGTGGCCGAGGATGATGCGGGAATGAATGATCAGGTTCCCGCTGTAATTCCAGCGCTGGTGTTCGATCGGGAGTACGTACCCGTGCTCGTCGGCGGCTCGGTAGTACCCAGGCGCTTCACGGTGGGCGGTGCCAGTGTCGTCATAGGCCCGGCCGGAATGGTGATCATCGCGGAAGCGACTGACGCACCCGCCAAAAGCGGTGTGTGGAACGCTGAGGAGGTCCGCTTGATCGGGCCCGCACCGGCGCCGGTCACAGAGCGACTCATGGGGGCGCCCTGGGGTGTGGACGAAGGCTCGTTGCCAATCCACATCGCGGTCCGCGTCAGAGGTGAAGTTCTGTACCTGGGCACCGCCCAGGTGAGCCAGGCCGGCACCTCCGATGGCGTTCTCACCGACTGTGAACTGCGCTTTGAAGCACCCTTGAGCAGAGAACTCCTCAACCGAGTGCGCCCACCACTTCCACCTGAGCACTTGCCGGACTTGGAGTGGCTGGGGAATGTGAACGGTGACCGTGCGGCAGCTCTTGAGCAGTTCGTCACCGGCTGGTACCCGACCGCAGGCGCCACCGAATCGCCTACCAGCAACTCCGCGTCACGCCTTCCCGGTGGACTGAGACAGCTGTACCGGCTCGCGAAGCAGCGGCCGGGTGCCCTCGGAATCCAGAACAGGATCCTGCCCGAGCCAGACCTGCACACCGACCATCTCGGGGAGATGCTCGTCTTCGGCGTCGAGAACCAAGGAGGCTTCTTCTGGTCACTCCTGTGGACGCCTAAGGGACCTGAAGCCGATCCGACTGTCTGGTTCCGTGAATTCGACGAGGAGCCGATCGCCGAACAGGAACCGCTCAGCGGCTTCCTGATCCAGTTCTCCCTCTTCGAGGCATCCATGGGCGCCGAATACCTCGCCCTGCCCCGCAAACTCACTGCACCACAGGTCGAGCAACTCACGGAAGCGCTGCACCTTGTGCCCCTGCGTCCCTTCTGGCCCTGGGCACCCACCCACTTCTACGTGGCCCCCGGCCTCGTCATGCATGTCAGCAGCGAGGACGGCGAAGCATTCGATGTCTGGGCTGGTGCCACCCACCGAAGCGCCCTGGACCCGCTGGCCGGCCTCCCTATCGACTGGACCCGCTTCGATGGCTGATTGTCCCAGGAGACCAGCTGACGGTCCGCCGTGGTGATCACCTCAGTTGCCGGGTGGTCAACGGGGGTAGTCGGGCCGTCCGCTCCGGGTACGCCGCAGCGACGTAGCGCATGGCGGTCTGAGCGGTGATCCCGAAGAGCCGCATCAGCTTGAGGGGATCACCGGTGCAGATGAGGACGACGGCCTGGTCGTGGTGGCGGTCGAGGGGCCGCTGCGCCCGGGGCGTCCAGTTCTCGCGGCGCAGGGCTCCGGTGAGCCGGTCCCGGCCGGCGGCGGCTAGGCGGCGGCGCAGCCGGATCGCGTCGGCGACGGCCAGGGCGAGCGGGATGGCGGCTGCGGTCAGCAGTGCGGCGGGGGACTGCGTATGACGGCGGTGGCGGGCGTGATGGAGCTCCCTCTCCGCCTTTCGGGGCGGGGGATTGGTGAAGAGGCGCACCCTGTTGCTGTGGTAGGCGGTGGGTGCGCCTCTTCGTCGTGTACGGGGTGGTGGTCTGCCCGGTTAGAGCCAGGCGGTGACGCAGGTACGGGGCTTGGGCCGGGGGTGCGGTTGTTCACCACGGGGGGCTGGCGGCGAGGAGGTCATCGCAGTGGTCGCAGACGGGCTCGTCGGGGGCGCCGCCGAGGTGGGCGTCGAGGAGGTCGGCCGGGCTGGTGACCTGGGTCCACAGGGCGCCGTCGCAGCCGTCCGGGCAGGGCTCGGGGAGGCGGGCCTGCCAGCAGTGGTCGAACGGGTCGCCGTCGCCTTGGTGGCGGAGGTGGAGTTCGCGTCCGGCGATGGCGAGGAGCAGGTGCCCGGGGACAGGGTGAGGGGAGATTGCGGCGGCCAGGTCGTCGCCGAAGACGGTCCGGAACGCGGCCAGCAGACCGTCGGAGCCTGCGTCAGCGCCCGCGCGTTCCAGGAGCAGGCGCAGCAGGTCCAGCGTCGTGCCGTCGTGGGCGAAGCCCTCCCGCAGCAGTTGGCGGTGTGGGGGATGCTCTGGTGCTGGCGGGCGATCACGTCGGCGGGCACCTGCCGTGCCGGGGGCCGTGTGTGTTGGCGGGCCTGGCAGACGGTGAGCGGGGTGCGGACGACGAGCGCAACCGCCGGGATGTTGTGGGCACGGGCCCGGTCCACCAGGGCGATCCGATGGGGCTCGTGAGTGCTGGTGGCGTTCCCTGTCAAGTTCTACTGTTCGCATCGAGCGAATCCCAGCGGGGCCATGAACGCGGTTGTCTCACTGAGCTGTTTCCAACCTCAGTTTGAGCAGGTCAGATGCAGGGTGAGGACGGCCTGAACCAGGCTGGTGATGCGAGTCGTGGAACATCGCAGCTTGCGCAGGAGCCGCCAGGCCTTGAGGGTGGCCATGGCCTGCTCGACGAGCGTAAGGATCCTTGCATGCGAGCGGTTGACAGCCTGCTGACCTGCGGAACGCGTCTCCCAGCGACCCCAATATGGCAGCCGTACGGTGCCGCTGGCGCCCCGGTAACCCTTGTCGGCCCAGCACTCCACGCCGGCTTCCTCCAGGGCGTCGATGATGCCGTGGGTTCGCGCGGCCTTGATGTCGTGGACCGCGCCGGGCAGTGCAGGCGGTGCCCACACCAGTCGCCCGGCGGGATCGGTGATGATCTGCACGTTCATGCCGTGCTTCTCATGTTTCCCAGAGCAGAAGGGCCGGTCGGCCGCGATTCGGTCGATCGGCAGCAGCGTGCCGTCCAGGATCACGAATGCCTTGGTGGAGGCGGTGCAGGCCGCGGTCCGCAGGTCGGAAGCCAGCGCGGCGAGGGCCGCACCCGCAGCAACCGCTTCAAGCGCTGAACACTTCGCGAAGAACCCGCTGCAGGCGGTCGCGAGCCTGCAGGTCGGCAACGACAACGATGAAAGGCGGATCAGCGCGCTGGCTCAGACGTGCCTCGCGCCTGGTCGCGGCCGGCGACCACCAGGTATCCATCGCTCTCGGGGTCGAAGGTGGTGGACTGCACCGTGAGCCCGACACTCCGCAACTGCGCCACGAGGTCCTCGTACCGGTAGGGCCAGATGGACAACCGCTCCGAGCAGGCTCGCACTGCCCCATCCGGCTCGATCTGGGCGACCACGATCTCGAGGAAGTGTTCCTGATCCCAGCGCTGCTCGACCTGCCAGTAGTAGCTGACGACCGCATCGCGTTCGTCGCGGCGGATGAGTCGATCACGGACGTCTACCCGTGAGCCGGCGGAGCGCACGAGCTCCCAGTTGCGTGAGTGAAGCACAAGGCGTCCGCCCGGATTCAGCAGCCGCGACATCGCTTCCAGTGCGGTCAGGCGCCCGGCTGCGCCCTTGGCGTGTCCGAGCGAGTTGCCGACGCAGAACACCAGATCGAACGTGGAGTCCTCCAGGTGGTCGGGCAGCTCGTCCCAGCTCGCGCGGAGGGCTCGAAGCGAGACACCCTGCTCGTCGGCGGCCTTCTCGGTCCGGCGAACCATCCCATTGCTGGCGTCTGCGGCGACCACGTCAAGGCCAAGACTCGCGAGACCGACGGCGAGCTGGCCGGTTCCACACGCGCAGTCGAGGACGCGCGCGTTGGGCGGCAGAGAGCCCACGACATCGCTGTAGTAAACCGCGGCTGCCTTGGCGGGGGTCAACCTGTCGTCCCCGATCAGCCACTCGTATACGTCGGAAAGCGCCCCGTAACCAGCCACCGCGATAACCTCCATCACTCGACGACACGCGGGCTAGACCGCGCCTGCGATTCGGACCTTGCGCCTCGCACTGTGCCGGGCCGTGTCAGCGAAGCATTGAGCAGGACCCAACCACTTCCGGCCGCTGAGACTCCACCGGATTTCGTGGGAAACCGCGACACACCGCACCGACGCAAGTCCCCACTCCACCGGCGCCCCATCGGCCACGATGGGGACCGTGGCCGGCAAGCGCGCGTTCACTGCGGAGCGCTTTAGGCACAGCCATCCAAACTGATTGCCGAAACGCCGCGTCCGGATGAAGGACCGTCAGAGACCGCCCTCTACTGCCATGAGCCAACCGCGTTCACGGCCCCGCCGGGATTCGCTCGACGTGAACAGTAGAACTTGACAGGGAACGCCACTCCACGACGGTCGGCAGCCGGCGGGCGAGACACCCTTCGAGGATCCCGCCGAACACGCGCAGGGCGTCCGGTGTGGAGTCCTGCGACCCGGCGTCGTCACAGACCCGGGCGCGGCGTTCGTCGAGCGAGAGTCGCCACGCGGGCGGGAAGCATGCAGCGATGGAGGACTTGCCGCTTCCGGCCGGGCCGATGAGGACGTACAGGCCCGGCTGGGGAGGGTGTCGGTGGGCGAGCGCGGCCGTGGTGGTCATCTCGGTGTTCATGAGTCTCCTGGCGGTGGTCGGCGGTGGGTGGGTGCTGAGGGTCCACCGCAACCGCCCCGGACCCAGCAACCCGAAGAGGGGGTATGGGTACGGGGCGGCACGGGCAGTCCGTCAGTCAGAGCGCGGCGCAGATCGCGGCCAGGGCCAGCAGGGCGAGGGCGGCGAGGATGAGATCGACCGCGCGCCTCAAGCGGCCGTACTTGCGGACCGCGATGGCGGACAGGACGCGAATGCGGGCGGCGCGGGTGTCCCCGGTCATGCAGGCGCGGATCTCGTCCTCGTCCAGGGATGCCCAGTACGGGAACGACGCGCGGTCGCGTCCGGACAGTCGCGGCCGGACGACCAGGAGCAGGAGGACGGCGGCGGCGCCCAGGGCGAGGGCGGCGAATGCACCGAAGACGCGGGTGGGGAGCGGCAGGCCGTGGTTGGCGGCTGACGTGAGTCCAGCGAGGACTACGCCGGTGAAGGCGAGTAACAGCGAGGACTTTGCGTCGGTGCGGCTGGAAACGCGCGGGTTCGCAGAATCTGGGACCCGGCAGGGCTCGAACCGGACCGAGAGGCCGACGCTTCGCACCATGAGGCGTGTGAGTTCAGGTCTAACTCGCGTTAGATTACGGGCAGATCAGCCCAGGGGATTCTGGGGTGAATGGCAGCATCTGTGCGCTTTTGACTCTATGGCTGCCCAGCTGAAGTCAAGGGGGAGCCACAGCATGAAGTACAAGAACGAAGCTCAGATCAAGAAGGCACTCGGGATCGAGTCCTGGAGGAACCTCTCCAAGGACAAGATGATCAGGTTCGCAGCCATGATGCCCAACATGGACACTGAGGTGGCTCTCAAGATCGTTGAACAGTTCCCCGCGTTCAAGGACTTCGCCAAGGATGCTGTGAGTGCCATCGAGAGAGCGCACGAGTCCACGCTCTCGGCCAACAACCAAAGCCAGGAACATGTCCACCGTGCCTGCCAGGAGGTCAGGGACATCCTCAAGGGCGAACTCAACAAAGACAACCTGAGCTGTGAAGAGAAGAAGTTTCTGATCGAGCTAATCCAGGAAACTGCAAGGATGCAGTTCCAAAAAGACAGCGAGAACAAGCAGTTCTTGGACGGAACGCTCAGGAAGGTGCTGGTCGGCACTGCAGCCATAGTCGCCCTCGGCGTGGCTTTCGTCGGCGGCAAGGTGATGGCCGAGACGAGGGACAGTCCCGAGGACTCCCTGGAGGCTTGAGCTGGGCTCGGTCATCGCGGCAGCTTCGCGGTGCGTTCGGGGTAGGCGGCGGTGACGTAGCGCATGGCGGTCGCCTCGGTGATGCCGAAGAGCCTCATGAGCGTGAGCGGGTCGCCGGTGGTGAAGGCTTCGTTGAGGATCCGGTCCCGGCGCAGACCGTCGAGGGTCTGTCCCTTGGGCAGGACCGTCTGCATGGTGCTCCGGTGCACGGCCGGGTAGTCCGGGTCGGGTGCGGTCTTCTGGGTGACCAGCAGGTGGGGGTTGGCGCTGGTGGGCCAGCGTTGGTGACGGTAGGTGAGCCAGTCGGCGGCGAGGCGGTGGGTGAGTGGCTCCAGGTAGAGGGTGTGCCGTCGCAGGCCGCGACGTAGTTGGAGGGTTCCGCGGGCGAGGTTCAGGTCGGCGGTGAGTGCGGTGCGGATCTCGGCGGAGGGGACAGCGTGAATGGCTGCCAGGGCGATGGCGAGCTGCGCGAACGGGGTGCTGGCTTGGTCGAGCAGGCTGGCCAGAACGTCGGAGGGGACCGGTCGGGGGATGCCGGTCAGGTCGCCCACGGGCAGGTGGCGAGCAAGGTCGCGGAAGACCAGCCGTTCGCGCTTGAGCGTCCGGAACAAGCTGCGCAAAGCGGTGGCGCGCTGGCGGCGGCCGGTCCCCTCCAGGCCGTTCATCGTGTCCTGAATGTGGTCGGCGGTGACTTCCCGCAGCGTCGTCATGCCGGTCGCCGTCCAGGCGGTGAGGGTTGGCCGCAGGGTGGTCAGGTAGCGGCGAATGCCTTCCCAGCTGCGCGGCTCGTTCTCCCGGGGGCCTTGGCCGCGCAGCGTCTGCACCCATGCGTCGACCTCCTCGGCGACGGGTTGCGGCAGCGTGGCCAGCACCTTCTCGATCCCGGCCAGATCGCGGTCCCGGTGAAGTGCGGGATCGTCGACGAGCAGGTCACGAGCGCGCAGAAACTGGCAGACGGGCTTGGCCGCGAGATGCGTGTCCAGGTGGGCGAGGTCGTGGACGTCGCGCTCGTGGAAGGCGTTCTCGCCTCCGAGCCAGTAGCCCAGGATCGTGAGGGTGCGAATGTTCTTGTTGAAGCCTGACCCCTCCTGGTCGCGGCGTTGCTCGGCGAAGTCGTCCAGCAGCGCGGTGACCGCCTTCGTCAGCGGCAAGTCGGCCAAGGGGCGGCCCCGTAGTCGCGCTAGCACCGGTGACCAGTCGCGGCGCAGCGTGAACAGGGCTTCCTGTCCCGCGCAGATCGTCGCCGCTTGCATCACGTCCAAGGCCGCCAGCAGGGGGCCGTCGTCCTGTGGCAACAGGCTGGTTCCGCCCGGGCCGACGGGCAGGTCGATCAGCAACTGGGTGGCGGCGGGCCGGCTCCGATCGTCGTCGCGGTAGGGGTGGCAGGCACGGCAGTGGCCAGCGCTCAGCGCCAGTCCGTCCCTGCCGCAGCGCGTGCACTGGCCCGGCTGGCGGTGACGGCTCATGCGCCAGTCTCGGCACGGGTCGCAGCGGAATCCCGCATGCGGAATCTCGGGCATCCAGGCGTTGCAGTCGCCGCACGAACGCGATGCGAGCCGTAGGTCAGGAACGGACTCGCTGACCAGCAGTCCCGCATGCAGCAGGACGATGCAGACCACGTCGCCCGACTTCGGCAGCTCCCGCAGCAGCAGTTCGCATGTCAGCTCGGCGCCGTCGGCCTCGCGTATCGCCAGTGCGAGCCGGACCATTTCGGCGGCCTGGCAGCGCCATGCCTTGCTCATGCGGCGCTCGGCGGTCAGCACCAGCAGAGCGGATTCGGCTTTCTCCCAGCCGGACAGCTGACGGGTGGCGATAGCGCGTGCCGTGTCGCGGGTCAGGGTGCGCGGCAGGATGAACAGGGGAAGCTGGCCCCACATCTGCGGCTCCAGCACGGCCGACTGGTCCCGCTCCACCGCGCGCTGCCTGTTCAGCTTGCGCTTCCACCCGGCACTCACCCCGGGCCCGCCGCTCTGGCTGAGCACAAGCGGATTGGCCTGGGTGGCGTAGTGGCGGTGGGTGCCAACGGTGAGCTGGAGCGCGCGCGGCCCAGCTCCCTGGATGCCCAGCGCCCACTCCGCATCGCCCTCGGCCCGGATGGCCTGCACGCACGGCTTGCACAGGCCGTCGGATCCCAGGTGCGCATCGTGACGGCAACGCGGGCAGGCTCCGCGTACGGGATGTGCGCGGGCGAACTTCTCGCAGCCGGAGCAGGCGCGCGCTGCCAGAACCGACCAGCCTCGGCACATCGAGCAGCTGCGGGCGATCCCCTTCCTCCTGGTCATGACCGTTCCTCAGCTCGGAGGCAGCGAACGCGGCCCGCGGGCCGGGCGCGAGCGGGGGACCGGCCTCACCGGCCCCGCCGGATCGTGGTCGGCGCCGACTGCGGCCTGGCCAAAGTTCTCGACCGGTCGCGCAGCAGCGGCCGGTTCGGCCTGGAGCAGATCGCCGACCGTGCAGCCGAGCGCCGTGCACATCAGGTCCAGGTCGTCCAGGCGAACCGTGACCGGCTGGCCGCTCCACAGGGCAGCGACCTTGCTCAGCGAGGGGTTGAACCCCACTTGCTGGAAGGCGGCCAGCACCTCGCTGGGCCGCCACAGGTCGCGCTGGGCAGCGACCATCCGCAGATTCCACTTCACCGCAGGTTCCCCTTGTCCATCACCAGTCGTTGGGCCGCTCGGTCACTGGCGGCCAGGTTGGCGTGCTCCGGGTCGGCGTGCGCGGTCGACATATACCGCAACGTCGTGGTCGCCCAGGCGTGTCCGAGGACCTTCTGCACCTCCCACAACGTCATCCCACGCTCGTAGTTGTGGGTTGCGCAGGCGTGGCGCAGCAGGTGCGGAAACAGGTCGGTGACCGGACCGGTCAGGTAGGCATCGGCTGCGGCGTGCAGGGTCTTGCGGAATGCCGAGGGGCCGATCGCCGGGGCGATCGGCAGGTTCAGCGCCGCCACCGTGGTGGGCTTGCGCTCGGAGGGCCACAGCGGCGCCTTCGGGTGCTCGACGTCGTCGCCGAACTCTCCTCGGACCTCTTCGATGTACCACCACAGCAGGGCCCGGCCTTCCTGGAACATGTACGCCTCGCGGGGCCGGGGCCCCGACCCGCCCGCGCCCTTGCCGAGCACAACGAATCGGCCCCACTGGCCCGACTCCCAGTGCAGGTCGCCCATGAACACCCCGCACAGTTCGTTGGCCCGGACCCCGGACAGGTAAGCGACCTTGGTCATCACGTAGTCACGGCAGGCGACCAGGTACTTGCGGGCATTCGGCAGATCCTCGCGCCAGCGGCCGAAGAAGTCCCGCATCGCCGTCTGCGAGGGCGGGATCCGCAGCCCGAAGTCGCCGCGGTGCCGGGGCCGATTGAACGGATCGATCGGCGACTCGATGCCATGCCCGAAACGCCGCATGATCTCGCCGGCGTAGCGCTGTTCGAGGAACGCGAAGTAGCCGTCGATCTTCCCGAACTTCGCGCGCAGGGTCGACGGCGCCCGCTTGCCCGCCCCGGCGAAGTACCGGTCGACCTCGCGGGACGAGAGTTGCCACGGCACCGTGCCGTAGTACTCGCAGACCTCGACCACCGGCTTGATCAGTCCGTCCAGGGTCTTCGGCGCCAGCCCGGCCGCGTCGCGCGCCCACTGGTACTCGGACAAGGTGTCGAGGAAGAAGCTCTCCTCATCCTGCGCCGAGATCCGGGCCTGGCGCCGCCGCTGGAGCGTGACGACGTCCGCAAGGCCGGACTCGACCGAGACCGCCGCCGGATCGACCGGAGCGGTCGGCTCCTGAGCGGGGCGCACGAGCGTCAGCACGCGACTTTCGAAATCTGCCACAAGCAAGCAAATTACGGGCACTGCACGCAGAATCTGCGAGTTACCGACTGAATCTCACACCATCGAGCGACGTACCGGTAACCCTGCTCTCGCCTGCTGACATGCCGTGGTGGTGCTCGCCCGGGACAGGTAGGAACCCGCGCGTACTCCAATAATCTCTGTCGTGACCGTGGCGCAGGCGTCATCGAGCGCTTTGTCGACGGTGGTGGTGGGGGAGGGGGTGGTGGTCATGTGCGGGGTCTCCTTGGGCGGGAGCGGGTCCGGGCGGCCACCAGTGGTGTGGCCGCCCGGAGTCGGTGAGTGAGTTGTTAGTTCTGGGGCGCTTCGGCGGTGCGGTCGGCGAGGTGCTTGGCGTGGGCGTCCTGCCATTGCTGGGGGTCGTGGCCGGCGGATGTGGCGGCGGCCCAGGCGAATTCGCCGATCTCGCCGCTGTCGAGTTCGTCGGCGGTCTCGGCGACGATCTGCGCGGCGAGGCGCGGGTCGGCAGTGTGCAGGGCGTTCAGGTAGCGGTACGCGACCCAGGCGGTCACGCCGGCTGTCGCGTGCGCGGCGAACGTCTCCGTGGAGATCTCGTCGGTCGTGCGCATCGCGTGGGTGCTGAGAATGCTCTGCTCCAGCAGGTCGCCGGCGGTTTCGCCGATGTCCTGGGTGACCTCGTGGCGGGTCCGGGACGGCTCGGCGGGGATGGCGTCAGGCATCGCGATGGCGGTGGTCGTATCCGCGGACAGGGTGTCCTGCCAGGTGGCATGGACCTGGTCGGGGGTGGTGAAGCTGTCGGTGCCGATGCCGTGACGGCGTCGGCGGGCGGGCATCTGGGCTCCGAGGAAGTCTTCACCAACGATGAGCACGGCTTCCTGGTTGGCGGTGATACGGACGCGGACGATGTCGTCGGCTGCGGTGAAGCGGGCCAGGAGATGGGTGTCGAGCGCGGGGAACGGCACGCCCTCATCGGTGAGCTGCTCGATGACGCTGCGCAGGGCGCCCCGCCAGTCGATGAAGATCGACGTAGGGGCGGCGATGCCGAGGTCGCTGAAAGGTGTGGTGAACCGGACCCGGTCCTCGGTAACGGTCAGGGTGACCGGAGTCTGGCCGGGCTGAGCGGCGATCCACTCGCGCAGGGACGGTAGCGAGCCGGCGGAGATGGTGCGCCGGGCGAACAACTCACTGTCCAGGCCCTGGTGTCGGTACCGGGCTGCAGCAATGGTGTAGCGGTCGCTGGCCACCGCGTACAGGAAAGTGGCGTCCGCTTCCAATCGGATGCCTGCCAGTTGGGGGATGGAGTTGCCTCCGACGTGATTGATGGTGCGGTCGATGAGGCGGCCGAGCTGGTGGGCGTTGATGGTGACAGTCACGGGGAGTCTCCTTGGGATCGTGTGGCAGGGGCCGGGCGGCCTGGCCCGCACCCGACTGGGTGGGTTCGGGTGCGAGGCAGGTGGTCCGGGGCTAGAGACCGCGGGCGTCAGCGAGGCTGGCGGCCTGGCGGAGCATGCGGATCGGTACGTGGCTCGTGCGGTGGGCGTCGTTGAACGACGGCACTGAGTCGGTGTCGCCGAATGTGCGGCGGATCGCGTCGAGGAGCACGGCGGCGGCGCTGGCTTCCAGGCCGCTGTCGCCGCGGGCTTCGATCCGGATAGCCCCGTAGAGGCAGCGGGCGCCGTCCTCGTCGACCAGGGCTCCGGTGCACCAGCCGTTGGTGAGTAGGCGGTGGTGGGCCCGTTGGAGGAGGGCTGCGACCGGGGTCGGGTACGGGTCCGGTAGCGGGGCGGGGCCGGTGTCGAGGGGGCCGGTGACGACGTCGCGCAAGTCCACGGGTTCGGTGTCGATGTGTGCCGTGTTGACCTGGTAGGCGACGGCGGCCTCGTCCAGGCGCATGCTCATCGCCGTGTTGATGAACGCCAGGCGTTCTTCGAGGGACAGTTCCGTCGACGGTGCGGGCGGTGCAGTGGTGGGGGAAGGGTGGGTCTGAGGCATGGGGGCTCCCTGAGCCGTCGAAGGCGAGGGTGGGTGGTGCCTTCGATGTCGGCAGCCGGGGCGGTTTTCAGATGCTGGAGATCCAGCCGGTGACGGTGTTGATCGCGTCGGTGATGAGCAGGGCCCGGCCGGTGACGGCCGGGCCCTGCTGTGTGGGGTTAGGTGCGGGAGAGGTTCTTGATGGCCTCTAGTGCCTGGCGGGGTGAGGTGACGGCGTCGCGTCGGGCAGCAGGCTTCCCGCCGCTCTTCTTGGGCCTCTCCTCGTACTCGTCCTCGTCGTCGCTGGGTTCGGGGCCGAACTCGCCGGGTCGGGGTGGCTCGGTCCAGTCGAACCACAGGTCCCGGGCTTCGAGCTCGCGGATCTCGTGGTCGGTGAGGGTGGTGATGGTGTCGGGGAAGTAGCCGTCGAGGCTGGTCTTGAAGTCCATGAGCAGGGTGCGTAGGACTTCGGGCTGTTTGGCTTCGACGATCCATCCGGCGCCGCCGGTGTTGGAGTTGGCGGGCGGTTCGGGCTCGCCGCGCATGACCCGCTCGATCCGGCCCGCTTCTTCGGGGGAGAAGGAGCGGGGGAGCGGGTCGGGGGTGTTCTCGGAAGGGATTCCCAGGTCCTTGAACATCTTGGCCACCTTGCCGGGGGCCACCTTCAGCACGACGGGGATGCAGTTCTCGCGCAGGTTCTCGCACAGCAGCTGGGTGAAGCCGTCCTGCACGAAGATTGACTGGCCGGCCACCTTGATGCCGATGCCGTACTTGCGGCCCTTGACCGACACCGTCTCGGCGAGGTCCATGATTTCCGCGCCGTAGTCGCCGTGGCGGGCGGCGGAGAGGAACTCGTCGAGGTAGGCGGACAGCATCCGGTAGGGGCAGCCCGGCAGGTTCGGGTCCCAGTCGTAGACGCGTCCGTCCTCCCACGGCATCTCGCCGCGGATCTCCATGAGCGCGTCCAGGGTGCGCAGGAGCCGGATCATGTAGAGCGCGCCGACGCCGTAGCGGTCGGTGTACTCGCCCAGCTTGGCGGCCTTCTCGTCCGGGGCTTCGGCTGCCAGCCAGACCACGGCGCCGAAGAGGGCGTCGGCGGCGACGTGCAGGCCCATGAGCTGGGTCTTGCCGCCGCCGGAGGGGGCGACGAACAGGCCGTGGGCTGCGCCGCGGTCGGTGTAGACGCGGTTGCGGGCGGGTTGGCCGTTGCCGAGGTAGCCGGTCACCCATCGGCCGTCCGCGTCGGGGGTCAGGAGCTCCCTCGTGGCGGGGAAGATCTGCGCGAGTGGCGAGGTGTCCCACAGGGAGATGAGGACCTGGTTGCCGTCGACGGTGACGAACAGCCGGCCTTCGTCGTACTTGGTCTTCAACGCGGCGGCCAGCTTGTGCTGGTTGACGGATGGCTCGCCCATCTCGTCGGGGACCTGGGCGATGTAGTGGGTGACCTTCCGCTCCTGGTCGCGGACCTCCTTGACGAACTCCGAGCCGGGCACGGGCCCGCCGACGGATCCGATTCGGTCGGTCCACCACTCGTGGGCGGTGGGGGCCTTACGGCGCCGCTCGGCGAGGTCGGGGGTGACGTGGACTTCCCTCCAGCCGGGCCCGCCGCCGCGACCGTGCTGCCGGGCCACCTCGCGGATGTGCACATCGGTGGCGTCGACTTCGAACGCGGCGGCGACAGCCTCCGGGGTGAGGCCGGTGATAGGCCGCCCCGCCTCAGCTGCGCGCAGCAGCAGTGACAGATCGTGGCGCATCCCAGGGTGCGGGGTGGCCTTGACGACGATGGTGCGGCCAGGCATGCCGCGGCTCTCCCACAACGTGCGGACCTGGCGGGTGAACGCGTCGGCTCCGTCGTCCGGCTGCGCCAGGGACGGCTCCGGCTTGGGGGCGGCCTGGAGCTGCGGCACAGGGTGCGGGGCGGCGAGGGCGGGGCGGTGGTTGCGGCGGGTGTGGCGGGAGAAGGGCATCACCAGCAGACCGGCCGTCGCCCACCCAGCCGCAAGCACAACGTCCAGGCAGTAGGGACCCCAGCCGGTCGTGTTCTGGGCGGCGACGTCGACCGCCGCGGCCAGGACGAGCGGAGACCAGCGCAGAATCCTGCGCCCCGTTCCGGGCTCGCCGTTCTTCGCGGCAAGGATCCAGCCGCCGATACCGGCGGCGCCCGCCAGCTGCACAACCGTGCTCACGGGGCTGTCAGGGGAGAGGTTCGGGGCCACGGCGAGGACCGGGGCGGTCAGGGTGTAGAGGGTGCGCTCCAGGGCGACGCTGCGCGGCACGGACACCAGGTTTCTCCTTGTCGGGAAAACGGGATGGGCGGCCCCGCCACGGTTGGCGGGGCCGCCCATCACAGGGGGTTGGGTAAGTCGGGCTAGCGGTTGAAGAAGCCCGGCTTGGGGGTGCGCTCGCGCCGGTTGGAGCGGACGGTGTCCAGGCCCTCGTACAGCCGAGCGTGCGTACGCCGCGCCTCGTGGGCGAGGCCGGACACGTACTGGGCCGTGGCGTGGAGCTTCTGCACTTCGACCGCGGCGCCGCCCAGGGCGACGGACACCTGGTTGGTCATCTCGATGAACTTCACGTCGAGTTCGGCGTTGGCGACGTCGACGGTCAGGGCCTCCGCCCGCTGGGCGTTGCTGCGCATCCCGCGCAACAGTTGCTCCAGCTCGTTGCCGGCCAGGTCCATGGCCGTGCCCAGCGTCTTGAGCTTGTGTTGGACCGACTTGTAGCGGTTGTCACCATCTGTGTGGGGCGCGAGGTCACTCATCAGCAGGCCGTCTCTCTTTCTAGTCGTGGTGGGCGGCGGCGGAGGCGTGGGCAAGTCCGGCGTCGTCCATGGCCTGCACGTCCTCGCCATACGTGAAACCGACCATGAAGGCGGTGAGCCGTGCGCCCTGCGAGGCGATCCCGCACTCGGCAGCGCACCGTTCGGCCAGCCTCTTCATGCTGGCGGCGGAATCGGCCAGGTCGGTGATCTGGTCGACGACTTCGGTGGCGACGTTGTGGTCACTGCCCAGGTCGACCGCCATGTCCCGTAGGGCATCGGCGACCTTGCCGAGTGCGATGGCCAGTTCCTGGGCACGGTCCTTGTCGGCTTCGGAGGCGAGCGCGATGTTCACGATCTCCACCAGGTACTCGCCGAAGGTGATGTCGGTGCGGTGTTTGGCCGCCATGCCGGTCTGACCGGACGCGGTCCGTTTGACCTCCGCTGCCACGGGGTCCTCCTGTGCAGTAGGCCGGGTGCTCCCGGGACTCTCGGTGTGGGTTTCTGGGGCCGGCAAGCCCGCGGAGTTGGAGACGTACGCCCCGAACGGGTCGGCCGGGTCATCGACGATGACCGCGTCCGGGATCTCTTCCTCAGCCCGTTCGGTCTTCGAAGGACGACTTGGGCGGCCGGGGCTGTCGACGGTGGCACCGAGGTCTTCCGGCGTCGCCATACGGGGCGGTTCCTCCGTACCGGCAGCCGGCCCCGACGACGCTGTACCGGACTTTCCGAAGCGGTCCTTGACCCGCTCCTTGAACGACCGCTTGCCGGCGCCGCTCTCGTCGTCAGCATCCGGCGGGGCCTTGACGCCGCCAGGCTGAGAACCGCTGCCTGTCCCGGTGCCGCCCGACGGCTTCCCCGCGTTGTTCTTGCTGCCCTCCGATTTCGTCTTCTTGGTCGTGGGGGCGTCGTCCTGGCCATCTGAGGTCGTCTCAGAGCCATCCTTGGACGGCTTCTTGGTGGCCTCGGAGTCCCTACCTGCGGTGTCGTCCTTGTCCTTGCCCTCCTTCACGTCCGCCGCGCGGCGCTTGTCCCAGCGCCGCTGCGCCTCCTCGGCCACGGCCGCACTGAGGGTGGTCCGGTCATTGGCGGTCTTGGCGGCCTCTCGCTTCGCCTTCCTCGCGGCCTTCCGCTCGGCCTTCTTGGTACGGCGTTCCTCCCGCGCGGCCTGCTTGTTCGCGCGGGCCTGGTCGCGCGCCTTGCCGCGGTCGTCTCGGTCCTGGTCACGGTCCTTGGTGCGGTCGGCGATACGAGCGTCCTGGTTGGCGCTGCGCCGCTGCTGGCGTGCCGCCTGGCGGGCAGCGGCCCGCTCCTGACGGCCACGCGCCCGCTCGGCGGCAGGACCGGTCTCCGCGTTCCGCGACGTACTGCCGTCGCCCTTCGAGCCGCCTTTGCCGGACCCGTTCTTGCTCGATCCGGTCCCGGAGTTGCCCGAGCTGCCCTTGCCGGGCCCAGATCCGGACCCGCCGCCACCTGAACTGCCCTTGCCGGTACCGGCCTTGCCCGACCCGGAGCCGCCAGAGCCGTTCTGACGACCTCCGGAGCCCCCGGACGACTCGTTGCCCCTCGAAGGGCCCCCACGGCCGCCAGCGGAGCGATCGGAGCCCTTCCCGGTGCCTTTGGGGGAGCTACCGCCACCGGATCCACGCCCGGTGCCGGCGGAGCCGTTCGTTCCCGACCCCCGGCCGGAGCCGCCGGAGTTGCCGCCATTTCCGCGCGAGGACCCGCCCCCGCCGGCCTTCGAGCGGCCGCCCTTGTCAGCGCCCAGGCCGGAGCCGGACGACTTCGTGCGGTCGGCTTCGCCCTTTCCGCGCGCTGCGGCCCTATCAGCCTTCGCCTTCATCATCGCCGTGTGGAGCTTCGCGTTCTGCTCCATCATCGCGACCTCCCGCGCGGTGCGGGCTTCCACCAGCGCGGTTTTACGCGCTATTTCCGCTTCACGGAACGCTGATTCTCCGGCGTGCCGGTCGCGCGCCACTCCCAGCCGGTGTTCCAGCCAATCACCGAGGCGATCGGCGAGAGAACGAGCCTGGACGTATTCACCTTCCCCGTATTCCCCTTCGCTGGAATCCGGAGGGTCGGGCATTCCTGTTTCCCGCAAAGCGGTTTCCGGGGAAATAGGGCCGCGAATAGCTGGGAGTTCCATGGTCGTCTCCTGCGGAGACTCCGGAGGAACAACGCCGCCTACATCATTGTCGGGTGGTTCTGAATAGAAGAGATCCCCGCCGTCGGGGGCATCCGGCATTGCGCCGTAATCACCGCCCCGATGGGGGAGTTGGACCACGTTGCTGTCGGTGTCGTCGGACACGCGACCCCTCCTCCTGGACTTGACAGCCGGCACCGGCCTCGCGTACACGCGCGCACGCCACGCGCGGCACGCGATACGCGCGGCACGCGTTGGGATCGACGAAGGGCCACCCCCGGAGATCGGGAGCGGCCCTTCGTGCGGGACACGGGGTGAGCTAGCCGGTGTGGCGGCGGTGGACGTTGTTCAGGGCGAGCGCCACCTCGCGGATGTACGCGGTGTCACCCTCGCGGTAAGCGTGCGTGCCTCGGATATTCACAACCCGAAGCCAGGCGTAGAAGGTGCCGAGGTCTTTTCCGTGCCGCGCAATCAAATCCTGTTTGATTTTGCGCTCGTGTTCCGCACGGTTCAAATCCTTCCGCTCTGCTTTCGTGAGCGGGCGACCGGCACTCACGCCGACTCCCTGCGGTCCAGGTTGTAAATCGACGTCGGGCTACCATAGCCCATATTCTGGCTCTGCGCACCCTGCTGCCCCGCGCTTTCCGGGGCGGCCTGGAGTGACAGGTTATTCTTCCTCTCCTTGAGCTGAGCCTTTTCCTTTCGCTGCTTCTCTACCTTCGTCACCTTCTCGTCGTGGGCCTGACGCTTATGAGCGCTCTTTTCCAGTCCCGAAGTGACGCTTTTGAGGTTCTTCAGGATGTCGTTCAGGGACTTTTCCACCGGGAAGGAACGCAGTCGGGCCTGGCCCCACCTGTCGCCGTCCACACGAGTCTTGCGGCAGTGCACGCGCGTCTCGCGGTGGAGGATCTCCAGCTTGGCCTGCATGTCCAGCACGACCCGGTGGAAGTCGGCGAGGTAGTGCGCGTAGGCGGCGGGGTTCTGCGCGATCTCGCGCAGCGCAGCGTTCGGGTCGTCGAAGAACGGCTTGCCGTTGCCTTCGGTACTCACGGGGTCCTCCATGGAGATCGGAACTGGTGGGGCTGTTGGCTGCTTCCGGCAGTCGCGGCGAAGGCCAGCCCCGTCGAAATGAGGGCTGGCCTTCACTGGTGGTGCCGGACCTTGACGGTCCGTCGGCGTCCAGACCGTGGCTGGCACGGTCCGAGCCGGTCCGAGCCGGTCCGGACCGGTCGGGTCAGGTGGCGGTGTGCTGCTTGAGGGCGACGGCGATCTGCCCGGCGCGGTCCGTGGCGATGGAGCCGCCCTCGGTCCGGACCGCCTTGGCGATGTTGGTTCGGTTCAGTGGCTCGTTCGTGGTCCGGAGCCGGTCCAGCGCGGTCCGCTCCAGGTCCGTGAGCGTGATGACGGTGAGGTCCGGACCGCCGTCCTCGCCACGGTCCGGACCGCAGACGCCTTCCGGTGCTTCCTGGACGACCGGTCCGGTGCGGTCCGGCTCCTGCGGTCCGGGAGCGGCATCAGCGGTCCGGACCGTCACCCCCCGCGCGGCCGACGCGCCCTGGGCAGCGGGCACGGTCCGAGGACCCCGGTCCGGACCGGGGCCGGTCGGCAGGTCAGCGCTCTGCGGACCGGCCGGACCGGCCTCCAGGGCGAGCGCCGGTCCGCCGGTCCGGTCCGTGGCTCCAGCGGTCCGGACCGGACCGTGGACCGCGTTCCGGTCGCACGGACCGGACCGGACCGGATACCCGCCGGGCTGGACCGGGCGGACCGGAACGAGGCTTTCCAGCGGTCCGTTGCGGTCCGTGCGGGTCAGGGTGAGGACTGTGGGGATGGCCGCCGGTCCGTGATCGTCGGCCGAGATGCGGGGGACGACGACCCGGTGCAGGGCCAGACCGGTCCGGACCGCCTTGCGGTCCGCGAGCTGTGAACCGGCTGCGGTCCAGGCCCGGTCCAGCGTGGTCAAGCGCGGGTCGGTGATCGCGAGGGACCAGGCGGTGAAGGAGTGGACCGGGTAGCGGAGCCAGCGGACCGCCCCGATCGACGGCCGAGCCTTGGCGACCCTGCCGTCCTCACGGAGCTGGCGGCGGTGGATCAGCGAGGCGTACAGCTCCCACAGCACCATCCCCACGATGCTCATGGCAGCGAACGCCACCGCCTTCGGGGTGAAGTGCCAGTAGGTGATCTGCTCCGTCCAGATCCCCGCCTTCGCGTCCCAGACCCGGCTGCCGGGCACCGGCTCACCGGAGGCGTGCCAGAAGTTCATGACCGCAGCCCCGAGGGCGAAGACCCACGTGCTGACGCGGTAGAGGGTTCCGGCGTCACCGCCCTGCCGGGCCTGGTGGTACATCCACCCCACGAACGCCGTACTGAGTTCCCACGCGGCGGCGAACAGGATCGTGAACGGAACGACCCAGCCGAGGATGTCCTCAGCGAACCCAGCCTGCCCCGTCCACGCGACGGCCATCGGAGCGGTGATCGGACCAATCACCATCAACCGCTCCGCATTGACCTTCACGAACTGCTTCACGCGGTCGGCCACCGCCGGCTTCCCCGCGCGGGCCACCGCGCGCAGCTCCCGGGCCTTCGCCTTGCGGGCCTCCTTCGCGTCCCGGCGCTCCTCAGCGGCGGTGTGCTTGAGGCGCTTGCGTTCCAGGGCCTGCTCGGTGCGGTCGGTCGCGCGCTTCATCCGTGCGGCGGCCTCGGCCACCATGTCGTCGGCGGCCTTCAGCGTGACCTCCGCGTCCGCTTCCCTCAACCGGGCCTGCGCCAACGCCTGCTCGGCTTCCGCGAGGTCCGCGTCCCGTTTGGTCCGGGCCACGGCCAGGAGGCGGCCAGCCTCCTGGCGGGCGGTGCGGGTCAGCCGCTCCGCGTCCTCAGCCGCCGTCGCCCGCAGCCGGCCGATGTCCTCCTCGGCCAGCGTCCGCGTACGCGCCGCATCCGCACGCGACACCTCCCGCTCGCGGGCAGCGTCCTCACGCAACTCGGCAGCCGCCTTCTCAGCCCCAGCCTTCACCTGCGCGGCCTGGGCGTCCGCCCTCTCGCGCAGCCGGTCGACCTCGCCCCGCGCCCGCTCCACGAGCTGTTCGGCGTCGGTAGTAGCCCGGGTACGGGTCTGCGCCGCAGTGAGCTCCGCGCCAGCCACCAGCTCAGTGCGCACATTCTCCACGTCGGCGAGAATCTTCGCCGCGGCCTGCGCGGCCTCGGTGCGGACCTGCTCCGCCTGCGCGGCCGCCGTGGTGGTGACCTCCTGCGCCTGGCGGCGCGCGTCGGCGAGCAACTGCTCGACAGTCGCATTGGCGCCGGCGAGGATCTGGTCGGCGTCGGCGGCCGCCGTCGCCGCGACGGTGTCGGCCTGGCGGCGCGCGTCGGCGAGCAGCTGCTCGACAGTCGCGTCAGCGGCGGCGCGGACCTCGTGGGCGTCGGCGGCCGCGGTGGCGGCTTCCGTGCGGACCCGGTCGGCTTCCTTCATCGCGTCGGCGATGATCTGCGCCTGCTCAGCGTTGACCGCTTCGGTGAACGAGGAGGCCTCCGCACGGGCACCGTCCAGGAGCTCGTCGGCGCGGGCCTGGCTGTCGGTGAGGATGCGCATCGCGTCGTCGGCGGCCAGGTCCCGGAGGTCGGCGGCGCGGTCGACGGCGTCGGCCAGGATCGGGTCGGCCTCCACACGCAGCAGCGGCACGATCTCGGGGACGGCCTGGGCGGGGATAGGGGCCGGCGGCGTCGGCGACTTGGCTCGCCCGGTGGCGCGGGGCTTCGCGGCCGGGGCGGCCTGGCGCCTGCGGCGGGTGGTGGTCTTGGGGGCCACAGTGGCGTCCTCTCTCTTCTTCTATGTGTTGGCGCCTCCGTCCAAGAGGCCACCGCGTCGGTAGGGTCGTGACCAGGCCCTCCGAAGCCCCGGCAACTCTCATGCCGAGGACTCGGAGGGCCGTCGCGTGCAGGGCTTCGGGCTGTTCCCGATCTGCGGCCATGGCAAAAGCGGTCGGCCCGCCCCCCGGGCGGCCGACCGGGGTGAACAGCACGGGGCGGGAAGCGAGCTGGATTCGGTTGGTTCCGGCTCCCGCCGGGCGGGCGCGATCAGCTCCCGAAGAGCGGCGCGCCGTGGCGGTCCTCGCCCGCCCACTCCTCCGCGATGACGTGGAGGGCGGTGCGCCAGCTGCCCCGGTAGTCCTGCGGCCCGTACGGCGGGATGTCGCTACCGAAGATGGCGAACATGGACTCCTGGGCGGCGGCTTCCGTGCCGGGCTGGGACAAGGTCGTGGCCATGGGGCCTCCCTCGACTCGCGGGCCGGGCTGTCCGGCTCCCCACAGCTCCGCCCGTCCGCGCACCCGAGAGATGCCGGGGCGGGGACGGGCGGAGGAGGCAGCTGGCAGACCGGATCAAGCAGCGTCGCGGGAACGCCCCCGTGCGGCGCGGCGCTTCAGGCGACGGCGCTCGTCCTCGCCGAGTCCGCCCCAGACACCGTGTTCCTGGCCGTTCTCGAGTGCCCACGTCAAGCAGGTGTCCATGACCGGGCACCGACGGCACACGGACTTGGCTTCCTCGGTCTGCAAAACCGCCAGGCCGTTGGTGCCGATAGGGAAGAACAGCTCGGGGTCCTCGGTGGCGCAGGCGCCGCGGGCACGCCAGTCGGTGTTGACCGGCAGGTCGGCGGAGGGTGCGTAGGTGGTGCGTACGATGGAGCGATTCATGAGGGCCTCCCAAAGGGTCCAGGTTCGAAACAGCCCCGGGGCGGCCACCCCGGGGCTGTTCACGTGACGCGGCAGCAGACGGAACGGGTCAGGGCTTGCGCAGCACGCGGGCCCGGGCGGCGTGGTGATCAGCCCGCTCGAGGTAGTGGTCGACCGAGGCGCTCGCCTCGCGCTCATCGGTGCTGATGACGCGGGCGGCGCGCCGAGTGGCCTCGGCGGCCAACTCCTCGTGCTCGGCGGCCCGCTGCTCACGGCTACGGCTCATCGGGTTCCTCCTCCTGGTGGCGGGCCGGACTGTCCGGCTCCCCGCACGCCCGCGCCCCACCACCCCGGTTGCGGGTGGTGGGGCGCGGGCGACAGGCAGCGGACAGGCTCAGCGGCAGCGCTCAGACCAGGGGCGCTGCTGGTGCGCGTCCTGGGCCTTCTCAAACGCGGTCCACAGCTGCTGCCCGGCTCCGCAGCGGCGGCTACCGACACAGTTCTTGCAGTTCTTCGCGTGGGTGCTGTCGGCGTCCGCCGCAGCCATGTAGCGCTGGTAAATGGGGTCCTTCTTAGCCATCGCTGTCTCGTCTCTTCAGGCGTGGGTGGATGTCAGTGAGGTGGTGGCCGGCCTCCCACACCGCGGCAGCCGCAGACGCTGCGGCCGCCAGGAGTGCGCGGGTTCTGGGATGGGCCAGGCCATAGGAACGGGCCGCCCTGGCCGCGGCGTGCTGCGCGGCGCGGGCGGCCCGTATATGGGTGGGGATCAGAGGTCGTCCGGGAGGCAGAAGGCGCAGCAGTCGGCGCTGTCGTTGTTGACGCACGAGCACTCGGGGCACGTCCACGACCGGAGGGCCTGGATCAGACGGTGGAGGGTCGACATCAGCGGGTCCTTCCGAGGGTGTTCAGCGGCGGGGCTGGCGGGCTTCGTAGGCGTCCTGGAGTCGGGCGAAGCGTTCGTGGATCGGCGCCCCGACCGTGCATGGGCGGCCGTCCTGGCAGGCCGGGCAGCCGCCGAGATGGGTGGTGGAGTCCTGGAACGCCTTCATGTAGCGGACGTACAGGTCATCCGTGCCGGGCTTCTTGGTCATCGGCGGTTGTTCTCCGACTTCTTGTTCTGCTCGGCGTTCTTCCGCCGCAACTCCGCCCACTGCTCGTCGGTCAGCCAGGTGATGGTGTTCACCGGACCCCCAACCCGTTGCACGAGCCACAGGACTGCCATGTCTTGCGGGTCACGCCGCCGGAGCTCGTGTCGACCGTTTCCCCGCCCGTGCCCTGGCACTCAGGGCACGCCACACCCGCCTGAACGTTGATCCGGCCCCTCATCGCCGCGAGGGTGCGCGGCGCGCGACGACCGGCCCGGGCCGCGTGGTGATCGCCGTCAGCGACCAAGCGCCGGACCAGCTGGTGGAACTGGGCCTCGGGCTCCGACTCGTAGCCATCGCCGTCATCGCCAGCAGTGTCCTCTTCCTGCTGGATCTCCTGGCCCGTCCACGGCCGCGCCCCGACGGGCAGGAGGAGGGAGGGGTGGGGGAGCGGGGGCTGCGGCGGGTTGGTGGGCCGTTCATGCTGCGGCTCCGGCTCACCGGTGAACGTGGTGACGGCCGTACCCGGCCGTGACAGAATTCCTTGCACAGGTGTTCTCCCTTTGCTGGGTGCCTGTAGCGCGCCGTCCGGGAGGTCAGAGTCTTGGACGGCGCACCTGCGTTCGGGGCGTCCTGTAGCCCCACGCCGTCCCCGGCCCATCTCACGTGGGCTGGGGGCGACATGCAGAACAGGAGGCCCGGTCAGGCCGCCACGACCGTCGGGTAGACAGCGACCGCAGACGGCAGAGCGCCCAGCGGCGCCGGGGGCATCCAGTGGACTCCCGGCAGATCCAACCCGCACGGCAGCTCTCGATGCTGGGATGCCTCCAGAGCAGCGAGCTCCTGGTCCAAGAGGCCAGTCAGGACCGACCACGCGTGCTCAGGCTCCGGCAGGACCAGCAGCTGCAAGGCACGCAGCCAAACGTCCTGCATCACGTCGTCAATGTCCGCAACTGGATCCGCGCCCATGTCAGCGAGCCGCTCGGCAGCCACCGCAGCGAGCCGCGCGGAGTATGAGGTGTAGAGGGTGGCAAGGGTGGTGCGCATCGGGATCTCCTCAGGTGGCAGGGCATGAAGAACAGCCCCGGGGAGGCGGTCTCCCAGGGGCGTGGTCATTCGTGAGGTGGGTTCTTACCGGGGCTTCGGCTCGTAGAGGGCCCGGGTGAGCAGGGTGAGCCGGCTGTCGATCTCGGCCCGCTCGAACGGAGTCAGGCGGGGGTGAACCTGGCGCAGCGTGGCAGCCAGTTCATCGCGCAACCGCTGGGCGTTGGTGTGCTGCGCCGCCGGGAGTGTCGTGTTCCAGTCGGCTACGCGCCCGGCCGGTGTGCGCTTCGCACGGGCCTGGAGGGTCTGGTTCGTCTGCCGGCTGAACGTCTTTGGCAGCACAGCGGTCGGCTGGCGGGAGCCCGCTTCTTTGATCGCGTCGGCGAGGGCTTGGAACCATTGGCTGGGCGTGATGTCGAACTCGACGCGCCGGTTGCTGCCCCTGCATCGGCGGGGGTTGGTCGTGGTCTCTGCGCGGGTGGTGTGGTGGGGGACGAGTTTCTGGACTCGGCTTCGAATCCCGGTAATCGGGACCCAGGTCTGGCAGTCCGGGCAGACGAGGACCGCTTTCAGCGGCTCCCGAAGGTCAATGTGCGCCGGGCTGATCTTGGAGAGTTTGATGGTGGGGTGGCAGCTGACGTTCTTCGTGTGGGTGCGGGTCGGCCGCTTCTTGGCCTTGGGCATGACGAACTGGGTGGTCATGGGGATCTCCTCGCGGACGAAGGCGAAGGGCTGAGGAAGGGAGTGGCTGCGTCGTGGTGCTCTCTCCGCCCGCCAGGCCACACGGAAGGTCCCGCCGTCCTGGAGGACAGACAGCGCACAGGCGCTGCATGCAGCAGAGAGGTCGAGGACCAGGGGCGATTTGGTGTTGCTATCCCGCCCTGCCACCCCACGAAGGGCAGACGATCTACTCCGCCCGCCTCTGGCGAGACGGACGACCTACTGCGGTGGTGCAGACAGATCACACCTGTGAACGGTCCTGCAACTTCCCTGGGGAAGTTGCAGGACCGAAGTTACGCCCCCTCCCGGACGCCCGTCAAGGCTTCCCCAGGGAAGTGGCGCCTAATACGCGACGTCCGACACGACACTTCCCTGGGGAAGCTGTGTATGGTGGCCTCATGACGCCGACGACACCTCGCAAATCGCGAGTCACAGAGATCGCCGACGATCTGCGGACCCAGATTGAGACTTCGCAGATCGCCCCCGGCAGTCGCCTGCCGTCGACACGCCAGCTAGCCGAGCAGTACGGGGCCGGAGAGGAGACAATCCGCTTGGCCATCGCCATGCTCAAAGCGACTGGCATCGTTCGGGCCCACCAAGGGAAGGGCGTCTTCGCACGGGATAAGCCACCCCTCAAGCGCAACGGGATGGACCGATACGACCGCGCGAACTGGCTCGACCAGGACGATGCTGTCGCCTTCGTCGTCGACCGCATCGCTAGCGGCGAGGCATACCGGCTCACCGACCAGGCCAACGAGGTCGACCCCGCATTCCCCGCCACACCAGAGATCGCCGAGGCACTCGGCGTCAAACCCGGCGCGCAAGTAGTAGCCCGGCGGCGTCTGGTGAAGGACGCTCAAGGCAAACCTACTCACGAGCTGACCAGTTACTACCGACCCGAGCATGTCGAAGGCACCAAGCTCATGGACCCCGCCCCTGGCCCTGCCGGGAAGGGGGGCGGCTTCCGGGTGATGCACGAGCAAGGCCTCTCACCCGAGTGGCTGGACGAGGAACTGCTTGCCCGTATCCCAACAGCGTCCGAAGCCAGCCGTCTTGGCATCTCTACCGGGCAGCCCGTGGTCGAACTCCATCGCACCACCGCGACGGACGACGGCACCGTCATCGAGTACGCCGTGGGGATACACATCGCCTCACGCTTCACCTGGCACTACCGCTTCCGTTTCCCTGACTCCAACCCCAGCCGGCAGACGCCCACAGACCAGTGACCGTCAGACACAGCAGCAGATTGGAAGTCGGATGCCTAGTGAAGGCAGGCCCCAGCCGATCGACACCGCCGTGATCGCCGCGCCCAGCGACACCCCGGCCTCAGACCTGTGGTCCCTGGTCGAACGCCACGAACAGCACCGGAAGCGGGTCGGCCTTGCGGACACCCTGGCCGCTCTCGCCCTAGGCACAGTAATCGCCGACCGGCTTGCCGACGAACGGCCTCTTCTGGTCCGTGACGCACTGCGTCTCGGCAGTTCTTGGACCAAGATCGCAGCAGCGCTCGGAAGCGATCTCCAGACCGTCCGGTCCACTTTCGCCACGTGGACGGACAGCCTGGGGTCGGACGAACAAGCTGAGGCCCGGCGCCTTGCAGAAGCAGGAGGGAGCTCTCGATGAGCCGACCTGCCATCTCGAACAGGCAGTGGAGCGACGCGCAGGCGGTCTGGGACTACCACCTGGTCCATCACACCCCTCGGCCATGTTCCGTCGCCATCGCCCTGGGCAGCCACGATCTGGGCGTTGCGACGCATGCCGCCACACTCTTCCACTCTGGCTACTTTCCCACCTTGATCTTCACCGGAGGCAACAGCCCAACGACCATCCAGCGGTTTCCCCGAGGCGAGGCCGTTCACTACCGTGAGCACGCACTGAGCTTGGGCGTACCTGAAGCCGCGATCATCGTGGAACCCAAGGCGAGGAACACTCAGCAGAACATCGAGTTCTCGCACAATGCGCTATCCGGCGCAGGAGTCGATGCCACATCGGTCATGCTCATCAGCAAGCCGTACGAGGAACGCCGCAGCTTCGCCACCTTCCGGCGATTCTGGCCCGAGGCTGGCATCGACGTCGTGTGTTCGTCCGAGCCAGTCAGTTTCACCGACTACGCCCGCGGCATAGGGGACTCTCATCTGGTCATCGACATGTTGGTCGGAACCCTGCAACGTGTCATCGAGTACCCCCAGCTCGGCTTCACAGTTGAACAGCCTGTTCCAGGGCCAGTCATGGAGGCATACGAGCGCCTTCGAGAGGCGGGTTTCACCAGTCGGCTACTCAGGCCCTTGCCTACCTGAGCCTGGTGTCTGCGACTGCCCTTTTGTCTCTTCGTACAAAAAAAGGGTGTTCCTGGCGCATAAGGGCTTGTACGTGAATGCTGTGATGCGTTGGCCCTGCTACAGGAGTGGTCGAACGCCAGTCGCAGTCAAGGTTTCGTTCCTTGTTGAGGAGACACGAAGGAATGAGCAAGGTGACCTTCCGGCTCGTCGGCCACGGCTGGCGCTGCCGGGTCGAGCGCATTGCAAGCAGCCGTAAGTGTCGCGGCGTCCTTCTTCCATCGCTTCGGAGCAATGAGCTTCAGTCTTGGGTTACCGTCTGGGCGAAGTACCTGGCTCTTGCAGTCAATGACGGGGATCAGCCCCTGGTTGTGCCCGTAGAGAAGTACGGGCTTCCGCGCGACAACCGAGCGCAGTTCAAGCCGAGCCACGGGACCAAGAAGGTAGACCCGGCTACCAGCTCGTTTCTGCTTTCCCACCATCACGAGGCCGTCGATCGTTTCCACGAGACTGTCCCAGTCATAGGGGCGCTCGTCGCTGAAGACGTTGCGGTAGTGGATGACCTCGACACCGTCTGGCAGCTCTGCGGTGATCTGGGCAAGCCAGCTGTCCCACTTCGGACTGTTCATCGCCCTAGGCGCCGCGCTGACGTACACACGCACCGGGCTATCAGGTGCCCTGGTAGCGGCGATACGCTCCATCGCTGCAGCGAAACGCCGCTGCTGCACCCCAGTGGCGAAGGTCTCTACGTCCAGGGGCTCGTCCGTCAAATGCATACGGCCCATCATGCCGACATCTCATCAGGCGACTTCACTACGGGCAGGCCTCCTCAGACCTGTCGGGCCGTCAAGAGGCTCCGAAAGAGGGGCGACACGGTGGGCACAAGGGTGGAGGTCCAACATCGCGAGGGGGGTACTGTGTCCGTGGATAAGCTCCATAAAGACATGGCTAAGCCCCGCGAGGTTGCGCTCCGGGGCACGGCCGCAGACCTTACAGCGAATGGTCTCGACATGTTGCAGGGTACCCGTACCCCTTGCCATACACACAAGGCACCCACTGCCGTGGAAGCGATGACCTGCGCGTCGCTCCGGCCGGGTGCCTTCTCTATGCTTCCGCAGCGATCCAGCTGCGGCTACGCCTCAATTCGCATGGAGGCCGTCAGAGCGAAGTAATTTTGAGGGCGGTGCCTGCATCGCAGGTCTTCTAGCCGCCTGGGGCCCGAGCTCTCGGTGTTACCAGCACCTCAGCTCAGCGCCCCATCGGATCTCCGGTCCGGCTACCAGTGCCTTCCCGGAGGAGTTGTTCGACCCGGCGCCAACCGGCTTCGAACAGTTCGATCTAGGTTCTCCCCAGAACCGAAGCCACCCAGCTCAGGGGCTTCGTCATGTCATGCGGCAAGGCCCCACGAACACGGAGGCCATCTTGCCGTACCCAGTTACGTTTTTCCAGCCCACATACGCCCGTTTCACCCCCATTCGCACAGAGCGGGCCTTTCGTGTGACGGGGAATGCCTACCCGGGCTGCACCATTCAAGGCTTTCGGACCGTTACCTTCCCGCTCACCCGTGTCACCTCTTCACCGAATCCGGTTGGCGTGCAGCCCTGCCCGCCGGGCGGGAGCCTGATCGAGGTTTCCTCCCGCTGTACGGGAGCCGTCGAGCTTGGGACTTGCGGGGCTAACCCCTTGGCGGCCGAGGGTGGCCCCATGGCTATCTCCTCTCTCCTCAACCTCCTGTCAAACAGGTCCTCTACGACAAAACTGGCCTCGGGTGCTGGCCTCAACTTGCTCCTGGTGAGGAATCAGTGAGCGCCGTGGCGGCACCTGTCTCCGCGCTGATTCCTGTCCCGCGTTCGTCGGTCGATGGCAGCGCGGTCTCCGTGCTGTCGGCGCTGTTCGTGCCAGAGGCGTCCCAGTGGCTGTCTTCGTCGGCGGGCCGGGTGGCTTTGGACGGGTACTCGTGGTTGCAGGCGGTTCACTGGGTCGCCGGGTCCGGGCTGTATGAGCCGCGGCGGTATCGATCGCACGGTCCACGTTCGTTCGGGCCGACGACGGTGCGTGTGGCCCAGGAGCTCGCGTTGCTGTTTCCGTGCCGTCCGGGCATCGAGTATCTGATGCGGCGTACCGGGCTGTCGGAGCGGAGTGTGGAGTACCACCTGGGGATGCTGCGGGAGGCCGGGCTGCTCGCGTACGTCGTCCGGGGCACCCGGATCAGCGGTGAGTCGGCGCAGGCGTCGGAGTTCGCGCGGATGATCCCGCACGATTTCGATGTCGCGCTGGGGATCCGGACGGTGCTGCGGGATGAGACCGCTCCTGCCTACACGCGCGCCGTGACGGGGATCGCGGAAGCTGGCCGGGAGTTGATGGCGAAGCTGGCGAAGAAGGCGGCCCGAAAGGTGCGCAAGCCTCGCTCGAAGACATCGTCAAAGGCGCCGGGGAAGGGTGTCCGCAAGGGCGCTGGCCGAGGTGCTGTGGCGGCTGTTTCGGCGGAGGTCCGTTGCACCCCAATGCAGGTCGGTACCTCAGGTTCTTCCCCTACCGGTTCTACCTCGCTACCCCCTGAGAACAAGCTCGCCAGCGGGAAAGCCCAGTCCCCCACTCTGAAGAAGGTCAAGCGCGGACACCGGAAGCTCAATGTGGTGGGGCGCCGTTTCCAGCTGGCCTCGGAGCTGATCCAGCAGGTGCCGTGGATGAGCCGAGCCCTGGTGCCCCGGATCGCCTGGATCCTCAAGGAGGTCTCCGACGGGGGCTGGACCGCCGATGAGGTGATCGCGTTCCTCGACTGCGGCGACGTCCCAGACCAGGTGCACCGCCCGTCCGGGTTCCTCGCCGGACGGCTCGCCGGTGCGCTGGCCCTGTGGCCGACCAAGGAAGGCCGGGAGCGCGCTGTCCAGGAGTACCGGGACTCCCGCCGCGCACAAAAAGCCCGGCACCAGGAGTGGGAGGGCGACTGGCAAGCCCCCACCAGTCGCACTGTGCAGGACCTGGTCGCTGGCGCCTTCACACCCCGCCAGGCCGTCGAGCAGGAGCAGGCCCCCGCGCTGCCCCGGCTCAACGGCCTAGCGGACCTCACCGACGAAGCCCGCGCCGACATGAGGGTCCTGGCCGAGATCGAAGTCGCGGCCGGTGACACCACCCTCGTCATGGGCCAACTCGACGCCTACGGCCGCCCCGCCGCCGAGTGGATCTTCGGCGCCAATGTCGTCCAACGCGCCGTGAACCTCACCGCCCACACCGCCCACATGACTCTCGGACGCCGGTAAGGAGACCGCGATGACCACCGAAACCCTCCCCCTGATCACCCCCGCCGCCTCTACCCCGGCGAGGGACGCTGACACCGTAGATGGCAGCTCCGGGTCGTCCGGCGTCGATCTCGCCCGCGTCGCCCTCCAGGCCGCCCGCGCCGCCGCCAAGAACCGACCGGCCGACCACCCCGGAGGCCGCTCCGCCACCCGCCGACTGCGTACTGCCCGACCCGAGGGACGCGACCCCCTCACCTTCGGTGCCGCCATCACCAACCTGGTCACCGACCGAGCCTGGGACACCCCCGTCACCGGCGGATCCGTCATCGACCGCTGGGCCTCCATCGCCCCCGAACTCGACAGCAAAGTCCGCGCCGTCCGCGTCGACCCTGAAACCGGGCACCTGGTCCTGCTTCCCACCAGCTCCGCCTATGCCACCCAACTCCGCCTCCTCGAAAGCCAGATGGTCACCCGCATCAACACCGCCATGGGTGCCAACGCAGTCCGCGGGCTGCGGGTCCTGGCCCCCGGTACCCACACGACCACCACCGCAGGCACGAACACGGCCACGACTGTGGAACCGCAGGCGGAGCGCAAGCCGATCCGGACCAGGCAGACCGCGTCCGCCGGCTACCACGAGGCACTCGCCGCCCACCAAGCCACCCGAACCGAACGGACACCAGACCCGCACATCGCCGCAGCCAACGAGAGCCAGATCCGAGCCCTACGCGCCCGGCGTGAACCCGAATCCGCGTTCACCGACGCCCGAGCACTCGAAGACCATGTCCACACACAGGCCGAAGCAGCCGCTGACACCCACACCCGCGCACTCGCTGTCGCACGCGCCGCCAAAACCACGCGGCTCCCCGAGCCCACCCGGATCTTCAACACCGCGTGAAAGCCAGCACCACGCTGAAGACACCACTGGTTGTCCCGCATCAGTCAGGGCCCCTTCGGACCATGCACGCGTGACGAACCGCGCGATCCACCGTTTACCGAGCGACACGGCAGAACCTTCGATACAGGCGGTCTGATGGGGAAGAAAGCGCAGCAGAAGCGGGCGGTCAAGCACGCGAAGCAGGCGAAGCAGCGCAAGGCCGCGGCGTCTCGGAACGCCGCCATGTCCACGGCAGCGGCGCAACAGCCACCGCTCGATGACGGCTTCGCGCCCTCGCCGGTTCCGTGGGGTGACTACGCGACCGTCGCCGACGCTCTGACAGCGGCGGAGGACGCCGGCGGTGTCCTGTCGTGTTTCGTCTCCGACGACTTGAACGTCTACGAGCTGAGCCTGCGCCGGGGGGAAGACGGTTGGCGGTACGAGGTGGCGCTCTATCCCGACCAGGTTCTGCGGGATCTGGTGAAGACGAGCTGGCTAGACGCCGACGACCAGGACCAAGCCGTGAAACAACTACACCTCGCCTTGGCCGCCTACATCCCCCAGAACCTGCGCCAACCGGGCCTGGAGACCGTACAGCGGCCATCGACCACGAGCATGCCGCGCATCGGCTGGGCACAGAGCCTGCCCATGGCGGGGATGCAGACATGGGAGGACGTGGTCCTAGCGGAGAAGGAACTGCCCCTCTTCGAACTGGCGCCCCTCGCCGACGGCCCAGACGACATGCACTGGGGACGGCCGGAAGACACTCTCGCTCTGTTCCGCGAACATGGCCTGTCCCCCCGGGCGTGCGTCGGCTGCAGGGCTCCGGTGACCGACCGGCACCCGCACTGGCCAGGCGTGCTGGTCAGTATGGACAATGAGTACGGACCGGCGTGCGGCCGCTTCTACCTCGCAGGCAAGTCGCCGCAGAAGGTCGGCCACATCCTCGACGCCACCCAGGCACTCACAGCCGGGAACCTGACCGGCAAGGAACAGACGACCCAGTGCCAGAACTGCGACGCGCATATCACCGATCAGCACCCCGACTGGCCCGGAGTGTGGACCAAAGCCAGCGGATCCAACAGCCCGATCTGCGCCATCGTCGGCGGTGGTGGTGACGATGCGACGTCATACGACCTGATCGACTGCGTCTACCCCCACCACCCGGTCGGCGCTGACAGCCCAGCCGCCACCGCCATCACCACCGCCAAGAAAACCGGCTACTTCTCCCAGCCGCGCTGGCCGGGCCTCACGATGCCCTGGGCCTAGTAACCCACAGGACAACGACCCAGCCGGCCGAGCGCTCGAACCGGCCCGTCGGCGAAGGCGATCGGCTCAGCCCGTCCGGTCATCCCCGACGGCCGACAACGCTCCCACCAGTCGGCTCCTTCCCCTTGTGGAGTGCCTCGTGTCCGTACGGAAGACCCCTGACACCCTCGCGGCTCTCAGGAAGGAAGCTCAGGAGATCACCCGCGCACTCGCGGACGCCACCGGCTCGGGGACCGATGTCGCCCGCGTCCTGGACCTGGTCCGGGACGCCGAAGCCCATCTCGAAATGGTCAGGGAGGGCTACTACCCCGACGAAGGGGACCAGGTCCACCTCGACCTAGCCGGGGCCCTCGCCGCCCTCGCCAAGGCCGGAGCCCGCGCTATCGCGCTCCGCCTCGACCACGCCGACCCACCCGAGCGGTAGACACCCAGACCCACCCGCCATCTGTAGGCGACCCAAGCGAGTTGGGCGAACCGGAAACGCCGCCGCCATCGTTGCATAAAGTGAGTAACTGTGACTGATGAGATGAGCGCGGTGCTGGCCGGGCTGACTCCCACCGTTGTTCCGGTCGACGGCACCGATCCCGAGCTGGTCGCGATCGGTGAGCGCTACTGGGCTTTTGCGGGCTTCCACCCTGAGCTAGGCACGCCTGTGTGGTGCGAGAAGACCTCGGACATCGACACACTCGGGTGGGGCGGCCCCCTCTACGTGGTTGCTGCAGGGGGTGTGCGAGCCGTCGTCGATCACACCTGTCCTGAGTGCCGACAGCAACTCAGCTTGACCTCTCGCACCGCGCTAGCCGATCTAGTCAAGGGCGAGACGCCTGTTTGCGTGGCGTGTACGGAGTCCTTGGTGGCTGCGGTGCAGACGCTCAATGATCCAAAGCGGAAGGCCAAGCGTGAGGCAGCCCGTGCCCGAGCTACGCAACAGCAGGCGCTCGAAACAGCTCTGAACGCCTGGAAAAGCACGCAACGCGAGGCCATGGAAGAGCGGTACCCACTGGCGTTCTCCGAGACGGTGCCCGCAGCCTCGGTGCGGGAGATGGCGGCAGCATTGGCGCTGCTGCGGTACGCGCCGTCGACCACACCGATCTCCAAGATCGGGTCCTGGCTCGATCCTCTGCACCCCGCGCAGAATGAAACCGTCCGGCTTCTGGGCGCACTGGTTCAGGGCCGTCTCCTGAGGATCCACCCCGCCACTTCGGTCACCTCCATGGAGTGGGATCCTTCCTCCTTCCAGGACGCCCTCGCCGCGGCGGACGGTGATCCCGACGGTGTCCACGTGAATCCCCGACTGACATCACAGTTCTTTCCGCTGGACAGTTGCTTCTACGCTCCGTTTGCCACGAGCGCGGGGACCGGCGCCCAGCACCTGGACGCCGTCCTGAACGAACGGCTGGCACCGGAACGCCTCACCGCAGGCCAGCATGACGACCTCCTCTCCCTCGCGCAGGAACTCATCGCGGAAGAGGCCCTGCGCTACTTCACCAACCGACTGGTGGACCTCAACCTTCCAGCCGTTACGGACAACCACGTCGAACGGCTGCGCGAAGCCGCAGACAAGGTGGCCCGGCACCGGCCGCTCGGGGAGATCTACAACCTGGTCTGGCGCTCCACCCGGTCTGCCGCAGAGACCGCCCAGAAGAAACCCCGCGCCCCGCGCGTCAACATGAGTACATACGCGGTCAATCAGTTTGAGACGCAGGCACTGCGCGCTGTCACCGAACCCACGTGGCCGATCAAAGCATTCGGTGAGGTGGCCGGCTGCGGTCTCAGCGCGATGGCCCGCACACTCTTCTACACCGTGCTCAACCTGCACCCGCTGGAGACGTCTCTGCCCGACATCCAGCAGAAACTGCCAGAGCCAGCTCCCGAGCCGCCAGCACCAACCAGCGAGACCACGCCCGGACCACACACGCATCAGGAAGAAGAGAACGAGAAACTGCCGCTCCTAGTCAGATGGCTCCACACATATCCCGGCAGCTGGGACCCGGACACAGTGTCCACCACCCTGGAGAACCTCGCGCAGACCGCTGCCGAAATGGACTACGACGTCGAGCAGAGAATCGTCAGGCGAGCCGTCACCCAACTACAGCGGATGCAAGCGTGCCTCTCACCCGTGCTCGACGAACGACAAGCCACCCTCGCCGTCCTGGCAGCCACTGAACTCCTGCAACACCCGGTCACCGGTTCCGACCCAAGCGTGAACCAGCCCGTCGGATCCGTCATTCGCGAACATCTCGCCCGCGCCGTCCTCCGATCCACGGACAACCCACCACAGGCCTGAGCGAATCGCCCACGCCAGTACGCAATCAGGTTGCCTGCGAGGGCACTCATAGTGGCTCGGCATAAATCAGAGGCGGGGCCCAGGACACGTCCATCCCCGCGCACCGTGCGGACATGGCTAGGAGCCGCAAATACCCATCATCCGATCGGGTGACGAGCCCAACCAGGGGCGTGCCGCAAGTGACACTGAGGGGTTGCCGCCACCAAGCAGGGAGGAACCCCTCGATGACTGAGCCGCCGCAGTCCGACGATGAGCCGGCACCCACCCGCTCGCCCCATCAATTGGGTGAGGATGAAGGGCCGCAGAGTATCGCCGAGCTGAAAGCCGCTCTCGCCCCGTGGCCGCAGCACCTGATGGCGTTCACCGCAGAGCTGGAGGCCGCGCCGTTCGCCGAGCTCCGGACCGCCGACTACGGGGCCTTCCACGACGCCGCCCGCGGCCGGGTCGACCTGGTGCGGATCGAGCGGCACTGGGAGGACATCCTGCGGATCATCGGCTCCATCCACACCGGGGCTGTCCGCGCCTACGACGTGATCCGGATGCTCTCCCGGGAGGGCCGCCCGACCCCGCTCGGGGACGCGGTCGCGCACTACGGACGGATCGCCAAGACCCTGCACATCCTGCGGCTCGCGGACGAGCCCGGATACCGCCGCCAGATCAAGGTGCAGGCGAACCTCCAGGAAGGCCGCCACGCGCTCGCCCGGAAGATCTTCCACGGCCGGGCGGGACAGCTCTACCAGCGCTACCAGGACGGCATGGAGGACCAGATCGGCGCCCTCGGACTCGTCCTGAACGCCCTGGTCCTCTTCAACACGAAGTACATGGACGCCGCCGTCACCCGGCTCCGCGCCGACGGCTTCGACGTCCGCGACCAGGACGTCGCCCGCCTCTCCCCGTTCGTCCGCCACCACGTCAACATGCTCGGCCGGTACTCCTTCCTGCTGCCAGAGATGCCCAGCGGACTTCGGCCGCTCCGTGACCCGGACACCACCGAAGCGCGGTAGCGGGCCGCCCGCAGAAGCGGTGTGCCGCCGACCCGTGACCTGCGGCACACCGCACGTCACTTCGACTTGGAAGCACGTTGGTGCCATGCCCGTGCAACGCGCCTGGAGAGACCAAGTGACGGCAGCCGCTTCCCAGGCCCCGGTGTGATCTCGATGGGTGCCGCAGGTGGTCGGTCTCGGGCGGGGCGTCGGGAGATCCGAGCGTGTCACGGCCTGGACGTGACCGTCGAGCCCTCCGGACGGAGGGTGGCCCCGGTTCTTCGCTTGGGGGCCACCCTCCGTCCAGGGTCACGCTGTGAGTCACGGCGGCTGGTTTCCGGTCGCCACGGCCGGTGAGACAGGCGGGTCGGGGTGCCTGTCTGTCATCCCCGGCGACTGCCCCGGTGAACGGGCCTGGGCCGGTGACCCATCACTGCGGGTGCCCTACTAGCCGATTTGGGATGAGTCGACACACAGGGCTTCGGCCATGAGGTACACGTTCTGGGTGCCCCAGTTGTTGATCTGGACGGACCAACCACCCGTGTTTCCGCCGAGGGGGACTGAAGCCGAGAAGAGCACGGTGAACTTGTCGCCCAATGATTGCCAGTGGCCCCCGGAGACGGCTTGCATGCCGGACGGGCACTGCACAATAACTTCGCCCCGCTGTCCGCCCCGGACGTCGAGCACGTCCGGCGCCTCGACCCGCGTGAACATCGGCGCTGCCGCCTTGGCGCTGGTGGCCGCCGTGGAATCACCGCTCTTGTCGGCGGCGGCGGTCGTGGCGGTGCCCGCCACGAGCAGGGCAACTGCCGCTAACGCGGCACCGCGGATACGCGTGGAACGGTTCATGTCAGCTCCCTTGTGTCTGCTACCCGCCCGCGCCGCTGTTCTCCCACCCGGGTGATTCACCCAGGACGGTCGGACGTACGGGGCGGGAAGCATCGGCCCGTACGAGGAGCACGGGCCTGCCTGGAGGCTGCGCAGCACGCCCGGCGACTAGTCCAGTCCGACGATGCGATCAGCCGACCAGGTGATAGAAGTGCGAATTCCGTTCGACCTCACCGGCAACCACCCGCAAGAGTGCCCCAGGATCATCCCGTGGCCCCTTCTGGGCCCACTCGGCGGTACCCCTTGTGGGCCCGGCTGGGACGGGTCAGCGGCGGCTGTCGCCCGGCGCGAGCAGGCTGGTCAGCTCCGCGATCGCCTCGGGCGAGGGCTTGAAGTAACGGCGGACGTTCTCGGGGTGACGCCGAGATGAGCGCCAACCCCGCCAGAATTCGATCTTGAGGCTTCCTGGGTGCCACGTCGTGAGTCGGTGAAGGCGGCTTCCGTCCCGGCACGGGGCTCCGGAACCGCGCCGCTGGCCTGGAGAACGGCATAGTCGGCGTGGGCCTCACGCTTGGCGTGTTCGGCGAGCGCCCGGTAGATGCTGGCCACCGAGCGGTTTAGCCCTTGGAGAGGATCGGACCGACCGGTAGCGACAGGGCTGTGAAGCCGTGTTACACCCTTTTGATCGGTGACGTCTGTGACAGTTCCGGGGTCCTTCGACGAGGGATGCCTCGCGAGTTCAGGTAACCAGGCTGTGGTGCCCCTGCCTTGGCGTTTCCGGACTGGTTCGCTCTCCCGCTCGACACCAGGCCCGCCTTCCGAAGTGAATGCGATTACCTGTCATTCATACGGGTGGTTCCGGTGAGGTTGTGGTTGAAGGTGGCCCCGGGCGGTAGATGTCGCCGGACGGCACACCGTGCCGGCCCGTCGTTCCTTCGGGGGCGAGCGGGTTCACTGAGGGGAAGGTAGGCGTTGATGAAGGTCGTATCGCGGACGGGGTTACGTTCGTTCCGGAGGCTGTTGGTGGTACCCGTGACCGCGTTGCTGGCGGGCGCGGTGGCTCTGATGCCGCCCGCGCAGGCGGTCGGCCCGCAGGGGGTTCCCGTCGCGGCGGCGAAGCCGCGGGCGGCTGCCCAGCCGACCGTGGTGTACGTCACCAACAGAGCCGACGGCGAGGTCGCGGTGGTCAACGCCGAGGCGAACGCGGTGCTGGCGACCATCCCGGTCGGTTACCTTCCCGAGGCCACGGCGGTCTCGCCCGACAACACACGTGTCTACGTGGCCAACTTCAACAGCAGGTCCGTGTCGGTCATCGACACCGCCACCCGCACGGTCACCGCCACCATTTCGGTCGAAGGACAGCCCTCGACCGTCACCGTCTCCCCCGACGGCGGCCGGGTCTTCGTGAACAACCGCCTCGACAGGACCCTGTCGGTCATCGACACCTACGAGAACAGGGAAATCGCCACCCACTCAATCAACATTGCCGCCCCAGACGCGGCGATCTCCCGGGACGGCACCCGGCTCTACCTCCTCCGGGAGGACGACATCGCCGTCTTCAACACCACCAGCGAGACCCTCGAAGCGCCGATCCCGTCCCCAGGCGGCAACTACAACATCACCATCGCCCCCGACGGGACCCACGCCTACATCTCCCAATTCGACAACAGTGTCAAGATCCTCAACCTGGCCACCGGTGCCTTCGCCGGAGCCGTCCCCATGAGCGGCGGCGATACCTCCGAAACCGTCCTGACCCCCGACGGCACCCGCGCCTACACCGCCCGCGGCACCGGTGTCGCCGTGGTGGACACCGCCACCCGCACCGTCACCAGCTCCGTCCCCCTGCCATGGCGTGCCACCGACCTCGCGATCAGCGACAACGGGCGGTACGTCTATGCCACCAGCACCAACAACACCCTCTCGCTCATCGACACCACCACCAACACCACCACCGCGCGGATCACCCCCGGCAAAAGTCCCTCCGATGTGGTCCTGGTGACCCCGCCCGTCGCCGACCTCAGCCTCGCCCTGACAGCCCAGCCCGTACCCGGCCGGGGCGGCATCGACTACACCCTCACCGCTACCAACAACGGCCCCGACCGGGTCAACTCCGCCATCCTCGACGCGCAGGTCCCGAACAGGACCGTCGGCCGCGACTGCGGCGTCACCGGCCAGACCGCCACCTGCAAGCTCCGCGCAATCGCCCCCGGCGAGAGCGTCAGCCGACACTTCCGAATCCCCGCTTCTTCCCTCAGCCTCGGAACCCCCTACACCTTCACCGCCACCCGCACCACCAGCACCCCCGCCGACCCGAACACCGCCAACGACACCGCCACCCTCACCTGCACCGCCACCACCCCCCACATCATCAACTGCGCCTGACCGCGCCGACCGGCCCGGGGCTGGCGACGCCCACCGCGTCGCCGGGGCGTGACAACGCGGTGAGGGGCTCTGGAGGATCGCTGCCGACTGGTGCCCGTGCCCTGATCCTCGCTCCCGTCTCGGCCCTGCTCTGCCGAAACTACGGCGATGTGACATGTAGCTCTCTGTAATTAGAGTGACGTTCGGTCGGGACGGGCGGGGCGGGGCCTGGGGACTTCGCCGGCATGGAGGTTGGCGAAGTCGGCGTGCGCGGCCTCGACGGCTTCGGGGTACGCCTCGCGCTTGGCGTGTTCGGCGAGCGCCCGGTAGACGCTGGCCACCGAGGGGTTCTGTCCCCTGCGCTTGCCGGTGGCGATCCAGAGGTCGGGCTGGATCTGCTCGACGGACTCGCCTCCCGCGCGGCGGCGGAGCACGGTGTGGAGCATGTCGTCGGTGATGACCGGGGGCCGGCCGCCGTGCTTGCCCTTGCGGGCCGCGGTGTCGAGCCCTTCCAGCGTGGATTCGCGGATGTTCTCCCGCTCGGTCTCCGCCATCGCGGCGAAAAACGCGAACAGCAGCTTGCCGGGGCCGGTGGGGTCGTAGATGCCGGGCAGGGGCCCGGCCAGCATCTCCAGGATGAGGCCGTGGGCGGTGAGATGGTCGGCGAGCGAGGTGAGTTCGGCGGCGTCGTGGCCGAGGCGCTTCATCTCGTACACGGTGAGGATGACCCGGCAGTGCGGGGCGTGGGCCTTGACCTCCCGCGCCGTCCTCAGCGCATCTTCGAACCGGGGGCGGACGCGGACGCGGGTGCTGATCTTCTCGCTGAAGACCTTGTCCCTCGGGATGCCGTGCCCCGCGAGTGCGTCGAGCTGGGAATCGAGTTCCTGACCGAGGGTCGAGCAGCGGGCATAGCCGATGCGGATGTCCGCGCCCGGCAGGTCCGGGTCGACTGGTGCCGGGGCGCCACGCGCGTTCCAGGTGTTCACCGCGGACCGGCCCCACAGCACCTCCAGGGCCTCGCCGATCTCGTCGTCCGCGACCGACGCCAGCGGCCGGCCCCCGCCGATCCGCTCGGCGGTCTTGCCCACCCCGGCCCCGTAGCTCCGGACCGTGTTCGGGTTGCCGAGCGAGTCCAGGAAGACCTCGTGCCTGTGCCGCCTGAAGCGAGCCCCGCGGCCTGTCGAGAGAGCTCATGGCTCCCCCGATTCGGATAGCAATGCCTCGCTTCAGCGCCCATTAGATAACAGGGCCGCTTCGCGCAGGGCCCGGGGACGTCGCCGCAGGTGACACATCCCGGTGCCGCAGATAATAGGGCGTTATCCGTGGAAAGACTTCACACGGGTCCCGCCGCCGACACCCCGTCAGCCGCCCACCAGGGCCGACGCATGCTTAGCGCACGATCTGACATCGATGTTCCTCAACCCCCGAACTCCGGCCGTGCAGGGTGAAGTCCTGGCCGTTCGGCGTCGTCCGGCCGTCTGCTCTCGCTGCCGTGGCCGTGGCCGGGGACGCAGTCCCAGATGGCGGCCCGGAAGGACGGCAACGGCCGGAAGGCGAGGCGGGCGGTGGCGGCCGGGCAGGCCGGGTCGGGCCCGCCGGTGTGCGCGGGCCCGACGGGTGTGTCTGTGCTAGTGGTCGAGTCCGTAGTAGAGGGCGAAGTAGTCGGTGACCTTGTCGCTGTGGGGGAGCAGTCCGGGGAGGTGGGTGGTGAGTGCCTCTTTGACGGCGGTTGCGAGTTCGCCCCGGTCGGCGGTGTGGTCGCGGACGTAGGGGTCGATCCGGCGGATCAGTTCGTAGTTGCTGGAGATGTCTTCCTGGGCCATCGACTTGTCCAGGTCGGTAGCGCCGGTGCCGGGGTCGGTGGCCAGTTTGCGGCTGACGTAGGTGACGCGGTGCAGGACCCGCCAGCACGGTGGCCGTTTGTCGGACTGCCGGGCCTGGCGGAGGGCGGTGGCGTGTGGGCTGTCGCCGCCGAGCCAGAGGGGGTCCACGACCTTGCCGTAGAAGTCCTCGAAGTTCTGGGTGTCGGTGTCCAGGTAGAAGGTCATGAAGCGGTAGGCGTCGACCCGGCCCGGGACCTCGATCGCGGCGCCTGTCTCCTCGTCGTACTCGGGGTCCCCGTTGGCGTCGTATTTTTGCAGGTCGCCCGGTACGTCGCAGGTGATGTTGAGGCTGAACGTGCGGGTCGACTCCTTGCCGCGGGAGCGGGTCACGGCGATGGCGCCGCCGATGGAGGCGTCGAACTGGACGTTGGCCCCGATGCCGAAGATCTTCACGCCGCCGCCCACCGAGCCGCCCAAGGAGCCGGCGAGCTGGTAGCTGCCGGAGGTGACTTCGGTGACGGAGTCCATGGTCTCGGTGGTCTCGGCGAAGAAGCCGCCGTCGGCCGACCAGACGTAGGTGTTGACGAGGCTGCGCTTGGCCTGCGCGCCGGCCGGTTCGGCTTTCCCGTTGCGCTGTGCCGGGTCCTTGATCGGGCCGACGAAGCCGGAGAGGACCTGCCGGGCGCGCTCGGCGGTGGGGTCGGCGTGGTGGGTCTCGGTGGAGACGGCGTCGTAGAAGGTCTGGAGGCGCTGCTGGTCCTCGATGATCCGCCGCTTGAGCGCGTACGCCTCACGCGGCTTGAAGTAGCTCAGCTCACCGCCGGAGGCCAGGCCCTGGTACTCCTCCTCCATGACTCGGTTGCCCTGCTCGTCCTGGCCGACCGAGCCGTCGAGGCTGCCCTGCTTGGTGTAGCGGGGGTTGATCGGGAAGGGGATCAGGTTCCAGTCGCGCGGGATGTCGGGGTTGGGCAGCATCCGGTAGCAGACCAGCGCCCGGTTGTGCGCGAGGCGCAGCGCGAAGACGTCGGCCGTCTCGGACTGCACCAGGGCGTAGCCGGTGTTGGAGGGGGTGAAGCGGCGTCCGTTGGCCTTGTTGAGCTGCTTGCCGGCGTCCGGTGTCTCCCAGCCGCCGGAGAGACCTACCGCTGTCAGCCGTCCGGTCTGCCAGCCCTGGGAGACCTCGGTCTCATCGCCCCAGGCGTTGGCGAACTCTGTTGTCGCCCGCACGCCCCAGTCGAAGCCGCCCTCGACGATCGGCTTGGCGATACCGAAGCCGAGGGGGGCGCTGATCAGCAGTGAGTCGGCGGATGCCTCGTTGGTCACCGCCAGTTCCATGGCGGCCGTGACACTGCGTTCGCGGCTGGAGGAGAGCGTGTTGACCACGCTGTCGGCCCGCTCGAACTCGACCTTGGTGGCGTCGATGTAGCTGAACAGCTTGGGGCTCTTGGTGGCGATCAGGTTCTCCGAGGGCACGGGCGGGGCTCCCTCGATGTACCCGGTGATCTGCGGGTCGAACTGCACCTGGGCGACCCACTCCGAGACCAGGTCACCGACCTTGTAGCCGGTGACCAGGTGCCAGGCGCCGTCCCGGACGTAGGCGTACACGCGCTTGAGCGCGCCGCTGCTGCGCCCGTAGTGGTCGCGCTGGAGGTCGGCGTACTCCTGCACGGCGGGGGCGCTCTGGATGGTGGCCAGGTAGGCGCTGGGTGTCTTCACGAACACGGGCTGCACCTCGGCCACGTCTCCGGAGACGGGCGCGGTGGAGAGCACGGGGGTGGGTCGCTTGGGGGCGTCCTTGGCGAGCCGCAGGTGCAGGCCGCGCGGGCCGCTGTCGGTCACCTGCCTGCTGTTGGGCTGGGTGGAGTCGTCGTCGAAGGAGTACACGGCGATCAGGTCCTCGCGCTCGCCGCGCAGGCGTCCGAAGAGGTTGTCGAGGATGTTCTCCTCCGTCCGGACGGTGCGCCAGACCCGTACCTCCTCCAGCTCACCCCGGTACATCTGGTCGGGGGCCAGCCACTTGAGGTCCTTGCTGGTATGGAAACGACCGCCGAGACAGAAGTGCGGCCCGCCGCCGTAATTCCCGAGCCGCTCCGGGTCCGCGGTACGCGGCTTCACCACGACCGGGCGGCCGTTGAGGTAGACCCGGAAGGTGGAGCCGAGCGGGTCGGGGTTCTTGGTCCAGGTCGCGCCGTGCAGGCGCAGGGGGTGCGCGCCGGTTGCGTCTGCTGCGGTGTTGCCCTCGTTCTCCTCGAAGTGCCAGTGCGCGACCAAGCCCTCGTCCGTCCGCGTGCCGCTGCCCAGCCGGGCCTTGTCCCGGGCCAGGTTCCACAGCCGCACCTCGCTCACCGTGCCGGTCAGGTGGCGCGGATCGGCGCCCGACCAGCCGCAGCCGACCTCCAGCGGGCCGCTCGACTTGGCCGGCGCCAGGTCGTGGTCGCGCAGCTCGCCGGCCGCCTCGCCGTCGATGAAGAACGTGACGTCGAACCAGGTGTCCAGCAGCATCGAGTCGATCACGTCCACCTCGCGGCTGACCTCCTCGCCGTCCTCGGTGTAGGTGATGGTCTTCTTGCCCTTGCTCTCCACGAGTTGCTGCCCGGCCTTGCGGACCACCGCGACGCGGTGCGCCTTGCCCTTGGTGAGCGTGCCGGTGGAGACATGGGTGCGCACGGTGCCGTCGGCGAGCTCGGCGCAGTGCACCAGATGACCGCCGCTGTCCACTCCTAGCTGGAACGGCACACCGTGCTCACGGCCGCCCTTCAGCCGGCCCTTGGAGATCACACCTTGGTAGCCCGTGAAGTCGTCGACCTGGACGTGGACCTCGACGGTGCAGTCCCCGGTGAGGTTGAGCGCGTCACCGTGCTCGGCCACCGCCGATGAACGTCCGGCGAAGCGCAGGGCCCAGGACTGCTCGAAGCTGGCGGCGAGGTGTGTCCACTGGCCGTCCGGCACGGTCTCCTCGGTGACGACCGACTGTGCGCCGACTCCGGCCAGCACCGGGCGCTTGCCGGCTGCGCTCTTTCCGAGCGCCAGCACGTACGTATCCTTCCGGTGACGGAAGTTGATGATCCGGGCCGGGCCGGTGGTCGCGGCGGGCTTGACCCATGCCTCCATGGTCAGATCGTCCGCTGCGACGGCCCCCGGCGCCTGCGCCTGCGGGCAATTCAGCGGCTCGGCCCCGTCCTTGAACTCCCAGGAACGGCCCGGGGTGTCGCCCCACCAGCGGCTGGGCCTGACGCCCGCCAGGTCGGTCGCGCCGCCGTTCGCCAGGGTGCCGGTGCGGTGGGTGTACGCGGCCTCCACCAGCCGGGAGCCGAAAGCCCTCGTCGCCCCCGCCCGGCTGACCGTCACCAGCGCGGGTGTGTGGTTCACCGTCGTGACGGCCAGTCCGGCCGCCTCCGGAAGGCCGGCCGGTCCGTGTCCGACAGCCAGGACGGTGGATCCGTCCGGCGTGGCTGTGGTCACCAGGTACGGCTGCTCGCCGACCAGCAGCAGTGTGCCGGCCGGCAGCGCCCGGACGGCCCCGGCCTCCAGAGTCAGGGTGCCGTCGTCCAGGGTGCTGACCCTGCCGACGGCCTGCGGCGTCTCCCGGACCCCGTTGAGTGCGTCGGCCGCCCGGCCCACGTCGCGGGGCAGCAGGTCCCAGACCTCCTGATCTGTCACGGTGGTGCCGTCATCGGCGGTCTCGGTCAGGGTGAGCCTGCACCGGTCCGCGCTGCCGGCGTCCTCGACCGTCGCCGTCACCCGGGCGAGGTCGGTGGTCGGGTCACCCGCCGTCAGCAGCAACTGCGCGGCGCCGCCCGCAGTTAGCTGCTTGACCGAGCGGCCCACCGCAGTGTCGTAGTAGGCGGCGGTGAACCTGCCCTCCCGGTCCCGGAAGTAGAGCCCAAGCTGCCCGGAGCCGCTGTCCAGCAGATGCGGCCTGTCCCGGGTGGTCGCGAAGCCCAGAAGGGCGCCCGCCCAGCTCAGGCCGGACCTGTCGCGGCCCAGAGTCGGCATCGCCAGACTCCGCGAGCTGCGGCCCAGATCACCGCCGCTGGCCTCACCCAGCTCGGCCTCCTTGGCCTCCAGACTGCGCCTGGCCTCGTCGCAGGCGATGCGCAGACGCCCCTCGTTGTCCAGGTCCCGGGCAGACATGATGCGGGCATTGAGGGTGGCCTCCTTGGCATCCGCCTCCGCCATCTCCTTGGCCTGGTCGACCACGGACACCGCTTTGATGACGGTGGGGGTACCGACGATGTCCACCTTCAGCCGACCGCCCTTTCCCGAACCCACCTCGACGCGGGCCTTGGTGCCCTTGGCGGTGATCAGGGAATAGGCGTTCTCGTCCCACTCGAGAGTCAGCACGGTGGCCGACTTCTCCTCGGCCACCAGGCAGGCATGGAGATACTTGTCGATGCCGCGGTAGGTCTGGTTCAGCCTGACCCACAGCTGGGTGCCCACATGCTTCAGTCTTCCGATGAGCCGGTTGCCGGCGGCAGGTTCGCCCGACGGTACGAGCCGCCACTGGGCCGTCTCGTCAGTCTTTCCGACGGCGTAGGTCAGTGTCCGCTCCCCATCGGAGTCCGGGGCGGCTGCCACAAGACTTCCGGGCGTGTCGCCTTCCGTGTCGGAAACGATACGGAAGGGGGCGCCGTTGGCGGCGGGCCCAAACTTCCGCTCCTGATCCAGCTGCTTTTTCGCCGCAAGCCTGGCCTGGCGCGCGGCCACGGCTTCCGACACCAGCTTGGCGTCATTGCCCTTGTCCTTCTGAAGCCGGCCCAACTTGGCCTTGGCCTGCTCCGTCGTCTTCCTGAGCTGGTCGACCTCCGCTGTGAGGGCGTTGACCTGCTCGGCGTCCACCGCCTTGGCGCCGCTGCCCAGCTCGGCCAGGGTGAGGACGTCCGGGAGCTGCGCGAGCCGGCCGTCCCGGGCCACGGCAACGTCCAGGGCGGCGACCTTGGGTTCGGGCTCGCCGTCCTTGGCGGATGCCCACGCCACCAGGACGCGGGCCTGCTTCTTTGCGGGCGCGGGCAGTTGTGCGTGCCCGGCGGGGGCGTCCTCCTGCTGGTGGTAGAGCAGCGCGGACAGCCCGGAGGAAACACTCCGGCCGGACAGCGTGAAGCTTTCCCGCCGCATCCCCGGGTGGTCGCCGACCGGGGCCTGGGAGGTCACCCAGCTCACCTCGCCGGTCAGTGTGCCGTGCGCCGCCCGCTGCGTCGCGTCGAGGACCCGGGTGCCCGAGCCCGCGTCGAAGCGGTAGTAACCGGTGAGGCCCGGCTCGTCCCCGACCAGCCGGTAGGAGCGGTCCCCGGCCAGCTCGGCCGCCGTCCGGGCCCGGTCCCAGATCCGGACCTCGTCGATCACTCCGCGAAAGCAGCCCGCGGCGTCGCCGTCGGCTTCATGGCCGCCGACCACCAGGCGCGTCCGCTCCCCCTTGCCCCGTGGCAGCGTGCCCGACACGCCCGGTTCCCCGTTCACACAGAACCTGACGCCGGTGCCGTCGTACACCACCGCCACATGGGTGTAGACCCCCTCGCCCACCGGCACCTCCACTGCGGAGGTCACCGCGGTCTTCGCACCGTCCGCATCGTGCTGCACGGCCAGCCTGCCCTCAGCCGTCAGCTCCAGCCGCCAGCCCGACGCCGCGGGCGCGGTGCCCGCCGTACCGGAGGCGGACAGCAGCGTGCTGCCCCACTCCCGCGGACTGAGCCAGAGCTCCACGGTGTACGGGCCCGCGCCGAGCGGCAGCGGCGTCGCCGCGTCGATGCCGAGCCGGCCGGTCCCGCCGCCGAAGGAGAGCGCCGTTTCGGCGAATCCCTCTCCGCTCTCGGCCGGCACCAGGTCAGCGCCCGTGAACGGGCACTTGCCGGGCGACCGCTCCAACACGGCATCGCGGTACCTGGCGTCAGGACTGGTGTACAGCCGCGAGCCCTGGGTGTGGAAGAGCCCGTCCCTGCCCTGCTCGACATTGACCGCGTCGATCACCCCGGCCCCGGGCTTGTCGACGAAGAACTGCCAGCGCCGCAGGTCACCGACCCCGGTCGGCAGCAGCACCGCCGCGAAACGGCCATCGGTCACCTCGCCCAGGAACCCGAGCTCCAAAGTCGGCTCGTGGAAGTCCCGCCCGTCCATGTCGCTCGTGCCCAGACTGTCCTTGGCCGAGTCCGGCATGGTGTGGTGGCGGCTGCGCCGGTAGCGCACCTCGGGCACTGGCAGCAACCGCGCTCCCGCCACGATGAACCGGTCACACAGCACCGCGTCGTTGGCCAGGCCGACCTTCCGCCCGTCCACGAGCTGAAGCCCGGGGCTGTCAGGGTCCCCGGTGTACGTCCCCGCGCCGGTGCGCACCAGCGCGTCCTCGTGGCCGGCCGGCACCGACTGGCGGAAGATGTACAGGTACTTGCCGTCCGAGAGCGCCTGGAACGGCGCCTCAGCGGTCAGACGGGCGGTGCTGGAAAGGAAGGTGTCCGTCTCCGTCGGGCTCAGCAACTCGTCCGCCGCGGCCTCCGTCCGGGTGCCGCGCCGCACGGCGGGCAGCCGGGTGGCCCCCAGCAGGGCGAAGCCGACCCGGGCGATCTCGCCCGGGAAACGCAGCTCGCTCGGGTCGTCCGCCCAGTGCAGCACATCGAGTTGCCCCGGTTCTGGCTGCGGGCCATTCAGCCCCTTCGCGGCATCGGCGGTCCTGCTGCCCAGATCCAGCACGCTGTAGTAGATCCGGCGGTCGGCCGCCAGCGCCAGCGCCACCGTGGTACCCGCGTGACGCACCAAGGTGGTGTGCAGATACCGGCGATCGCTGTAGACCTTGGTACGAGACGGGTCTGAGGACAACGCTTCCCCACTTTCGAGTGGCTGCCCGGGCACGACGAAACACCCCAGGCTTCCAAGGACTCCGAGAGGGCGCTGCGTCGACGGACAGCAGGACCGCGAAACAAGATCGGATCGCTAACAGCCCATCCTTGTCCGGGAGTTCACCCGCGGATGCACCAACCACACACGTTCGCCTGATCGAGTGATCCACACGTCATGCCGCCATGTTGCCCTCGTGCGCCCGTGGGAGTAGGGAAACCGGTGGATCGGTGGCTCGGATATGGGCGTTGACCCTGGGGCCGGGCCTCTGCCCCGACCGTGCTGTTCTCGCCGTAGTTGTACGCCTGGTGGGTGGTCTCGGGTAGCGGCTTTGGCAGTCCGCGTATCTGGCAACGGGGTTGTCGGGGACTGTGGTTGGCGGGATTCACTCGATCGGGGCGGGAAGTGGCTCTCCCCTCAAACGCACTCTTAGGTGATCTACATCACATGCATAGTCTGAATGTTGGGGTCATGTCACGCGCGGGCTCACAAAACGCCTCGTCACGGCGGGTGACTAGTCACTCACGCTGTCACTTTCTGTTTCAACGATCTTCCTGTCAGTCACATTCGGTGGGGCGCGCATGCGTGTTCGGCTGTTTCGGCCGGTTGAGTGAGCTGCACCGGCGCACTCGCGTCGCGGTACCGCAAGCCCTCAATGAAGAGGACACATGACCGAGGAAGCCCGAGGGGATGAAGGCCGCACTCCCGTGGCCGAGGCCCCGCGCCCGCTCCCGCTGGAGTTCGAGGCGCACTACATCACCCACCAGGAGGCGTACCACGAGTACGCCTTGGTCGTCCTCCGCACCAACGACGCTGCGGAGAGAGCGGTCCACCGGGCCTTCCTGGAGATCCTGAGGCACTGGGACGACCTGCTGACCGAACGCGACCTGCCCCAGCAGACATGGGCGATCATGCGCCGCACCGTCATAGCCGAATCGCTGCTGACCTTCCGCGCGCAGCTGGCCGCGATGGACAGTGGCAACGGCCTGTACGCGGCGCTGGGGAAGCTGCCGCCCCGTCAGTTCGACGTGATCGTCCTGCGGTACATCGCGAAGTGCGATGTGAAGCGCATCGGCTGGTACATGGGTATCACTCCCAGCACCGTCGACTACCACTGCCGCAAGGCCCGGGAGCGCCTGACCCCGGTCTGGCAACGCGCCCTGACCAAGGAGACCACGAAGTGAGCTGGGACAAGCGTCTCGCCGATCCGAACGCCACCGTGAGGGAACCCCGGCGCGCGTTCGACGTAGCCGCCGGCCTGAGCCGCCTCGCCCAAGACGCCGGATACGGCTGCGCCTCGCCTGTCCGCCCCACTCGCGAGGTCGTTCCCGCGCGCGATCGGCTGGAGGTGCTTTCGCGTTGGACGCTCACCCAGGCCGGGGCCGCAGCCCACGTCAAGGACCTGACGACCTGCATCGGCGACAACGGCTTCGGGAACCTCACCTTCGAGTTCACTCGGTGGATCGACCTCGACATCGATGGTGTCCAGGTGTTCGCGTGCATGCTCTATCTGGCCCGTCACCCCGAGAGCGCCCAGTTCTGGTGGAAGCTCGCCGCCGGGGCCGGTCACCTCGGTGCCGCCTACTGCCTGTACTTGCACCACCTCTCCTGCGGTGAACTGCGCGAAGCGGAGCTGTGGAAGGGCCAGCTACAGGCTCCCGATGGAACGTCCGAGAACTTCTTCGACGTCTTGGAGTCCTTCGCCGGCTACCGGATGCGGCACGACCGGCTCAACCCGGTACCCACCGGCTGCCTGGCAGAGTTCGAGCGGCTTGCCGAACGCCATGAGGGCGATGGACTCGTCTACCGCCCCGACCGCCGACTCGCCGACCGCCTCCACGACCTGGCCGGACGACACTGACGACCACCGACCGCCCGGTACCGGGTTCAGGAGCGGGCACCGAGGATGTCCCCCGTTCGTGTGTGCGGTCTCTCGCGCTCTGCGGGACCACGTTTCCGGCCACGTAGGCCCTCGGGGAGGATCGGACCGGGTTTTGGCGGTAGATCGGTGATCTTGATACCGGTTCGGTGACTGTGCTTATACGGCCAGGTCAGCGGGCCTACGTTCCGGTTCATGCCAGTTGATTTCCTCTCAGATGACCAGGTTTCCCGCTACGGTCGGTTCGCTTCGGAGCCGTCGCCCGGGGAGCTGGAGCAGTTCTTCCGGCTCGATCCGAAGGGCCACGAGCTTGTTGCGGGCAAGCGGCGGGACGCGACGAAGCTCGGGTTCGCGGTGCAGTGGGGCACGGTGCGGATGCTGGGCACGTTCCTCCTCGACGACCCGGTCGCGGTGCCGCAGTCCACGGTCGCGTTTGTCGCCGAGCAGCTGGGGCTGGATCCGGGGTGCCTGGGCGAGTACACCTCGCGGGCGAAGACGGCGTACGAGCACACGTGGGAGATCCGGGACGCGTACGGCTACCGGGAGTTCTCGGCCGCCGAGGACGAGGTCCGCGCCTTCCTGGCGGCGCGGGTGTGGGCGTCGTTGGAGGGGCCGCGGGCGTTGTTCGACCGGGCGGTGGTGTGGCTGGTGGACAACCGGGTGCTGCTGCCGGGGATCACGACGCTGACCCGGCTGGTCGCCGAGGTCCGCGCGAGCGAGAACACCTCCCTGTACCGGACGCTGGACGAGGCGGTCCCGGAGGATCTGCGGCAGTCGATGCGCGACCTGCTGAAGGTTCCCGACGGCAAGCGGGTCTCGGAGCTGGAGCGGCTGCGGACACCGCCGATGCGCATCTCGGGCACCGCGATGACCGCAGCTCTGGAGCGGGCGAAGGAAGTCCAGGGCCTGGGCGCCCACCTCGTGCCGACGTCGGTGGTGCCGGCGGCCCGGATGTCGGGGCTGGCCCGGTACGGGATGGGCTCGAAGGCGCCCACCTTGCGGGACCTGGAGGAATCCCGCAAGACGGCGACGCTGCTGGCCACCGTGCAGCACCTGGAGACCGCGACCGTCGATGACGCCCTGGACCTCCTGGACGTCCTGATGTCGTCCCGGCTGCTGTCGCGGGCGGAGCGGATGGGGAGAGAGGAGAAGCTCAAGTCCTTGCCGAAGCTGCGCAGGGCGGCGGGGCGGGTCGCGAAGGCGGTCGGAGTGCTGCTGGAGACCGCGCCCGCGACCGATACCGGGGAGCTGGTGTCGGTGGTCGACGCGTGGTCGGCGGTCGAGAAGGTCGTGCCCCGCGAGAAGCTCGCCGAGGCCCTGGCGGTCATCGCCGAGGTCGTCCCCGACGAGGACGGCGACGAGGACGGCGACGAGGACGCGGAGTGGCGGGCCGCGCTCGCCACCCGCTATTCCACCGTGCGCGGCTTCATCCGGTTGCTGGTCGACGTCGTCGACTTCGGCGCCGTCCAGGCCGGCGCCCCGGTCGTCACGGCGCTCAAGCAGTTGCCGCACCTGATCGGCCGCAAGAAGATCGACGCCTGCGAGGTCTCCGACACCCTGGTGGGCGGGTCGTGGCGGCGGCTGGTGTTCGCCGCCCCCGGGCTGGAACCCGGGCTGGCGGACAAGGCCGCGTACTCCTTCTGCGTGCTGGAGCACCTGCATCGCTCCCTGCGTCGGCGCGACGTCTACGCCCGGCGCGGCGACAGGTGGGGTGACCCGCGGGCCAAGCTCCTGGCCGGGGACCGGTGGGAGAGCGCCCAACCGACCGTGCTCACCGCGCTCGGCCTGGACGCTGAGCCCGCGGCTCACCTGGCCGAACTCGCCTCGGCGCTGCATGGCGCCTACCACCAGACCATCGCCGGGCTGCCGACGAACACCGCGGTGTCGGTGAAGGACGGCAAGCTGTCCCTGGACCGCCTGGGCCCGGCCGGCGAACCCGCCTTGACGCCCGCCTTCCGGCAGCTGGCGAACGGGATGCTGCCGAAGGTCGACTTTCCCGAACTGCTCCTGGAGGTCGCCGACCTCACCGGTATGACGTCGGCGTTCACGCACATTTCGGGCGCCGACTCCTCGATGGAGGAGTTCGAGCTGAGCGTCTGCGCGCTGCTGCTCTCCGAGGCGTGCAACGTCGGCCTGACCCCGGTGGTGAAGCCCAACGTGACCGCGCTGACCCGGGGACGCCTGGTCCAGGTCGACCAGGGGTATCTGCGGGCGGAGACGATCTCGGCGGCGAACGGGATGCTCATCGAGGCCCAGCGCGGCATCGACGTGGTGCGCGCGTGGGGCGGCGGGCTCATCGCGTCGGCGGACGGGGTCCGGTTCACGGTGCCGGTGCGGTCCCTGCACGCCGGGTACAGCCCGAAGTACTTCGGGCTCCGCCACAAGGGGGCCACCTGGCTCAACGTCGTCAACGACCAGGTCATGGGACTGGGCGGCGTCGTCGTCCCCGGCACCCTGCGCGACTCCCTGTTCATCCTGGACGCCCTCCTGGGCCGCGACGGCGGCCCCAAGCCGGAAACCGTCATCACGGACACCGCCTCGTACTCGGACATCGTGTTCGGACTGTTCGCGATCTGCGGCTACCAGTTCTCCCCACGGATCGCCGACATCGGCGACGCCCGTCTGTGGCGCACTCACGCCACCGCCGACTACGGCCCCCTCCAGGAAGCCTCCCGCCACACCGTGCGCCTCGACCGGGTGCGCGCGCACTGGGGCGACATGCTGCGCGTGGCCGGCTCCCTGACCACCGGGGAGGTCCGCGGCTACGACCTGATCCGCATGCTCTCGCGCGATGGGCGCCCCACCGGGCTGGGGGACGCGTTCGCGCACTACGGGCGGATCTTCAAGACCCTGCACCTGCTCCAGTTCGTCTCCGACACCGGCTACCGCCGCATGATCGGCAAGCAGCTCAACATCACCGAGGCCCGCCACCGCCTCGCCCGGAAGATCTTCTTCGGGCAGCGCGGCGAACTGCGTCAGCACTACCGCGACGGGATGGAGGACCAGCTCGGCGCCCTCGGGCTGGCCCTGAACGCCGTGGTCCTGTGGAACAGCCTCTACCTAGACCGCGCGGCCAAGCAGCTTGCCGCCGACGGGTTCCCGGTCACCGACGACCTCCTGACCCGCCTGTCACCGCTCCAGTTCGACCACATCAACTTCCTCGGCCGGTACGCCTTCTTCCGGCCTCAGGAACCAGGTCGGCGCCCCCTGAGGGACCCCGCCGACGCAGAACCTGCCGAATGAAAAGGGGCGGCCCCGGACCGGTGAGTACCGGTCCGGGGCCGCCACCTCGTGTCCGGGGAACCGACTTGGCCCTGTGCTCGTGAGGCTGCCGTTACCTGTCATGTGACAGAACGTGATGGCCTTGGGGTGTGGTGCGGAGTTTCCCGTCCGGTTGCGTCGAGCGCGGTCGTCGGTCCGCCTCAGCCTTTCGGTTCACAAGTAGGGCCCGCTCGCCGGGTGGGGTGAGCGGGCCCTCGCGGTCACTGACCGCATCATGTTGGCCTGGGGAAGCCGACCGGGCGGCCGTGTCAGGCCGTTCGGTTTGGTCAGCAGCTGGTGGTGGTGTCTCCTGTGTCGGCGGTGCAGGTATCGGTGCCGAGGCCGCCGTTGGCGCTGTCGCCGCCTACGCCGTCCTGGACGTTGATGCTGTCGTTGCCCAGCGCGCCGCTCATGGTGTCGGTGCCGGAGGTGTCGGACAGGACGTCGTTGCCGTTCTGCCCGTCGAGGTCGTCGTTGCCCGGGCCGCCGTAGATGTGGTCGTTGCCGTTGTCGAACAGGTGCAGCAGCGAGCCGAGGAGGGTCTCGCCGTAGTTGGTGTCGTTGCCGGCTTCGCCGTAGAGGTAGTCGGCGCCGTTCCCGCCGCCCATGATGTCGTCGCCGGACCCCCCGTAGAGGGTGTCGTCGGCGTTGCCGCCGTCGACGGTGTCGTTCCCGGACCCGGCGTAGATGGTGTCGTTGCCGTTGCCGCCGTTGATCGTGTCGTTGCCGCCGAGGCCGCAGATCACGTCGGCGCCGTTGGTGCCGGTCAGGGTGTCGTTCCCGGCGGTCCCGGTGATCGTGCATCCGCTGCCGTTGTTCACGGTGGTGGTCTCGGTGTCGTTGGTGTTGGCCGGGACCGGGTCGCTCTGGGTGGCGGTGGTCGTCGACGTCGCGGTGATGGTGCCGGTCGCCTGCGGCTCGACGGTGATCGTCACCGTGGCGAAGGCGGCGTTGGCGAGCGAGCCCAGCGCGCACGTCACCGTGGAGCCGGCGGTGGTGCAGGTGCCCTGGCTGGTGGTGGCGCCCTGGAGGGACACAGCTGAGCCGGTGAACGCGATCGCGGTCGCGGCCGAGGTGGCGGTGGCCGGGCCGTTGTTCGTGACGGTCACGGTCTCGGTGAAGCTGCCGCCGAGCGCGACCGGGTCCGCGGAATCAGCGAGCGCCGTCACCAGATCGGCCCCGGGGGCGACGTAGGTGTAGTCGTCCGCACCGGTGTTGGGGCTGGTACCGCCCGGGGTGGTGACCCGCACGTCGACGCTTCCCGCCGCGTGCGCGGGGGAGGTGGCGGTGCAGGACGTCGCGGTGCAGGAGATGCCGGTGGCGGGGGTGCCGCCGAAGTCGATGGTGCTGGCGCCGTTCAGGTCGGTGCCGGTGATCGTCACGCTGGTGCCGCCGGCGGTGGTCCCGCTGGAGGGGCTGATGCCGGTCACCGCCGGGGCCGCCACCGGTGGTGCCACACCCAGGACGGTGACGTTGTCCCCGTTGCCGGCGTACAGGCGCGTGCCGTCCGCGTTGACGGCCAGGGCGTAGACGAAGTTGGTGTTGACGCTGGAGTCCACGGTGGCGGTGGCCACGTCGATGACGTTGACCGCGCCGTACGAGCCGGTGTAAAGGCGGGTGCCGTCGGGGCTGACTGCCAGAGCTCCGGTGTCGGAGGAGGCAGCGATGGTCGAGCTGACGGTGTTCGTCGCGGTGTTGATGACCACGACGGACCCGTCGCCGAAGGAGCTGGCGGCGTAGACCTTCGTACCGTCGGGGCTCACCACGATGCCCCGCAGGCTTCCCGTCGCCGCGACGGTGGCGGTGACGGTGTTCGTCGCGGTGTCGATGACACTGACCTGATTCTCCGCGGAGACGTAGACACGGCTCCCGTCGGAGGTGACCGCCGCCCCGTACGGGAAGGTGCCCACCGCGACGGTGGCGGTGACGGTGTTGGTGGCGGTGTCGATGACGCTGACGCTTGAGTCGCTGTTGTTCGCGACGTACGCCCGGCTGCCGTCCGGGGTGACCACGACACCCTGCGGGTCCACGCCGACCGGGACGGTGGCGGTCACCGTCTGGTTGGCGGCATCAATCACGTGCACGCTGTCGCCGTCGACGTCGGTGGAGTACAGCACGGTGCCCGCGGGATTCACCGCCAGGCCGAACGGGCCGGGGCCGCCGGAGGAGAACGTGCTGGTGATCGTGTCGGTCGCGGTGTCCAGGGTGTTGATTCTGTTCTGGCCGGCGTTGCCGACGTAGACAGTGTTCCCGTCCGGTGCCACCACGACCGTGTCGGCGCCGTAGCCGGTGTCCACGGTGGCGATAACCGTGGGCGGTGCGGCGGCCGCGGGACCGGCGGCCAGGGCGACCAGCCCCGTCACGGCAAGGGCGAAAGAGCCGGTCAGGGCCGTTAATCGGTGGCGGAACCGCGAGGCGCGGGGAGGAGCTGTTGACGACATGTGAGCGTCACCCTTCGAGGCTGTACGCGCCGCCGCGGTCGGGAGCCGAACGGCCCCCTGGGCATCCCTCACCGGCGCGGTCGTACCGAACACGGTGGGGCCCTGGGGCACACGATGACGCGAACCACACGCCACCGCCCGCCACTGGGTAACCCTCCGCGCCGATCCTGCCACGGTCCGTAGACCGACCGCAGGCAAGTGCTCGAAAAATAGCCCGCCACCACAAAGCCCGGCCATCGCCCACCGGCAGGAAGCCGAGCAGGCCCACCCGGCTCTCGCAAACGACCCTTTGCCCGAGCAAGATCAAATAGAGGCGTCCGGAGACCGCCGAGAAGCCGATCCGGTCGCAGAAGCCGTTATCACTCAAAAATGGCGGGAGTGGGGTTCTGCGACTTGAGTTGTGCGAAACTCCGGGGCGTGACGGACCCTCAAGAGCCTTCCCCGCCCGCCGCATCGGAAGCCGATCTCGTCGAACGCCATCCGTGCCCGAAGTGCAAGGCGGTTCCCGGCTCGCCGTGCCGCTCGCGCAGCGGGGCGGTCGCCAGCGCCTACCACACCGGCCGCTTCACCAAGGTGGCCAAGCTCGCGAAGGAACTGCGGGTGCAGACACCGGCCGACCGCGGGCCCGGCCAGCCATGGCGGCCCGGGGCTCCGGTGCCCGCGGCGGTCGATCCGGACCTGCCGAGCGCGGACATTCGCATCGGCTACGCCCGCTGCTCGACCCTCGGGCAGGAACTCGATTCGCAGCTGGACGCGCTCGCCAAGCACGGGATCGAGCGAGAGAAGATCTTCAGCGAGAAGATCAGCACCCGGATCAAGGTCCGCCCCGCCTTCGAGGAGGCGCTGAAGACCGCCCGGGAGATCAAGGCGCACGCCCCGCACTGCCGGGTCCTGTTCACGGTGTACGAGATGAAGAGGCTGGGGCGCGACGCCGCCGAACTCACCGCCCTCGCGGATCATCTGACCGAGCACGGCCTGGTGCTGGAGATGCTCGCCGGGCCGCTGCCCGGCATCTACGACCCCACCGGGCCGGGCAAGCTCCTGTTCGGCTTCTTCGCTGCGATGGCGGAGACCGAGCGGGAGACCATCCGCGAGTCGACGCTCGAAGGGCTCGACGCCGCGGCCCGCAAGGGCAAGTACGGCGGCCGGCCCCCGGTCATCACCGACGACATGCTGCACACCGTGCTCCGCCGGAAAGCGCTCGGCGAGTCCGTCGAGCAGATCCAGCCCGACCTCATCATCCCCACCGGCAAGCGCAAGGGACAGAGCCCGTCCGTGGCTAGCATTTACCGGGCACTCGCCGAGTATCAGAAGGCGCAGGCGTACCCCGACGCCGTCGAGGCAGCCCAGGCCGACTTCACGGCGCTACGCCAGCGGTCAGCGACCGCGCCCCCAGCTCGTAGAGGACCGCTACTGGCCGTTCCGACGCTCCGACGGCTGTAGGGCCTGGCTACCGCCAAATCCCGGTCCGATCCCTCCCCAAGGGCCATAGCCGTCTACCACCCCTCCGGCGATCTCCGTCCACCCGCACCGCTGCTTGTGCTCCCAGCCTTGCCCGGTGCGACCCTCGGCACAGATCATCCGGCCGTCGCTCATCAGGTGGTACCACCCGTCGCCGCCCAGTACGGCTACCCGGGGTACGGACGGCTTGGGAACCCCAGACAGACTGCACGGCTCGCCGGCCCGTTCCCTCACCATCTCCTCGATCCACCACACGCCAAGGTGGGCGTACTGCCACAGCAACTTCGCCCGCCGATACGGGGGAAGATCATCCAGAGTCGGCATAGCCGACATCGTGCCGTACGACACTGACACCACACGCGACCGGCTCTCCTGTTGTTGTCTACGGCTGCCTTCCCGCATGCGCTTCTAGTCGAGACCTCCGCAGGTACACAGGCCCCTGAAGCGATCCCGCTTCATCAGCGTCGCGTGCTCGGCAATGTCCCTGAGAGTCACCGTGGCCCAGTTGCCCAACTCCGCAAAATGCGCGATCGCGTCAGCCAAGGCCATGGCGGAGATGCGGTCTGTATGAGCCTCAGGGGTCTCGTTAGCGAGCCGGCCCGCTGCCGCAGTGGCGTGCCTGAGCCAATGCACGGAATCGAGGGGACAGTCAGATGCGTGGACTTGGGGGCTCTCGCCTATCGCCGGCACCAGCCTGGCGAGGGGTTTCCCGTGGCGAGTGATCAGGACCTGACTGCCTTGAAAGCCAACCTCGTTGAGCAGGTCGGCGAAGTTCCTGCGGGCCTCTTCGGCCGTCATCCGCTTCATGCCCGCGACTCTACCAGTCTGTTAGGATCTATAGAACCTTACAGAACTGGAGAAGTCGAGTGCAGGAAGCGCTGACACCCGAGCTGGACAGGCGATGCGGGAACCCTGAGTGCAATGCGGCTCTCGGCCAGGACACCAGGCAGAAGTACTGCAAGCCCAAGTGCCGCGATAGGGCCACCTACCTCCGGCGCGGCGGCAAGGAGTTCGTGTACGCCCGGTCCATAGAGAACCTGTACGGGGTGTCGGTCGACGAGTACACGGCCCGGATGCAGGCACAGGGCGGGCGGTGCGCCGTCTGCCGAGATGAGCCCGAAGAGGGTAAGCGGCTGCACGTGGACCACAACCATGCCAGCGGAGCCGTGCGGGACTTGCTGTGCCGCTGGTGCAACTACGCCCTCGGAAACGCCAAGGACAGCCCGAGCCGCCTGCGAGCCATGGCGGACTACTTGGAACGCCATCAGAGGTAAGCGGAGCGTTTCTGTGCGCGCTTTGTATCACCCACCTATAATTTACCTTGTACGTGCCTGGTTGCCCTGGGAAGGATCTCTCTCACATGACAACTGCCCTGCCGACCACTGACGACGTCCAAGCCTTGCACCAGTTCATCCAGGACCGCACCGAGGAGGAGTGGAAGCACGCCAGTGCTGCCGAAGATCTGCCGGATTCACACTTCGACACGATCCGCCGGCTCAGCAACTCCAACAAGCTTGCGCTCACCGGGACTACGGCCTACCTGCTTGACACCTTGAAGCGAGGCGACAACGAGCAGGCCGCTCGCGTGTGGGACTACCTGACGTCCTGCGGCGAACAGTGGCAGGAGCACTCTGCTTGGAAGACCGCTTGGGCCAACCCGGCGCGGGCTGCATTGAGGCATCCGTGACCGACCACGACCTGGGAATGGTTGACACCGAGCGACATACAGCTGAGCACGCCGGCCGGTGGAAGGCCGACCATGGGCAAGCTCCGCACTACAGCCCGGCGGTCTTCGGTGCATGGACGTGCATCGCTTGCCCACTGGACACTTGCGACTGGCACCACGACGATCCCGTATCCCAGCCGACCGATCCGGCGCTGCTAGAAGCGATGGTGAGCGAGCACCTCGAAGGCCACGACGTGGCCGACTTCCTGCGCGCCCTCCAGGCCGCGCGTGATTCCAACGTGGCGCTGCGCGAGTCCAACAACCGAGCCTGGGACGTCGTCAGTCTCCACCGTCTGCGCGCGGTCCACCGGGGCGAGCACACCGCCAGCGACCCTGTTGCGCAAATGCTGTCTGCCGCGCTGGTCGGGATCGCGGAGCATGAGGACGTACGAAGCGAGCTGACTGACCTGAGCAGGGGCGTCTTGGGCGCCGAGGGCATCGCTTCCGCCCCCGCTGCCGAGAGGCTGAGCGGAGCCGGCTCGTGGACGTGACCGCCGTAAGGCTTCTTCCACACTGTCCGAACCCGGTGCAGGTTCATGCACTCGACCGTGCCACGGGACCGTACCTTGCCGAGGTCTGCGGCTGCTCCCACACTGCCCTTGGTCGTGTGCACTGGATGAGGAACGACGGCCGACAGATGCACTGCAAATGCGGTCCGCAAAACCCCCTCGTGCACTCAACAAGGCGAGACCACACGTTCCTTATCCCGCTGACGGGTGGCGTCGTCTGCTGGTCGTGCTCCCAGGGCCTATATAGCCGCCACTTCGTCCGGCGCGCGGAGGCTGGAAGTTCCTGCTGCTACTGCCCGGGCAAGGTCGGAGACGGCTCCGGGTGGCATCTGAAGGGCCACCCTGCGTCCGGCGTTCCGGGGGCTCGCCGATGACCACCGAGCACGAGGAAGAGGTCATTGAGGCCGAGCTGGTCGAAGAGAACCTCCCTGCACTCCTCGACCCCGCCCCCCGCGTCCGGCCCGCCGTCGACCGGCACACCATTCTCTACCCGGGCCAGAGCGTCCCCACCGAATCCGAGACGCCTCGGTACACCGAACGCGATCTCTACGTCTCCGCGCGTACCGCCGAGAGGCTGGAGAAGCAGTCCGCGCCGAAGAACACCAGTGCCAACTACACGTCGCAGCGCAACCTGTTCGCCGCCTGGTGTACCGAGCAAGGCCGAGTCTCGCGACCGTGCACCACCGCCACCTACGTCGAGTACGTCGCCCACCTCATCGAGGAGGGGCGCTCGCCGAACTCCATCAGCGCCGCCATGTCCGCGATCCGCACCTGGATGCCCGAGGACAAGAAGCCCGGCACCAAACAGGCCCGGGGCATGCTGAACGAGTACAAGAAGACGTGGGCGAAGCGCACCGCCGTCCGCAAAGCACCCCCCATCACTGACGCCCTCCTGCGCGCCATGGTCGCCACGTGCGACCTGCGTACGACCACCGGTCGCCGCGACCGGTGCATGCTCCTTCTCGGCCGCGGCGCCCTTAACCGCCGGATCGAACTTGCCGACCTCTCCATGGCCGACGTCACGGTCGACGACGACTTCGTCACCCTCCACATTGGGTACTCCAAGACTGACCAGGAAGCCAAAGGCGAGTACACCGAGATCCCAGCCGATCCCGACCCTCTGCTCGACCCGGTAGGAGCCGTTCGGGACTGGCTCACCTCTCTCCATCACCTCGGAGTCCGCGAAGGCGCGTTCTTCCGAGCGCTCACTTCCCGGGGCACCTTGCAGAGCCGCGCTGTCGCCACGGAGCGAGGAGACTACGTCTCCGGTGACGCCATCAACGATTGGGTGCGCGGCCGTGCACACAAAGCCGGGACCAAGAACTGGCAGAAGGTCACCGCACACGGCCTGCGCCGCGGCGGGGCCCAGACAATCGCGGACGCAGGTGGCGATCCGACGAAGCAGGGTCGATGGAAGCCGGGCTCGGCGGTGGTGAAGCGGGAGTATCTGGACCGTGCGCAATCACGCGCCCAGAATCCGTGGCTGAAGGTGCAAGAGCGACGGCGCTCTGATGGCCTGTAGCTTCTACTCAGTTGAGGCACCATCGGCTTGCGCGGGCAATGCCCTGTGGCGCCTCATGGCCTCGCGCTGACGCCTTCCTGTATCCGCAATTGCCAACTGATTCGCGTCCTTGTACGCGCTGGTCAGCTTCCCTACGTGATCATGGATCTTCTTCAGATGCTCTTCGATCCGCTTCGTCGGACGCTCTCCCATGAGAGCTTCGGTCAGCACACTGAGGTCCACCGTGTACTGAAGGGGCTCCATGGCGCCCGCTGGTCCATCAGCGAGAACGGTGAACTCGAACGCCATAGCCAAGCCTGACTGAAACCGCTTGTCTGTGTCGAAGAAGTACTCCAGGCGTCGACCAGGCGGGATCATCGGGATCGTTCGACTCAGGACTGACTGCATCATCTGGGTGATGTCGTCGCCTGCGCTGGAGCTGAGTTCCGGGGTCACAGTGACGCGTACGTTGCGGGCCAGGGTCGGCCCCACGTTCTGAATGATCAGCACGAGCACGAAGGACCCAGGCTCGTGCGGTTGGATATCTACGATCACGTAGGGCTCGCTCTGTTCCCGCTGAGCCTGGAGCGCTACTTCGAGCTGCCCCTTGGCGGATGATGCTTGTGCCCGTGCGTACTTAACTGTCCAGATCGCGGTCAATGCGGCTACCAGGAGCGACAAAGCCGCAAGGGCGATCGTCCATTGTTCGGTTCCCATCGCGGCAGGATATGAGTTGGCACTGACATCGACGGCAGGGGAAGTGGCGTGAGCGGCGACCAGTACGCGGCGCGGTCGGTGCGGCAGCTCGCGGCCATGGTGGACGGTATGGCTGGGCGGGTGTCGGTGGAGCGGCTGCGGCAGTTGCGGATGGTGGTTGGCATGTTCGACCGGGCGGTGGGCCGGCCGGAGCTTCCTGTGGCTTCGGCGCGGAGCGTGGGGCGGTTGTTCACTCGCCCGGCGCTGGCAGGGTTCTGGAAGCTCGCCGGGGATGGTGAGTTGCGGTACCGCGAGGAGGATGTTGGCCGGCCGTTGCCGCTGGCGTCGCTGCGGATCGTTCGGGACTGCCTGGGGATCCTGGCGCGGGAGGTTCTTCCGCCCGAGACGGTGGTGGTGTTGCCTTCCGTTCCCCAGCAGGAGCAGAAGGCGACGGTGTCGGGTCGGTCGCTGCTGGCTCTGTATCGGGGTCTGGTGGATCTGGCGTCGGCGGGTCCGTTGGAGCGGGACGGTACGGCGCTGACCTTCGAGGACCGGACGCGTCTGCTGGCGATGGTGTCGATCGTGCTGTACGCCGGTGCGCGGTCGGGGGAGTTGGCCACTCAGCGGGTGACGGACCTGGCGCCGGGTGAGTGGGGGCGGGTGGCCAGGTGTTCCTGAAGCTCACGGTGGCGGAACTGGTAGGCGGCTCCCGCGACCCGCAGCAGCCCCATTTCGTAGCAGCAGTGGAGAAGGCTCCCGAGCCTCCACGGCAGGTGTCCCCGTGTGCAGAGCAGGAACGACACATAGCGCAGGGAAGCTGGCCCGCCGAGCGCACCCCGGATTCCCTGGGTTGCGGGAAAGGAGTCCTTGAGTGAGAAGACGAGGCCCCACCCGATGACCAACGCCAACCCAAAGGCCAGTGCGCTGGCACCCAGCGCCGGGCCTTCGAGCCTGACAGCAGTGTCCGCCTCGGGTCGCGCCAGCAGCTCCACTGCCTCCAGCGCTCCCAGGAGGCAGGCCGAAGCCAGCCAAGTGGCCAGGTCTCCGCGCAGTCCGCCCCGTGGGTCGCTGAGGGGGTGGTCCCGGACGCTGAGCGTCAGATACAGCAGACCGACAAAGCCGACCCACCCGGGGACGGAAGGCCAGTGAATCAACTCCCAGAACTCGTAGGGAGGAACTCCTGATGCGAACCAGTCGATGCTGTAGTAGAGACCACCGAGCATGCCGCCCACAGCCCCACCCGCCAGCATCGTGCTCACCACTCGGCCGAACCCGGAGAGTGTGGCGGTGGTTCGCAGGGAGATACGGGCAGGCTGCGGCCAGGCGACACCATAGGCCGCTGCAACGCCCAGCACGGTGAGCGTCCCATAGAACACGGCGTTGACAACGGTGTTGGCGCCATCCGCCATCAGGTAGAGCCCCACAGTGAAGAAGGCAAGGAACACCACGAGAAGTGCACTGACCACACGTGGCCTGCGGACCCCTGCCAGCGGCCACAGCTCGTCCAGCACCATGTCCGTGCCCGACAGTTCGCGGCCCGCGACAATACGGGGCGGTCTGGCCGTGTTGGAATGGAGATAGGCGGCGAGGACCGCCAGATGGCGCCAGACAGCCACGTGGTCCAGCCTGCGCCGGGGCCACTGCCCCTCACCGCCAGACCGGGCGTGGACAGCCGCCTTGATGTAGCGGTCCAGGAGATGCTCGTACAACTCACCGCTATCCGCAAGGCGCACCAGATCCTTGGGATCGCGCAGGAACACCCCGGTGTCAGGGTCGCGCTCCTCGTAGACCACGGCCGCAAGGGTCAGCCGCCACGGGGTGTTGAGCGCTTCAGTGAGTACGGGCGACGCTGAAGGCGCGGTCACCGCGTCCAACAGTTCCTGCCATCGGGCGAGGTTCTGCTCGGAGTAGCCGATCCTCTCCCTGAGGTAGCCGCGGATGTGTCCGGCGTCCACCCGAGCGATCCCGATTTCCGCCGACACCTGGGGATGGGTGTCAGCGTCGACCAGCGCCTCGTAGTGCGGGCGCCGGCAGGTGACGACCACCGGGGCCTTCGCGCCCTCCCGTTCATAGGCTTCGACGGCCCGCAGCAGCTGTGCGGCCCGGGATGTGTAGCCGGGCTGCTCGACCGCGTCCATCTCATCTAGGCCGTCGATGACCGGCAGTACAAAGTGGGCCTCCACCAGGGCACGCGCCTCCCGCAGGGGGAAGTGGAACACCCGAATCAAGTGAGTGACGAGCCAGTTGCGGATGCTGTCGCCTGACCAGGAGGAGGCGGAGAGCCGAATCGGCACCGGTTCACTGGCGGCGCGGTCCCGGGCCAGCCCGAGGATCAACGCCACCGCAAGCACGGTCTTCCCCGTCCCCGCGTCACTGGTACCGGCTGTGTTCCCGCTGGCACCAGTAATAACCAGGCGCCCAGGTGCCAGAGAACGGTAGTACGCGGCAATATTCCGCAGACTCCCCTCGGCCCCCGGACCTCCGCCACCATGCGAGACGCCCGACGCGGCAATCAGATTGAAACGCAGATCGATCGGCCCGTTCAGGGACTGGAGGTCACCGCCGAGGAGCTGCCGATACTGCTTTCCCTCCTCCTTCAAGACCGCCCGCGCCAACTCCGCCGCGATGACCAAGGCAGTCCGCTGCCCGCGCAGCGCCCGCAGGGCGGCCCAGAGGCCCCACACCGCGAGGCCCGCGCTCGCAACCCCCACCAGGAGCCCGGCCGTATCCCTCGTACTGCCTCTATCACCCTGAAGGGCAGCGACCGTCCACATGGCGGCGGAGAAGACCAGCAACCCACACAGCCAGGCCGCCGCATGCATCAGAACACGTCGTCCGCTGATTACCACCTTCCCATCGTCCACTCCAGGAGACGGCACTGTGCGTGGAAACCATCAAACTGTGACGAAGGGCGGCAAGCTGGAGGCGCTGGGCTCGCCAACGCGGATCGGGTGGCACCCGCCGACACTCCGTGCGGGGAGCAGGTGATGTCGGCTCCGCGCTGCCGGGATGCTCCGGTTTCACCGAGCAGCCCACTCTCTGCAGAATCACTTACGAGCTGGTGCGTGATTGCGTTTGAGACGTGGATGCCTGACCGGGGGGTTTTTGTCAGTCGGTGGTGTTGCGGTCGGAGACGAGGCCGGCGATGGCCCGGTAGGTGGCGGGCAGATTCTCCCGGCGGTGGGTCCAGCGGACCAATTGCTTCCAGCGTTTGTGATCGGCGAGGGCGTGTTCGACGGTGATGCGCTTCGAGGAGTGCCGGTGCCGGGCTCGTAGGCGGGCTTCGAGGACCTCGGGAGGGCTGATCTTGTTTCCCTTCCTCGGCGGCGTCACCGCTTGGCCGGGATGGTCGCGGCGGAGTCCGAGGTAGCCGTCGTCCAGAAGGACTTCAACGTCGGAGAAGCGCTGGAAACAGGTACCGATGCCCTCGTTGCGTGCAGCGGTCGCGTCATGCATCCGCCCTGGTCGCAGGGCGTCGGTCCAGAGCGTGCGGCCCTCATGGTCGGCGACGACGGTGGCCTTCATCGTGTTCTGCTTCTTCTTCCCCGAGACGAAGGCACGGCGTCCGCCGCGGCCGGCCGGGGGCCGACGGACCTGGACTTCGGTGGCGTCCAGCCGCAGCTCGATGCCTTCGGCCTGGGCGTATGCGAACACATCCGCCAAGGTCCGCAGCCGCAGGCCGGGCCGGTCCGGGACCGCACATCCCCGCTCGGCCAGCAGCCCTCGCATCTCGCCGATCGCACGGGTGATGGTGGAGCGATCGACGCCGAACAGCAGCCCCAACGCCGCATGCGGCAAATCGTGCCGCAGATGAATCAGCGTGGCCACGAGCCGGTCGACGAACACCAGCCGATGCCGGACACCGGCTCCTGCTTCACGTCGCCTGGCCCCGCCGCGGGCTCTGTGACGACGCCCCTCGACCACCGCCTGCCAAGGGTCGGCCAACTCCTCAACCAGGTAAGCGAGATGCCCCCGAGAGACCCCTGTGAACACCTGATGCGCGAGAACCGTCCGACTGACCATGATCGCCACATCCGGATCATGCCACCCACCAGCAAGAACACCTCACGCGCAATCACGCACCAGCTCGTAACTGACCATTTCAGAATCAGGATCTCGTGACTGCTGGAGCCTGTCACACGTCGAGTCGCTGAAGGACCTGCGCGAACTCCTCGTTCTCAACAAGGCCGACGAGTACTCGGGTCATGTTGCTGATGCCGGCATCGCGGACGATGAGACCGTCCGAGACCCAGAAGTAGCGACCTCCCAAGGCTTCCCCGCTTGCCGCCCACCTCTCCATTACAAGCTCGACCTGGGCGAGAGTGATGATGGTCGCGCTCCATCGAGAGCCGTCCGGAAGGTCGACGAAGACGTCAACGTTGTCCACGGACTCCAGGTCCTCACCGGCATTCGGTATGAACGCGGCCTCGAAATGTTCTGTACGAACTCGGTAGAAGGGGCCGTCCCAGGCTCCCGGCTGTCTGCTCTGACTCATCAGGCGAGCTTGCCGGGTCAATCGGCCCACCTCAACCGGGATCTTCCGCCACGCTGCCGGGCGTGAACAGTGATCTTGTGCCCGATGACCTGTGGACGCGCATCGCTGCGATGCTGCCGCCCCTCCACAGCGGCCGCATCGGTATGCAGGACGACACCGAACAAGCGACCGCATCGCGTTGGCAGGCATCACCTTCGTCCTCCGCACAGGCGTGACCTGGCGCGACGTGCCGGGTCAGGAGGTGGGCTGCTCCGGGGTCACGGCCTGGCGCCGTTTACGGGACTGGACCGAGGCTGGCGTCTGGCCCCGACTGCACTCGGCGATCCTTGCCGAGCTGCGGGCGGCCAGGCTGCTGGAAATGGACGATTGTGCCATCGACGGCTCGCACATCCGCGCCCTCAAAGGAGGAACTCACACCGGACCATCTCCGGTCGACCGGGGCCGCCCTGGAAGCAAGCACCACATCATCGTCGACCAGCACGGCACGCCGCTCGCGGCGTCACTGACCGGCGGCAACCGGCATGATGTCACCCAGCTGATGCCCCTCGTCGATGCCATCCCCCACATTCGTGGTTTGCGCGGCCGGCCACGCCACCGGCCCCGGCAGCTGTTCGCCGACCGAGGCTACGACTTCGACAAATACCGCCGTCTCATCCGGGCGCGTGGGATCACACCCAAGATCGCCCGCCGCGGCACCCCGCACGGCTCCGGCCTGGGCAAGACACGCTGAGTCGTCGAGCGCACCTTCGCGTGGCTCCACCAGTTCAAGCGACTCCGCATCCGCTACGAGATACGAGCCGACCTCCACCTCGGACTGCTCCAACTTGCCTACAACATAATCTGTTTGAGACGGCTCCGGACCTCATTCTGAAACGATCAGTTACGAGCTGGTGCGTGATTGCGCGTGAGGTGTTCTTGCTGGTGGGTGGCATGATCCGGATGTGGCGATCATGGTCAGTCGGACGGTTCTCGCGCATCAGGTGTTCACAGGTGTCGGCGTACACAGTTACGTGGCTCTGGCAAGATTTTCGTAGCCGGAGATCATCTCGGTGAGACGGTCGGCCGGTCCGCGTAGTGGGCAGCCTGTGATTGTGCCCTACTGAACTGGCAAGTCTGTTACCGCAGTTGTCTGATGTCCTGGTGCTCTCGGTCGATGTCTCCGATACTGCCGTGGCGGTCCGTGCCCGTACGAGATCCAGTGAACCGGCGGAATGTACGGGATGTGGCCAGCTGAGCACGTGGTGCCACAGCCGCTACGTGCGACACCTCGCCGACGTCGCTCTCGGAGGCCGGCCTCTGCGCATCGACCTGTCCGTACGCCGCCTGTACTGCGAGAACCCGGCATGTCCGAAGGTGACCTTCGCCGAGCAAGTGGCAGGGCTGACCATGCGCTACCAGCGGCGCACACCGCTGTTGCAGCGCCAGGTGGAAGACGTCGGCGTGGTGCTGGCCGGGCGAGGCGGCTCCCGGATGCTGCGGATCCTGAACGTCACACTCTCGCGGTGCACCGTCCTGTCCCAACTGATGCGGGTGCCGCTTCCGCCGCTGGTCACGCCCCGGGTGCTGGGGGTGGATGACTTCGCCCTCTACGGAAACACCTACGGCACCCTCCTGGTCGACGCCACCACCCGGCTCCCGCTCACACTTTGGGAAGGGCGCGACGCGGAACAGCTCAGCCACTGGCTCCGGGAACACCCAGGTGTCGAGATTGCCTGCCGCGACGGCTCCCTCACCTACCGACAGGGCATCACCGCCGGTGCCCCCGACGCTTTGCAGATCAGCGACCGCTTCCATCTCTGGCAGGGCCTCTCCCGCCGAGTCCAGGACATCGCCTCCGCCCACCACGGCTGCCTGCCCGCAGCACTTCCCCCAGTCAGCGAGACCGCTCCCGCACCGGTCGAGGACGCCGTCGAGAACACCGCGGCGGACACCCGCGCCGGGCGCCACGCCCGAAGGCTGTTCGACGCCGTGCACGCCCTGACCGGCGCCGGCCGGAGCCACAGTTCCGTAGCACGGGAGCTCGGCCTGAACCGCCGCACCGTCAGCAAGTACGCCCGGGCCCGCACCTGGCAGGAGGTGGTGCGCCGCCCGCCCCGCAAGCCCTCCGCTCTGGACCCCTACCTCGACTACCTGCAACAACGCTGGGACGAGGGACAGCACAGCGCGAAGATCCTGCACGAAGAACTCCAGACCAAGGGCTACCTCGGCCACTACCAGCGCGTGAAAATGGCCGTCGCACCCCTACGCCGTGGTCTGCCCCTAGACGAACCGCGCGAGCGACCGCCCTCACCGCGCGAGGCAGCCCGCTGGATCACCACCCATCCGAGCCGCCGCAGCCCGCACATCAACGACCGCCTGCCCCGGCTCCTCGACCAGTGCCCTGAACTCAGAACCACCCACGACCTGGTCCGCCGGTTCGCCGCCATGCTCGACAACCGCGACGCGACACCCCTGCCAGGCTGGCTGGACGACCTCGCAACCAGCGGCCTGGCCCCTCTCGCCGGCCTCGCCGGAGCTCTGCGCGAAGACCGTCATGCCGTCGCCCAGGGAATCACCACCCCTTACAACTCCGGTGTCAACGAAGGCCGCATCACCGACGTCAAGCTGCAAAAACGCATCATGGCCGGACGCGCCGGCGTCCCACTCCTCCGTCACCGCGTCGTCCTGATCGCCCACATCCGCCGCCGCTATACGGATCGGCCGACCGTCTCACCGAGATGATCTCCGGCTACGAAAATCTTGCCAGAGCCATCTAAGTCCGTACGCCGACAACAGGGGTCTCTCGGGGGCATCTCGCTTACCTGGTTGAGGAGTTGGCCGACCCTTGGCAGGCGGTGGTCGAGGGGCGTCGTCACAGAGCCCGCGGCGGGGCCAGGCGACGTGAAGCAGGAGCCGGTGTCCGGCATCGGCTGGTGTTCGTCGACCGGCTCGTGGCCACGCTGATTCATCTGCGGCACGATTTGCCGCATGCGGCGTTGGGGCTGCTGTTCGGCGTCGATCGCTCCACCATCACCCGTGCGATCGGCGAGATGCGAGGGCTGCTGGCCGAGCGGGGATGTGCGGTCCCGGACCGGCCCGGCCTGCGGCTGCGGACCTTGGCGGATGTGTTCGCATACGCCCAGGCCGAAGGCATCGAGCTGCGGCTGGACGCCACCGAAGTCCAGGTCCGTCGGCCCCCGGCCGGCCGCGGCGGACGCCGTGCCTTCGTCTCGGGGAAGAAGAAGCAGAACACGATGAAGGCCACCGTCGTCGCCGACCATGAGGGCCGCACGCTCTGGACCGACGCCCTGCGACCAGGGCGGATGCATGACGCGACCGCTGCACGCAACGAGGGCATCGGTACCTGTTTCCAGCGCTTCTCCGACGTTGAAGTCCTTCTGGACGACGGCTACCTCGGACTCCGCCGCGACCATCCCGGCCAAGCGGTGACGCCGCCGAGGAAGGGAAACAAGATCAGCCCTCCCGAGGTCCTCGAAGCCCGCCTACGAGCCCGGCACCGGCACTCCTCGAAGCGCATCACCGTCGAACACGCCCTCGCCGATCACAAACGCTGGAAGCAATTGGTCCGCTGGACCCACCGCCGGGAGAATCTGCCCGCCACCTACCGGGCCATCGCCGGCCTCGTCTCCGACCGCAACACCACCGACTGACAAAAACCCCCCGGTCAGGCATCCACGTCTCAAACGCAATCACGCACCAGCTCGTAAGGCGCCCGCTCGCTGATGGCCGGCATCGGGCTTCCCCCGTCTGTCAGGCTCCAGCCGCGTGGCGGGAAGCGGCTGTCTTTGCGGACTGCTGCCCGCCATCTGACCCCAAAAAGTCTCGTGTCCAGGTGATTACATGGGGTGATGTCTGTGGCGTTGAGGGCCACGCACACATCGGCGTCACCGCAACCGTCTACGCCCACGTCCGACTCCGCCTCCAGCGCGACGCCATCGACCTTCTTGCACACGCCCTCCGCGAGCCCGCTGAAGCCAACGCAGCCCGACGGCAGCGACGCCCCTCCGCTGTGTGCAGCACCCGTCCACTGACGTTGCCGTCAATTATTGCCTTCAGACACCTCTGTGACCCCGTCGGAACGCTCCCGACGGGGCCACAAATTTGCTCCTGCATACAGGAGCGATGCGCGATCAGGTTTTCCGGTTACGGCCGAATATCACTCACCACTCCACACTGCAATCTCCCCTCCGGGCATACAGGTCACTCGCTTCCCAGGCCCGACGGTCCCCCAAGCCTCATACTCCTCATCCGGCAGGACAGTCAGTTTCGTGCCGCTTTCGAATTCGATCACGAGATCACCGGCTCTTCCCACCTTAGCCTCAGCAATCACGTCACGGACTAGTCTGACGAGATGGGGAGACGCAACGTCCGGGGATTCTGGATCGAAAGACACATGATCCCCGGACGATACTTGAAGAGCCGCCTCGGTCTCGACGCGCAGTTCGCAATCCCCACTGGTCAGGACCGTGAGTGCCGCGTCGAAGCAGACGCGGGTAACTGCTTGACCCCGAAGGTTCAGGTTCATGCCTACCACCCCTCCGGAAGTGGATAAGTGCCATCAGGATTCATCGAGATATGCGTATCCGCCTTCGAGCCGGGTTTCCCGTCGAGTCCGATCGGCTGGCCACTCCTGTTGTGGAAGCGTACATAGCCATTCGGATACCTGCCGGTCGGATCCATCACGCGAACCATGTCACCATTTCCGGTCGAGCCAGGCTTCTGCCACACAATTCCCTTTCCGTTATCAGCACCCCGCCCCACCCAATCGTCACCGACGCCAGCGGGACGCGAACCAAGATTGATAGCGGTAGGGCATGGGGTCGAATTGTGAACGAGTACCGGAGTCTCGCCCGCTAGCACATAGTACGTGTGGAAGTCGGCGACGGTGAGGTCGTACATGTCCATGCTGCTCGGGCGTCGTTGCGTTGATTCAACGGATGCGGGGAGCGTCATGGGGTTGGCGAGTTGGCTTTGGTTGGTGAGGGCGCCTGCTGGTTTCCAGGAGTTGGTTGCTTGGTCCCAGAAGAGGTGGTGGGCGGTGGTGCTGATGGTGGCGGTCTTGTCGTCGCTTGTGCGTACTCGGATGTCGATGAGGTCGTCGTCGTTGTGGACGAGGGATGCTTCGACTGTCTTGGGTAGTGACTGGCCGGTTTCGGGTTCTGTGGCGAGGACCTTGTCGCCGGCTTTGATTTTCTCGATGGGTTTCGTTGACCCATCGGCCATGAGGACTGGCGTGCCCTTTTTGAAGCTGTTGCCTAGCCCAATAAGGCAGGTGATGGATTTGGTTCCTTTATTCTTTATTCTTATCTTTGTTGCCTTGAATCCTATCTCGGCGGCCTTGCTTCGGCCTCTGCTGATAATGATGAGGGCTACATCGGCAGCGGCGGCTCCACAACTTGCCGAACCCTTTCCCGTGAGGCAGTCGACGTAGTCTCGTGCGCCGATGATTTCGAGGATGTCCATTTCGAACTCGATAGTGCTTTGACCGAAGTAGCCCGTAGTACTGGCTATGTTGCAGAATTCAGACTTGCCCATTTTGGCGACATTGCTGCAATAGTTTCGAGCCCAGAGTTGGACGTTGCTTTCGTAGCTGAGGTTCTTCCTGTAGGTGAATAGCTTGGTGATGGCCTCAGGTGTGGGTATGACGAATTCGCCGATTTGAATAGCAGGGGGCGGTGTTTCTTTGATGGGGGTTTTTGTGCTGGGCTTTTTCGTGGGGACGTTGGTGTTGGGGTAGCCGGGGTTGACGACGCCGTCGCCGTTCGGGTCGTTGCCGGGGCAGGGGGTGTCGTGACCGGCTCCGCAGGCGATTTTGAGGCCACTGGGATCGCTGAAGGCGAGTGGGTTTTGGGCTCCGTAGGTGTAGCCGTTGAGGGTTTGCGGCAGGTCGGCTTGGAGGATGGGGTCGACGCTGATGAAGCGTCCGACGCTTGGGTCGTATTCGCGGGCGCCGAGGTGGGTGAGGCCGGTGTTCTTGGTGTCGTCGGTGCCGCCGACGAAGCCTTTGGTGCCGGGCCAGGTGGTGGGTTGGGTGCCGCGGGTTCCGCCGAAGGGGAGGCTGCGGCGTTGGGTGAGTTGCTGGGTTGTGGCGTTGGTGGCGAGTTGGGCGGTGCCGTGGTGGTCGGCGAGGGTGAAGGAGACGGTGCCGTCGTCTTCCTGGACGCCTTGGTGGCCGCCGCCGAGGTGGATGTAGCGGGTTGCGGAAGGCGTCGGTGTCGGGGCTCCAGCACTGGTCTTGGGGAGAGTGATCTCGGTGGAGCCGAGGTAGAGGGTGGTTTCGGTGGGGGTGCGGCCGATGAGGCGGTTGCCTTCGGCGTCGTAGAGGTATCGGGTGACCTTCGCCGCGCTGCCGGGGACGGGTTCGGTCACCTTGGCGAGGTGGCCTTCGGGGTCCCATTCAAGGTTTTGGGTGGTGCCGTTGACGGTTCGGCTGACGGTGTTCCCGCCGACGTAGGTGAATGAGTCCTCCGGGGTTCCCGGGGGCCCTGCGCTGGTGACGGAGGTGAGGGTGTGTGGCTGGGGTTGTCCGGCCGCGGGGTATTCGTAGGTGCGGGTGCGGTCTTTGGTGGTGTCGCCGGTGGGGTCGTGGAGGGTTTCGGTGGCGCGGTTTCCGTCCGGACGGTAGGTGTAGGAGTGCCAGTAGGGGGCGGGGCCACCGATGACGGTGCTGCTGGGGGTGGCGGCGCAGGTGGTGGTGTTCTGGGTCCAGGCTTGGGTGATGCGGCGGGCGAAGTCGTAGGTGAAGCACTGGTTGTCGGTGCCGGAGCGGGAGACGTCGGTGACGGAGAGGATGTTGGCGGAGTCGTCGTAGCGGTAGGTGTTGGATTGGTCGACGCCGGGGACGTCTTCGCGGTCCACGCGGGTGGTGGACAGGCGCTGGGTGCCCCATTCGTATCCGTTGGTGACCCAGGTCTTCTTGCCGTTGCGGAAGAGTTCGTTCTGGAGCGGTTTGCCGGTGAGGCTGTAGCTGGTGAGTCCCTCGACGCCCTGGCTGCCGTGGATTCCGGTGGTGCGGAGGGTGTGGTCGTCGTAGGTGAAGGAGACGACCGCCCCGGGTAGAGAGCCGGCTGCCGGATAGCCGACGCCTTGGGGGAGACCGGAGACGTTGTAGGACATGGTCGACACGTAGGTGCCGGCCAGGTCGCCTTCGGCTGTGGGAATGGTGATCGAGGTGCGCAGGGGCTGGTAGAGCCGGTTGTAGGCGACGACCTTGCTGGTGTAGGCGTTGCCGTTCTCGTAGCGCGTGGAATCGGCCAGGTGTCCTTTGGCGCCCGTGATGGTGTCGTAGGTCCACTCGGCGCGGAGCGGGCCGGTGGCGGAGTCCTTGCGGAGTTGGGTCTTGCGGCCCAGGTTGTCGTAGAGGTGGGCGAGGGTGATGTTGGTGGCGTCGTTGTGGGTGGTGCGGAGTTGGCCGCGGTCGTCGTAGGTGTTGGTCGTGGTGCCCTTGTCGGGGTCTTCGTTGACGGTTTGGCGACCCATCAGGTCATAGGTGTAGTTCCAGCTGACGTTCGCGGGGTCGGTGACCTTCGTGAGCTGGCCGCTGGGGTGGTACGTGTAGGAGGTCTTGTCGTAGGTGGAACCTGCGGTCGGCTCGTGATGTTGACGGAGTTGAGTCGTCTTTCCCCTCACATCGACCAGGGTGGTCGTGGCCGTTCCACCGGTGGGCGGGATGACGGTCGTGCGGTCGCCGCCGTGAATGGTCTGGGAGACGGCTAGGACGGTTCCGCCGTCGCCGTTGCCCGCTATCTCGCGGACTTCGGTCTGCCGACCGAGGCCGTCGTACGTGTAGCGGGTCTGGGACTCGACGCTGAGCGCGTTGTTCGGGGTGAAGAGCTGGGTGCCGGGTGCACTGGTGGTGTAGTAGGTGGAGAACGTCTTGGCGACGAGACCGCGTTCGTCATAGAAGGTGTCGCTGATGAGGGTGCCGCCACCTGGCCCGGGTTCCTGGGTCTGCCGTGGGCGCTGCATGCCGTCGTAGAGGACGTAGGAGGTGCGTTGGACTCCGTGGTTGCCCAGAGTTTTGGTGGCGACGACGTTGGGCTGTCCGTCACCGGCGGGAGTGTAGATGAACTCTCGATGGGGGATCTGGCTGGTCGTGCGGTCGGCGAACCAGATCTTGGTGGAGCGGCCGAGCGCGTCGTAGGCGAAGCTGGTGACCTTGCCGTTGGTGTCGGTCTGGGTGAGCGGCAGTCCTCGAACCGGATCGTGCTCCGTGGTGGTGGTCTGTGATGTGGAGGCGTCGCCTGCTGTGGCAGGCGGAGTGGTGACCGCGAGGGTGGTGGGGATACCGACGGCAGGGGTGCGTTCAGTGGTGGTGGTGCGGCCATCGGTCCGAAGCGTACGGGAGATGACCCCGGCTGCTGTTACCCGTGTGGTTGCCGTCAGGTCGGTACTGGTGACCTGACGGCCGTAGGAGTCATAGGTACCACTGGCTTCCAGGTAGACCGCCGTAGTGCCGTCATACTCCTTCAACATTGAGGTCGCGGTGGGCAATCCCTTGGTGGGGGCGTCTCCGTATGCCTGGTTGTCGTAGGCGGTGCGGACGTCGGAGAGGACATCTGCGGGCCGGACCGGGGTCGTGTCGCACGGCTTGGCAACGGTTTCCACCCGTGCAGGCAGAGTGAGGATGTTGAGCGTGGTGTTGGTGGCGTAGCTGGTGCGGATGCATCGGTTGTCTGCGGCGGTGCTGTGGTTGCCGAGGTCGTGGACCTCGGTGACGAGTCCGGTAGCCGTGTCGTGGGTTGTCGCTTTGGAGACGGTGCGCCAGTCGGTGCCGGCTCCGTTGTCGAGGGAGATGAAGGTTTTGCTGTTACTGGTGCCGGTGAAGTTGGCGGTGATGGTGCCCCAGTCGCGGACTTTGGACGCTGTCTGATGCTTCCAAGGTCGGTTGACCGTCTTGCTGAGGACGGTACCTCCGGGGCCGGAGTAGCTGACAGTTTTGTAGGCGAAGCCGGCCGCTGATTCGTGGTCGGTGAGCGGATCACCTTCCCCTGTCCCCAAAGTGATCGTGACGTTCTTCGTTCCGCCGGTGGCGTTGAGGCGGTCGCCGTCCATGCCGCGCAGGAAGTAGGAGTCCTGTTGTGACTTCATGGCCGACGCGCCGCCCTGGCCGCCGGTCTGAACCCGGACGTGGCCGTAGCCGCGCCATTGGCTCCAGGTGCGGTGCTTGTCCTTGGTGAGGCCGTCGTCATCGTCGTAGTGCCAGGCGGCGCCGCCGAGGTAGTCGTAGCGGGTGACCTTGTCGGGTGCTCCGCCGCCGGTGCGGTCGCTTTCGGTGACGGAGGCCACGGTGTACTTGTTGAACCACTGCTGGACCGGATCAGCGGTATCACTGCCGCCGATGAATTGAGGGAAGCAGCGGGTGGTGTTGGTCGACGGCGTTGGGAGGGCGTCCGCGTCGCAGGCGGCGGCTGTGTAGTTGGCGTCGAGTTGTCCGCCGGCCTCGTTGATGACTGTGGAGAGTCGGGCCTTGATGAAGGGGGCGAATCCGTCACCGACGCGGTCGAGTCGGTTGGCGAGCTGGGTGTAGCCGAAGGTGGTCTTCGGCTGGGTGATGGCAGGGGTGGCGGTGTGGCCGGTGTGCTGGATAGAGGAGAGCAGCAGTTGGTAGTCGGTGTCGGCCATGCCCCAGTGGTGGGCGAGTTTCCAGGAGTCGACGTTCTGGTAGGCGGTGCCTTCGAGAACCTGGGTGGTGACTTGGGAGAGGCGTTTGCGGGTGAAGAAGGAGGGTGAGAGGCGGCCTTCGTCGCAGGTTTCTCCGATGTCGCAGTTCAGGTCCCAGGGGGTGTCGTACCAGTAGGCCGACTGGGTGTCGATGGAGGAGCAGTCCATCGATGAGGTGGCCACGCAGCGCTCGCTGTTGGTGAAGTCGACCCGCGCAAGTGCCTTGGTGCCGTACATGGAGCTGGACTTGAGGCCGTATTCGATGCGGTCGAGGGCTCCGCCGCGGGTGTAGCGGGAGTTGTCGGCGGCTTCCAGGTTGCGGCCGTAGGAGTTGCTTTCCTTGTGGTAGTAGTACGCCATGGCGTTGCTGTGCACGTCGACGACGTAGTCGAGGTTCCATCGCCAGGCCTGCTGGCAGTGGGAGGCGGCGAAGGTAACGGCTTTGCAGGGTTCGTCGGTGTCGTCACCGAAGACGGGGACGGTCCAGGTGGAGTCCGTGGCTTCCTTGCCTTCGGCCCAGCCGGGCAGGCGGTGGTAGCCGAAGTAGTAGCGGGTCCCGTTCGGCGCGGTCAGGCGCCAGTACTCGCCGTCGTTGTCGCCGTTCGCGCGGTTGGCGGAGGTGAGACGGTCGATCTTGGTTCCGTCGTCATCACGCAGCTTCCAGGTGTTGGCGCCCGTGGGGACAAGCTCACCGGCTTTGCCGTTGAAGGAGATGAACGCGTTGTCGTAGCCCCAGCACAGGTCACCAGGTTTGCCGTTGGCGTGTTCGATTCCATCGTCGGCGCACGGCTTGTAGCGGCGCTCGATGAAACCCGGCCACATACTGAACCCGTCGCCCGCCCAACTGGACTGGTTGTTGGTGTTCGCCGTGCGGCCGTCGACCGACCCGGACGAGTAGGACAGCCCGACGTTCGGCAGGAGACTGCCCGGAACCTCGGGTACCGGCATGTTGTAGGACCAGGAGAAGTCACCTGTGTTGAGGTTGGTGTTCCAGGTCGCCGAGGCGGACAGGGAAGTGGCCTTGTAGTCGCCGCGGGAGCCATCAGTGGTGGAGACGGCGGCGAATACGGTCGGTGCCTTGGCCGCCAGTTCGAGGCTGGGGGCGGTGAGGGTCCGCTGCTCGGTGTCATTCACCGCCGCGACAGGCTTGGGGGTGCGGCAAGCGATCAGGCTCGGGGTGGTCAGCGCGCACGGGGGGAGTTGGACGAGAGTGAGCCGGTCGGCGTAGCCGCCGCCGTAGGCGTCGGCGAAGGTGGAGTAGTCAACGCGGGCGCGGACCGTGCCCTCGGATGCCGTGTTCTCGGCGCGGAGGGTGAACATGACGCCGTCGACGCCAGCACCCTGAGCGGCCTTACGGCTGACGACCTCGGCCTGAACCGTCCCCGTGGCGGACTTCTCGCCCTTCTTCACACGGGTGTCGAGTTCCAGGGGCAGACCTGTGGCCTTCACCGAACCGGCCGTGGTCGTGGCCAGGGCTATCCGTGCCGTCGCCGCCTTGGGCCAGGTCCGGTCCGGTGCTGGCAGCGGTACGGGCGGTTTGCCTGCGGTGGTGCGTTTCGCCGCAGGTTTGCCCCGAGTGCCGGGGATGGGTTTCTCCGAGGCGGGGAGGCTAGGGCGGCCAGTGCCCTTGTCCGCGGCGGCCGCGGGTTGGGGTTGGGTCACGGCCTGGAGGAGGGTGCCGACCATGACGGTCGCGCAGGCCAGGGCGATACGCCCGCGTATCCGACGGAAAGGCGTGCGGGATCTGCCGTTGGTCATGAGTCTGTGTCCTCCACCGCTGTTCCCGTGGGTGCTTGAAGCACGCGCGACGGGTGAATGCCTACGGAATCAATGCTGGTTCGGGGGCGGGCCCGGCCTGCTCGGCCGGGCCCGCTCGGAAGGTGGTGCGATCAGCCGCTGCCGGGAACCGTCGTGGGGAGACCCGGTTGGCCGACCGCGAGCTGGCGGATCTGCGGCTCCGTCAGCGCGCCTTGGAATGCCCACAGGTCGGAGATGGCACCCGGCCAGTACTGGTTGCCGCTCGACGTCCCGGTCGCCTGCCGTCCGAGGTGGAGTTCCGCAGCCGTGAAGGAGAGCACGTCCTCCGCGTGGGAGCGCTCGAGGCAGTCGTCCTCGCCGGCACAGCTGGTCCCCTCCAGCTCGCCGTTCACGTAGAGGGACACCTGTTTGTCGAACCCGTCATAGACCACGGCCAGGTGGTTCCACTCGGTGGACTCGGCGAACTGCCCATTCGCCGCATCACGGAAGGTGACATCAAGCCCGTCACGATCACCGATCGTCACCCGCCATCGACCCGGGCCCTCCACCGCTGCCCAACCCGGCTCGTACCGCACGGTCAACGCGTTCTTCGTCAGCCCCGAGGCACTCAGCAAGGTGACCGGCCCGGTGGGTTCGGCCGCGGCCTGCGCCCAGCCCGCGATCGTGAAACTCCCTCCGGTATCGGTGGGCATCTCGGCCATCCCGTGGTCGTTGACACCGTCCAGGACGATGCCGCCGTCGACCCAGCCCTTGTCCGGCCCGACCTGTGCCCCGCCGTGCAGGGTCATGTCGTGGTCGAACGACGAGGAGTCCGTTGTCTTGGCCGGAGTGCCGGACGAGCTCGCGAACTTCCAGCGTGCCTTGACCACCGGGCGCTGCTTGAACATCTGCTGCACCTCGTCCGCGGAGACCGGCCGGTCGTAGAGGCGGACATCGTCGATGCGGCCGGGGAAGAACGATCCCGGCTGCCCGCCGTACTGCCCGGCGCCGATCTGCACCGGACCGCCGGCGTACCAGCCGGCGACCAACGTGGTGGACCCGGCTCGTTTGCCGTTGAGGTAGAAGGTGAGCTCGTTGGTGACACTGTCGTGCACACCGACCAGGTGCGCCCATTCTCCGCCACGGGCCGTACTGCCGGAGGGTTGAAGGGCTTGGACCTGGGACGCGTCAGGATCGTCCGTGGTGAAGGCTCGGATGCCCCACCGGTCGAAGGTGTGCGAGTAGTAGAGCTCGAACCCGGGTTTGTGGACACCGCCCTGCATGGTCACCACCGCGGCGTGGTCGGGTTTCGTCTTGGGCAAGCGGGCCCAGGCGGCGACGGTGTAGCTGCGCTGGTTGTTGAGCATGGGCCGCTCGGTGGTGGCATAGCCGGTGGTTCCGTTCAGTTCCAGGGCTTGGCCGACCACACCCGTGGCTCCCTTGGTGACACCGCCGCGGAACTCGGCGGGCAAGACTTCTGGGACACCGTTGAGCTCGATCTTGTCCGCGGCTTCGTCCATGGAGAAGACCGCCCGGGCCGGCCGCCCGGAAATCAGCGAGTCCTTTCCCTTCAACCGTGTCACCTCTCCCTGGGAGAGGGCCTTGTCGAAGATCTGGACCTCGTCGATCGCCCCGGGGAAGAACGATCGCGGATCGCCGTTGTGAGAACCGGCCCCGATCTGCAACCCGCGGCGGGCATCCCACGGCGAGTCATAGGCCGTCGTACCTGCCAGGACACCGTCCACATACAGTTTCAGCTCGTCGTCCGTCGCACTATGCGTCCCCACCAGGTGCACCCACTCATTGGCGCTCACCCCGCCGGCTTGGGCCTGCATCGCCATGGCCGTGGTCGCGTTCGGATCATCCGCCCGGTACTGGACGAAGGCCCACCGGTCGTAGGTGCCGGAGTAGTAGAGCTGGAAGCCGGGATTGTGGTTACCGGGCTGCGCGACGACGACGGCGGACGTGCCCGGCACCGAGGACAGCTTGGCCCAGGCCGAGACGGAGAAGCCCGTGTCGGTCGCCACGGTGGGAGTGTCGGTTCGGGCGTAGTCGTTCACGCCGTCGAACCGGACCGCTGTGCCGAGCGCGCCGGACACCCCTGGTGTCGCCCCGCCGTGCAAGACGGCGGTCCGCGCAGGTGCTGTGCCGGCGGCCTGTGTCCCGGTTTCCTCATCGAGGGACCAGGTTGCTCGCTCTGGTTGCCCCGCTTTGACCCGGAACCGGTAGCTGGTCGGCGCAGACACGTTCCCCGCAGCGTCGAAAGACTTCACGTACAGGGTGTTCAGCCCGGGCTTGGGCGGCAGGAACGTGATGGTCTTCGCGGCGCCGGCCGTGGTGGTGACCGTGTTGTCCGAGGTGGGATCGGTGTTGATGCCGTACCAGTACTTGGTCACCTGGCTGTCGTTGGCATCCATCTCAAAGACGCCATACCTGCCGGTGCCGTCATGCCAGGGATCTTCCGGGTTCTCGGGATCGGAGGCCGGGAAGTCGAGAGAGGACAGCGCGGGCGACTTCGGAACGGTCGCGTCGTAGCTGAAGTAGCACATCGTCGGATCACCTGCCGACGACCACGGCGAGTACTGCCCACCGTCCCAGACCCGTGCCTCCCACCCAATCTGCTTATTCTGCGGTAGGGACGAAGGCAGGCTCATGTGAAAGTCAGAGCCTGAGGCTTTGACTGACGTTCGTACACCTTCTTGCGGTAGCGCCGGCCACCTTCCGCCATCCCAGATCGCGCGAAACTCCACGGCGACTGTGTCACCGTCCGGATCGGTGACCCTGTCGGCGTGGATCAATCCCAGCGACCGAGATCGAGGAGCATCCGCTGGCTTCTTGCACACACCGCCGTACTCCATCGACAACTGCGACATCTTCACCTGCGGAGGCGGACGGTTGTACAACACGCGCAGGAAGGCGTCCTCGGAGAACCGCTTCCACCCGTACTTGTCACTCTCGCTGGACGCCCGCAGACCGAACGTCATCTTCGGGTTCTTCGCGGTCGCGGACTGCTGCACCGCCGTCTTCACATCGAACTCGGCATCCCGCGCCGCACACCCGGTGAACCCGTAGGCGAACGACGACGTCCGCAGATGATCGATCCAGAACCCCGACTGCTCCTGTTCGTTCCAGTGCGTGTCCTTGTCGATCGCCTTGGTCTTCCACAACTCCACGCCCCGGGCACTGCACGAGGCAGAGTGAGTGTTACGCACAGCGAACTCAGCGCTCAGGATCGACTTGCCCCAGAACCTGGTCGTGTCGAACTGGTAGAACAACCGCTTGGTGTCATATCGCATACATTCGGCCCAGTCGCAGTACCCGAGCCCCGCGTCCGCTTCCCCGTTGAACTGCCACTGCGGCGAATTGGCCCAGTACTCCGAGGCCATCGTCCACGCGTTCGCCTTCGGAGCATGGAACTGCGGGTCGATGAACACCGGATACACCGTTTCAGCGCCACGCAGAAGCGCGGCATCCGGCTGCAGCACCAGAGCACTCTGATCCGCAGGAATCTCAACCCCCACAGGAGCCAACCCCCCTGACTCACCCGCCCCCGGTTCACCACCATCAGCCCCGCCCTTCCGGGCAACAGACGCACCACCCTTCCGGGCAGCCGCACCAGACTCCCTACGGGAATCCCACATCACCGGACGAGGCGCCTCGAACACCGCGCCCCCTGCACCGTCGTCGACAGCCTCCAACCCACCCTCCGGCTGCTCACGAACTGTCATGCCCTGGGCGTCGAGGCTCATCCGCACCTCGTTCAACGCCGGGTTCGCCGCTGCGGCGGCGGACTTCACTACCAACAACTGAGTGAACCCGTCTGCCTTCGCACCCAACCTCAGATCAACCCCGGGCAGCACTTCCGGGTAGGTCGCTGTGTCTCCCTGCAACACAGGAAGCGGCAGACTTGTCGGCCAGCTCAACGTGAGTTCGCGGCCCGCCTTGACCATCCGCACCAACGGCGCCGATCCACCACCCGAGAACTCCAGACCGATCGTCACCGCCTTCGGAGCCACCACACCAGCACTGTCCCTCACCAAAGCGGTGTCAACAGGCTTCCACTCACCAGCCACTCGCGTCCGCACCGGGCGCAGATACTGCCGCGCCTCGAAATTGCCCTCGGGGGTCGCGAACACCTCACTGGTCTCACTGCGCAGCGAGACAACCTCAACAGGTTCACCCGAACTCCGCGCCAGCGCGAGTGACTCACTCTCAGTTCGTGCGAGTGGCGACGGCGCCTCGCCCGCAGCAGCAGGAGGAGGAGCCTTCTGAGGAAGCGCCTGCACCCCGGTCGGCGTGAGCAGCCCGACCAGCACCGCACCTGACACCAACGATCCCGCCGCGCGGGCACCCCATCTACCACTCACCAGAACGACACATCCCCCACCATTTAGCCCAGCAGTGAAGTTAACGTGAAGAACCAAACAAGATTCAATGGACAGTAAAGGTGCGGTCACGCAGCGTCCAGAGGGAGGGAAACCGACAACCCACACAAAACACAAACAGGCAGTCAAACGACACCAGTGATGAAGGCCATCCCTTAGCGGCGTTTGAAACCATTTCCCGGCGCAGAACGTTAACTTCCGCATCACAAGCGAAAGCCAGCTCCTCCTGCCAGTTCAGCCCACACAACAGAATCCGCTGTCACCTAACCTCGAGGGGGTCGGCTACGGGCTGGAGCGAGCGCAGCAGCTCGACGACGTCCAGGAGGAAGGTGAGGAACTCCCGCTCTTGTCCCTGGCGAGGTTGCTCCTCAGCGACTGGACACTGTCGGTGAGCCCGTCGCTGGACATGCCGCGGAAGACGTCCACCGCCAACGTGGAAACTCTCCGTCCTTCGGGCCTGCGACGCCTCGGCCAGGGAGTCGAGAACTCGGTGGAGTCCTGTTCGTTGTGTGCCGTCAGCGCACTTGAGAGTGTGGGCTCAGCGCAATACGGACGAACGCGCTCAGCAAGATGACAGGCTGTTCGCTCGGCTCGAGCGGAGTCGTGGCACGATGACTGCGTAAAGAGCCCTATTCTCTCAGCGCGTCGTTGCATGCTGATCGAGGCGGTTGTCGTGGTCGCGGCGCCTGCTTCGGATCAGGCGGCTTGGCTGGACGAATACGATGTGCCGCCGGACGAGATCGCCTTGGGCTTCGATGATGCCTTCCGCCTCGCTGGGCGACTGGTCGAGGAGGGGCAGCTCAGTCGTGATGTGTTGCCCTTGCCGCAGATGATCGATGAGGTCTTCAGCGAGATGTCCCAGGACACCGACCTGGATCGGTGGACGAGAGAGGCATTGTCCACCGACACCGGGTGGGTACGCGCCCGGCAGTTTGGCGCGAGAAGTCCTCACCGCGGAAGGCGTTGAGGCGTCTCCACTGCCGGGTATGCGCATCGTTCGATGAGTCCCCGGCCGGCCTGCGGTCTCGCGCTCGATGGCGGCGAGCCGGTTCTACGGGACGGCGAGCCCGTTGCTGTGTGTTCACTCACCGACGCTCTCCAGAGGGAATCGCGGACTTGGCTGGCCTCGACTGTCAGATGTGGGGCGGGTGGGGTATGAGCCACAGGGCACACCGTTCCCGCGCCATCCGGGGAGGAAGACAACCCAGGCTGCGTCCACGTGTGCCTAGGCTGCTTCGTATGACGGGTGAGGAAGCAGTACGGGTGACAGGTGTAGTGCCGATCGACCGGTCGATTTTCGGGCTGGATGAAATGCGGAGACCGGGGGAGGAGCGCCCGTTCTGGGCTGAGTTGCCCGTGGACGGGACGACCCCGGTCCAGGTGGGCCAGGGCATCGCGTTGATCTTCAGCAATGCTCAGACTCACGACGCGTCGGTGGCCATCGACGTTTCCCCGACCCCGCTCACACCTGGACCGGAGTTTGAGCTTCTCGGTGAGTGGCGATGGGTAACCGGCACCGGTGAGCAGATCCTGTGCAATATCGACGGGGCAGTGCTGGAGTTCCGACTCCGACCGGACAGTCAGTACACCCTGCGGGTGTGGCGCGCTGGAGGCGATACGGCCGAGGCGCGTTTTCGGGAGTTGATGGGAGTCGTCTTCCCGATCGACGGGTTGGAGAAGTACCACTTCGGCTTCACCCTCACGGACCGTTAGTCCGCCCCGCCCGCGCGGGGGTCGTTCCGACCAGTGCCGGGTACGTCGGGCGCTCTGGTGGTCCGCCCCGCCTGCGGGGGTCGTTCGAGAGAAGGGGAGTTCGGTGTCAAAGGCGCCAAAAGCCATTATGTCGGCCATAATCGAACATAACGGCTGCCTGCTGATGGTGCGCGAACGTCTGCCCGGAGAGAAGGAGCAGTGGGGTTTTCCCCGGCGGCGTGGCTGAGGCGGAGGAGCTGGCGCACGATGCCGTCGCCCGGGAGGTCTACGAGGAAACCGGCCTGGCGCTGACAGGGCCGACGAGGCTGGTCTGCGTCTCACAGCACGTGGTCACCGGCGATCCGGCCTGGGATGGCACGTGGAGCGTTTTCACCTTCCTCGCGGGAAGCGTGCAGGGGACGCTGCACCCCCAGGACCCCGACAAACTGGTCCAAGAGGCCGCATGGGTCCCCTTCGTCGAGGCGGTAGCCCGCGTGGCCGCGCACCCCTCCCGCCGGCGCGCCGAGCCGCTCCTCGCCTACCTGCACGGCATGGCGCCCCCCGGCACGCTTTGGCTATGGCCCGGCGGGCCACAAGACCCACCGGTCATCATTCCCCCTGCGATTTCTGCTGCCATGCATGCGCCCCGGCAGCAGAAACCGAGCGGTCCCGTATCCCCCCGCTGACGAAAGGAGACCGAGACCATGTCGTCCTTCCTGGCCCTCGCGGGGGTCGGGGTAGTGGTCTGGCAGGAGGTGAGGTCGATGCGGGAGTTGTCGTGGCGGGTGTTTCGCGAGCCCGGCGTTGTCGCGGACGATGTGCCAGGTCCGATTGAGCAGGCCAAGTTCAGCGCCGGTGCCGGGCCGCTGCGCCCGGGGCCACCACCTCGCGCCGAACGGACCGGGGCCGCTCTCGCCGCAGTCTCCCGCGCCCTGCGGGAGTCCGGTGCGCGGCATGCCCCGAAGCTCGCCCCCACCTGTGGCCGCGTACGGAGGGATCGGCTTTCGGCTGAGTTGACGGAGCGGCAGAAGAGCGTGGTGCGGCACCGGTAGGGTGCCGGTGCGCACTGCGGTGCGTCTCCCCTCAACGGACATTGAGTCGCGGTTGGCGGCGCCAGGTTGCGGGACTCGCGCCGACCGCGCTCTCACTCGTCGTGGTGGTCGTTCTGGTGGAGGCGGGTGTCGAGGTCGGTGGCCCAGGTCAGTGCCCACCCGCGGAGGTCGGCGGTCTGATCGAGGGTGAGGCCGTAGTCGGCGAAGTCCTGGTCGTCCCACCACTCGGCTCCCTGGAGCCGGTCACGCAGGTCGTGGAGGCTGAACTCGAAGCGGGCGTGGCGGCGGCCGAGGTTCTCCAGCTCGAGGGTGGAGCGGTGCCGCATCGCCGCGTGGACGTCGATGAGGTCGCGGACCGCGCCGCGGTCGGCGAGGGCGCGGACCTTGGTGCCGATCACGTCGTCCAGAGCAAGGACGGGACCGTATTCAGTGACCGTCGGCGGGGCCCAGAAGGCTTCCTTGAGGACATCGACCTCGCACTCCTCGCCGGTGGCGCGGTCGGTGGCGATGAGCCGGCCCGACAGCGGACTGGACTCGATGTGCCGGACGCCCCAGCCGCGCTCGGCGAGACCGTCGCCGACCGTGCGGATGATCTCGTCGATGGGGGCCGGGTTCTCGGTGGCGACGTCCAGGTCCTGCGAGAGCCGGTCGACTAGGCCGTGGGCCTGTACGGCGTACCCGCCGGTGATCACGAGCGGGTAGGGCGCTCCGATGGCGAGAACGTCGGCCAGGAGCCGGCGGTGCAGGTTTGTGAGGTTCACGCGGCAGTCGTGGCCGCCGTGGTGGTGAGCTCGGGGAAAGCGGCTTCCCACACGTCCCTGATGGGGCGGCTGATCAGTGTCCGCAGCACCGGCCACTGGGCGATGAGCAGGTCCCGGTTCAGGAACTCGATGAGGTCCTGGCGCTGTCCTTCGGCGAGGACGGTGCGGTAGAGGCCCATCCGGGAGCGCGGCTGTTCCAGTCCGTAGGAGCGGCGGCCCGACCAGACCACGTGCAGGGGCAGGGCGACCGTTCCGCGGGTGGGGCCGGCCAGGTCTTCCAGGCGCTCGGGCATCCGCTGTGCGTACTGCGTGCACAGCAGCTCGAACGCGTCCTGCGCGGGAAACAACGGGGAGGGCTGAACGGTCATGCCCTCAGTATGGCCCGGGGAGCCGTACGGGTACTACGAGGTGACCCGCCCGGGGCCGGGCGCGGGCCAGCCCTTTCTCTTCGCGCGGGCGCGGGCCGCAGGGGGATGTGCCGGTGGTCAGGAGGAAGCGTTCAGATATGCGCGGCGGGTGGTGACGAGTGCGCGCCAGCGGTCCCGCACAGGATGGTGGCCGTCGAGCCAGTGGACGGTGGGGTGGGGGAGGGCGCCCATGGCGGCGGCTATGTCGGTGAAGTAGGCGAAGTCGCCGGTCGCGGTGAGGGTGTGGATCCGGTCGACGATCTCGGCGAGATCGGCGTGGTCGCTACGGATCGCGTGGTGGAAGGCGAGGGCGATCTCGAGGAATCGGGTCAGCCAGGCCAGCCCGGCGTCGGTGATCTCGCGGCGCAGCTCGTGGGCGCGGCCGGGGACGTCGGCGCCGGTGCCCCCGGCGTCTTTGACGAGGGCGGCGATGTGGGCGAGGAGGGTGGTGGCGCGCTGGTCGAGGGGGAGGTACTGGTGGGTGAGGGCGAGCTCGTCGTGGGCGCGGGCGGGGTCGGTGAAGGCGGTCGCGAGGGCGAGGCGGACCTGGGTGAGGGCGAGCTCGCCGGGGGCGTCGTGGTGTTCGGACTCGGCGAGCGCGGCTTCGAAGGCGGCGATGGCCTGGTCGAGGTTCGCGTGAGGCCAGTGGATGTCGCCAGCGACGCGGTGGTGGCGGCCTTTCCAGCCGAGGGTGGGGACGGCGGCGAGGGCGGCGGGGAAGTCGCCGGAGATGCGGGCGAGGTTCGCGAGGCTGCGGCGGGCCTTGGGGGGCGAGCCGGCCGCCCGTCGATGCGACGTGCTGCATCCCGGCCCGGGATTCGCGGGTGCGGCCGAGGTCCTTGTGGGCCTTGGAACGGTCGTGAAGCATGTAAAGGAAAACAGCATGATCACGCGACAACACCCCAGGTCACGAAGTGCCGCCCCGCCCGCGCGGGGGTCGCTCCTTGACGGGAACGCGTCAAAGAGGGTCAGTGCCGTCCGCCCCGCCCGCGCGGGGGTCGCTCCTGGACCTGCGCCCGGACTCATCCGCATACGCCACCCAGCTGCGCTTGATCAGCTCCCGGATCGTCGCCGCGGCGAACAACGCGGTCGGTACCCAGGCAGTCCGCACCGTCCGCGTCCTGGCCGTGGGCGCGACCGCCTCGGCGCTCCGGGAGCCAGCCGCCGCCCCGAAGGCCGCGCCCGAGGCGGCGGTGAAGACAAGGCAGGAGGCATCGCCCGGCTTCCACCAGGCGCTTGCCGCGCACCAGTCCGTCGCGCCCGCCCAGCGGCTGGACCCGGGAATCACGGAAGCTGTCGAGCGGCAGACCAGAGCGATGCGCGAGCTCAGGCACCGCGCGTTCCCCGAGACCAACGTGCTCCCGGCCGATGCGCCACCTGCGATCGAGGCAACCCGCGAACAGCACCGTCACCAGGCTGCGGCGACCGAGGCCGCCGCGCTGCGCCGGGCCCGCACGGAACACGCAGCCCGGCAGGCCGGAACTCCGGCCGTGCAGGCGGCGCCGCTGAGGAAGAGCGCGTGAAAAAGCCACCTTCGACGGTCGACGACGCTCCACCCGGTCCGTCCCTTTCCTCCCCGTCTGGAGAGCCCGTGTCTGTGCGGAAAACCCCCGAAACCGTCGCGGCGCTCCAGAAGGAAGCCGAGGAGATCACCCGGACACTCGTAGACGCCACCGACTCTGAGACCGACCTCCCGCGTCCTGGAACTGGTTAAGGCGGGACCGCCTGGAACTCGTTGATGAGCACCACTACCCCAACGGGGGAAGCCAGGTCCACCTCGACCTGGCCGTAGCTCTCGCCGTACTCGCCAAGGCCGGCGCCCGTGCTATCGCCCTCCGCCCCGACCACGCCGACCCGCGCGAGTAGGCACCCGAATCTCAGGGCTGATCTCGGGTGGTTAGTGGGGTCGATGTCCGGTGCTTGGCATAGCCTTTGCGCGCCGGGTAGGCGGGAGTTCGGGGGTAGTCAGGGTGGGTCAAGTCATCGCGGGGCGCTATGAGTTGGTAGAACGCATCGGTGCCGGTGGTATGGGTGTCGTATGGCGTGCGCGCGATCGGGTTCTGCACCGAGACGTCGCGGTGAAGGTGATCGGCGGTCTGGGCCCTGGGGCGTCTGCTGTGGCCCGGCTGGAGCGGGAGGCACGGGCGGCGGCCGGCCTCTCACGCAACCCGCACGTGGTCACTGTTCACGACTACGGCCGTGACGGTGATCGTGCGTACGTCGTGATGGAACTTGTCGAGGGTCGCACCCTCGACAAGTTCCTCGCGGAGAGCGGCCTGCCTGGCCCCGGCCGTGCCGTGGACTGGGCGCGTCAGATCTGCCGCGCCCTCGACGCCGCGCACTCGGCGGGCGTTGTGCACCGCGATATCAAACCCTCCAACGTCGTCCTCGGCCGCGACGGCATCATCCAGGTACTGGACTTCGGGCTGGCCTGGTTCCACCCCGACTACGGCCTGGACAGGCTGAGCAAGAGCGCTGCCGTCATGGGCAGCACGCCGTGGATGTCACCGGAGCAGGCCAAAGGGGAGTCGGTCGATCACCGGTCGGACCTCTACTCACTTGGCTGCCTGCTGTACGAACTACTGACTCTCACCTCGCCCTTCGGTGGCCGCGAACCGATGGCGCAGCTTTACGCACATGTCTCGGAGACTCCGCCCGCACCGAGCACCCGTCAGGGCACGGAGACCGCCACCGCAGTCATCCCTGCGGTGCTCGACCAACTGGTGCTTCACCTGCTGGCCAAGAACCCGGAGAACAGACCTGCCTCCGCAGCTCGGGTGCTGATGGAGATCGACGCGATACAAGACGCGCTGCCTGGGCCGGACAAGGGGGCGGCCCCGCCAGCACAGCGGCAGCCCGACCCATCGCCGGAACCTCACCGGGCAGCGGCCACCGACGACGCCGAGAACGAGCCCAGAAACGCCCGTGGTCTCAATCGTCGGCGACTGCTGATTCTGGCAGCGGGGACAGCTGTCGCCAGCGCTGCCGCTGTGCCCTACGCCCTCAAGAAACAGGGAGGCGGCGAGGACGGCAAACCGGGCGCTACACCCAGCACCAGCACCCCCGCACGGAAGTTCACCCCGCCCCGCCCGCTATGGGATCTCCCCCTCCATGAGGATGTCGCCAATCTGGGCATGCCGGAGGCGGCAGCCGGCGAACTGGTGATGCTGTCGATACCGGCTGCGGGTGGGCCCATGGGGTACGACGCCAGGGATTCCCAGACAGGGAAACTCCTATGGACATTCCCCCCTCCGAAGGACCCAAAAAACGAAATCAACACAGGTATGTACGTTGATCCCACAGGAACCATCGTCTGCTTCAACCTGGGAAACGACACACTGATCGCGAAGGACGCCAAGACCGGTCGAACGAGCTGGACGTACCGCATCCGCGCGAGAGAGGGACAATCGCGTCTGGGAGGGGGCTACACCGCGGCCTTCGACCTCGACAGTGTCTACGTCGCCGACAACGGAAGATGCATCGGCCTTAGCTTCGATGGCGAGGAGATGTGGACCCTCCCCCTGAACGACGACACGTCCGACTGCGCACTGGTCGGCCGCGTCCTAGTGGTTCAAGGGACGGCAAACCAGTACGCGGTGGACATCGACAGTTTCGTGAGGAAGATCATCTGGCAGCGCAGAAACCCGATGTTACTGACGATGGGAGGGGGAGTAACCTTTCTCAAATCATCGGAAGATGGGCCAGTGCAGGCGGTCACCGTAGGAGACGGCACCGTCCGCTGGACAGACACCGTGCTGCCAGTAGACATCAGGGTCAAACGCAATCTCGCAGTATTCGAGCATGGTGGTCGACTACGTGCACGTGCCCTGGACACCGGGAAAGCCGTGTACGACAGGGCGCTCCCACCAGCGGCTAACAACTACTTCGAAACTGCTGGCGACGTGCTCGTCAGGGAAGTGCGAGAAGGCGAAGACCTCTTACGCCTCGGCATCTCCCTGGACCGCGGGACAGAGCTCTGGCGCAAGAAGGCACTAGGCAATCTCCGAACCCACCGGCAGTCACCTCCCGGAACGGTACTTGCATTCAACGGCAGCACGCTTACGGCGTTTGACCTCACCACAGGCGACGCCCGCTGGTCCATCACTCCGGACGCAAAACGCAAAGTCTTGGACGGCGGCATGGTGGGGAACCTGCTGTACATCGTCACGGGGCAGGACACGGACCCGGCTATCGGATCACCGCGGGTCGAAAGGCTGCACTGTCTGGGACCCTCCACCACGAGATGGTGACACAGCAACACAGGCGAGCCTGTTCCAGCGGAACCGCATCATGTACCAGTCCCCACTGAGCTGGGATTCGTACAGAGGCACGCAGAGGCGCACTGACTCGACCCGGTCGTTCGTGTGTGCCCTCTTCGCGTCCTGTCGGGCCGGGTTCCGGTCGGCGTAGCGTGCCTGGGTGCAGAAGACAGCGGCGTTGGGAGATAGGGACCACGAGCCAGTCGGTGGATGAGGCAGGGACGTGGACCACCGTCATCGGCGGGGAGCTGGTGGAGATCCCCGTCTGCGCAAGCGCGGCATCGAGTTCACCTCGCTGCACGAGGCGCTCGACACGACCACGCCCGGCGGGCGCCTGGTCTTCCACGTGTTCGCGGCCCTGGCGGAGTTCATCCGCGAACTCAGCGTGCAGGGCACCAACGAGGGCCTGGCGTACGAGCTCGGCTCGGAGCAGGCCCCCGGACGCCCGCATACCAAGAACCGGCGCGTGGTCACGTTCCCCGACGCCATCGTCCTGTATTGGGTCCACGACAGCGTCCTGACCATCACCGCCGTCGACATCATCCACTGAACACCGCAGCGGACACGCGGGCCCGGCTGTTCGAACGGTCCCGTACGCGACCGACGGCGCACACAGCGGCGCCAATCGACTGACAGCCGGCCGCAGCGCCCCGTGGCCGGCTGTACCCACGTCACGGTGAACACCCACCGCTCACCGATAAACTGACGGAGGCACAGCGTTCCCAACTCGCCGCTCTCCCAGTACAACTGAATAGAAACCCCCCATGATCACCGACAAAGGACCAGGTCAACAAGTGTCGGCCCCGCGCTGCGGGGATTTTCTTGTTCGCTTTCCGCGCGGTGGGGTGGTGGTCGGGGTCGGTGATCGTGCCCTACGAGCTGGCCCGGTTTGGCGATCGTCGAGGCGGCCGCCGCTGATGTACCTCAACCGGACGGGCTGTCAATGGTGCGTGGGCCGCCATCTACCACCCGTCACGTGACAAGACCGGTGACGGCCAAACAGTTCCAGCACGTGGCCGACTGCCATCTTGCGGACGTGGCTAGGGCTGGTGACGATACTGCTTCCATGAAACCTGCAACGTGGTTACGGCGGAGTCTGCTGATCAGTCTGCTGCCTGTCCTTCTAGCCTGTGGAAACGACGCGTCCTCGCCCCCGAAGAGCGAGGCCCCGGCACTCACAGATGACGCACCCTTAGAGAGCGCACCGGCCGATGAAGGCGGGCCCCTCAAGGCGAGCGGACCGGTGCTGTCCAGCGGTGAGGACCACCCATGGACGCTTCAAGTGGTGACCGCCAAGTACTCGCCCAACCTGCCCGACGGCGTTCACGGACCGCGCGAACCGGCCGTCGCTGGCAAGACCTATCTCCAGCTCTACGTCGAGATCCGCGCCAAGGACGAGCAGCGCGGCGGGACGATCGCGGACTGGAGCACAGCCTTTGGGATCGACCACTGCGGTAAGCCGGGGCGGGTCGGGATCCAGCCGACGCAGGAGTGCAGCAAATTCCCCCTAGAAGCCTCCGGCGTACTGACCGCCGACCAGGTCGCCGCAGGCGAGATCGATGACGACATCGGCTCTCACCACATTGGCGACGTCGCCGAACCAGGGGTCTCCTACTACGTGACGCTGTGGACCGAGATGCCTGAGAGCACCCCGCCATCAGAGGTCACACTCTGCGACACCGAACTCGCCAGCGAGAAGTGGAACATCTGCATCCCGGTCCGTCTGACCTAGGCCGTACTTCACGAAGCCGACCCCACTGGCCAAACACCGCAACAGGCCGGACCGCGCCAGTCTCGCTCGCCCAGTTCACACGGCGTCGGCCCCGCGCTGCGGGGATGGTCCGAGCCGCTTTCCGATCTCGTCGCCTCGCGTGTTGTCGGCCCCGCGTCGCGGGGATGTTCCGTGTTGTACGACCTGCATGTACGGCGGGGTCCAGTCGGCCCCGAGTTGCGGGGATGGCCCGTCTGCGCGGCCTGCAGTGAGGGCCGGGAGTAGGGGCGTGTGGGGCGAGCTGAGAGCATGGGCTCGTGGATGGTGCAGGAGATCTTGGCGGGTTCGTTGTGCGCCGTGCGAGTAGGTCGGAGTCGGATGCGCTGGTCGGGGTTGACTCGGTCGCGGTCGAGGGTGACGTGGGGCGGCAGGCGAGTATCCGAAGGTGGTGCCAGCAGGGCCTGGCGGTCGTGGCAGAGGACGCGTCTGGCCTGCTTGGCTACTGCGTGGTTGAGTACACGTTCTTCGAGCAGGGCTTCGTCACGATGCTCATGGTGACCCCATCGGCCCGCGGCAGGGGCGTTGGTCATCGGTTGCTGGACGCCGTGGCCGCCTCGTGCACGACACCGAAGCTCTTCACCTCGACCAACGTCTCCAACCAGCCGATGCAGCGACTGCTCCAAAAGGCCGGATGGAGCCCGGCCGGCCTTCTCCACGGCCTCGACGAGGGCGACCCCGAACTGTTCTACCTCCGCCAACCACAGACCGAACGGATACACCCGTAACCTGAAACGGACCGTACGAAACCATCAAATGTGTCGTCTCCAGGGTCGCCGTGAGGCCGACCGGTACCCGCGAGGCAGCGGGGCGAGATCGCGGCTCGTACTTCCGCGCCCCCCGCTGCGCTACGCGATCTGCTCCGGCTTCCTGAGCACCTCGACCAAGGCTGAGATGCTGTGGTCTCCGTGGCCTGCCTCGACGGCCCGCTTCAACAGATCATGCAGAGGGGCGTGCCAGGCCACGTCGATGTTCGACTCCTTGCCGAGCTCCTCGTCGTGGGCGGCTCCCGCGAGGAAGAGGTTCACAGAAGACGCGGGCTTGCTGTAATCGCCGCTGTCGATCTCCTGAGCAAAAACCGGCAGGACGGAATTGATCATCTCGAACCACTTGATGGTGAACCGCACCAGCGTGCTTGCGTCCAGCCCGCGTGCCTGGACAGCGGCGGCGCCCTGGAAGAAGCCGACGAGCGCCGGCAGCAGGGTGCCGCCGACCGCCATCTCGTAGAGCGCGGCGAGATCCGTCTCGTCGCCGAGATGGACGGTGTCGCCGCCCAGCACCCTCAGGGTCGTCTCGTACTCGTCGAAGACAGTTCTGTCGCCGCCGTAGTAGAGAAGGGTGTCCGGTGCCCCCACGGCCGACGGCACGTTCTTGATCGCTCCGCCGAGAAACCGGGCGCCGTGGCCGGTGGCCCAGGCGGCCGTCTCGCGTGCGCCGGCCGGGGAACCGCTGTTCAGGGTGACGAGTGCACGCCCATTGAGCGCGGCAGTGGCCGGCTCCAGAGCCCGTTGGGTGTCCTCGAAGGTAGTCAGGCAGGTGATGACCAGCGGGCTCGCCGCGATCGCAGCTTCCACGGTCTGTGCATGGACCGCTCCCTTGGCCACCAGCGGCGCAGCCTTGCCTGGCGTGCGGTTCCACACCGTTGTGGGGTGCCCGGCGTTGATGAACTCTTCGGCCAGCGCCCGCCCCATCGAACCCAGCCCGATGACAGTCACGGGTGTGCGGTTGTCCCCAGCCATGTTTCGCTCCAGTACACAGTCAGGTCGTTGAGTATCGATGGAATCCCGGATGAGCACGTCCGCACCGGTCGGTGGTGTCCTCGGCGCGACGTTCGTTCCATGCTGGGGCTTCACGCACATTCCATCAAGTACCTACAATTCTGTCAGGTACCCACATTCTTGTTAGTAGGAGTTTTCGTGAAGAGGCAGACCTATACGTGCGGACTCGACGCCGCCATCGCCGTCATGGGAGGTAAGTGGAAGGGGCTGATCCTGTTTTCACTTGGTGAGGGACCGCTCCGCTTTGGAGAGTTGAGGCGAGCGGTGCCCGGTATCAGCGAAAGGATGCTGATCCTTCAGCTCCGAGAGTTGGAAACCAGTGGCCTGGTGCACCGCGAGGTCTATCACCAGGTACCGCCGAAGGTGGAGTACTCGCTGACCGAGTTCGGCCACTCCCTCAACACCGCGATCGCTCCCCTCGGCGAGTGGGGCGAAGAACACCTGGAACGCATCGAGGCCATCCCCTGAGCCCGTCATGATTGCCCGCCCCGCGGCATGGTTGAGGCCCGTGTCGAAGGTGAGGTCGTCGTGCTGGCCTTCAGCGAGGACGGTGCGGTAGAGGCTCATCCGGGACCGGGGTCGATCGAGGTCGAAAGAGCGCAGTCCTGACCAGACGACGTGGATCGGGAGGTCGACCAGGCCGTGTGCGGGGCCGGTGAGATCGTCCAGGCGGGCGGGCAACCGCCCTGCATATCGAGCCCGCAGCACCTCGGCGGCGGGCTGCAGCTGCTGAGAAAGGGATGCCTGGGCCATACCTCCGATTATGGCCTGCCGTAGTGCGCGGTGATACCGGGAGTGCCGGTTCCGTCGTTCACGGGGCCACTCCGGCCCACGCTGGCCGTGCCCCGGTAATCTGCCTGGCCGTGACGCCGCCGGGCGGGACGACGGCGGCCTCGCTCATCGCGGTCTGCATCTGCTGGGCAGCGCGGTGGCGAAGCGGGTGCGTTCGTTTTGGCTCATCGCATGCGAACCGCATCCGATGAGCCGTGCAGGCGCGCGCCTCACGCTGGAGGCATGCTTTGAGAGCGCCCCCGAAAGGGTCCGGAGCGATGCTCTGAACTCCTTCACCGCGGCTGGAGCCTCGCGAGGGTTGAAAGCACCAGATGTTGAGCAGGTCAACGAGTGTCGGCCCCGCGTTGCGAGGCTGTCCGTCTGGAGTCGGACGCGTGAAGGCTCCTGAAGAACATCCCGCGGATGACGTCCACCGCCAACGGGAACTCCCCGCCCTCTTGGTCGCGCGCCGCCTTGGCGAGTGAGTCGAGGAACTCGCCGGGGTCTTGCTCGTTGCGCGCGGCGATCTCCAGGGTGAGACCGACGGCCGCGAGAGCGGTCCCGGGGGCCAGCAGCGACACCCGGTCTATCCCCTGGTCGTGGGCGTCCGCATGCGCGGTGGCGGTGATCAGATGGCCCGTCGGTAGTCGGTGGGACGGGAGGCGTCCGTGCGGTGGCTGGCGGGATCGATCGCGGCCCAGAGCAGCTCCATGACGGGCTCATGCGAGGGAACAGTCATGTACTCATGCTGCTCTCGTGCGTCCGCGGGAGCAGGGAAATGGGTGGATTGACGTTCACCGGGCTCAAGGCGGGTGGTGGGGATGACCGCGTCCGCTGGTGGCTGCCTTTTACCAGCAAATGGCGGGATCTGGTCTATGGGTGTGGCGGGTGCGGGGTGGGCGGAGGGTGGTCGCATCCGGTGGATGCGCCACCCTCAAGGGCGCCGCGCTGGAAGTCGCGGTGTGCCCATCCCTGTTCCGTGCAGCCACGACGCCAGGGGAGGTCCGGCACAAGGCCGAATCTCGGCGCTTCTGCGAGACTGTCACTGCGGGCGCTGTCTCGGCAATGCCGCACCGGACGAAAGTTCATCAAAATGCGGGTGTAAAAGCCGATGAGCTGCGCGTATTGCGCCTGCATGGGATTTCGTAGACCACCCGTTTGCCAGAACAGGGCGTCTGCCTCTGAACGTTGATGCATCAAATCCTTCAACAGGGCTGTGGCGCTTTGTGTTTGGCGATCAGTCGGTGAGACGATCCGATCGCTGGTGATCAGGTCTGGAAGCCTCCGCCAGCTTTCCGTATATGCAGCCACGTCAGCGCCCTCGCGCGCACAGCCAGAAGGTGGAGATGCCATGCACTCCTCTGCTCCAACGCACCATCCGTTCGCCCCGGCACGGGGTGGACGGACCGCGGCCATTGTGATCGTCGTTTTCCTGGTGGTCGTCGTCGGTATCTACACGCTCACGCTCGCCGGTGTCCCTCTCCCCGGCGCCATCGAGCTCGCCGTCAGCGTCCTCGGTGTCATCCTGATGGCCTGCGGGGCCGTGAAGGCGACACGTGCCCGCCGCAGCGACACGTCCGTTCCCGAGGGCCTCTGCTAGCTCTCATGGGACGGCACGAGCGAGCCGTCGCCGCCCACGTCAAGCAGGCCGGAACGTTGGCGCTGTGGCTCCGTGCCCAGCGCCAACGAGCGGGCTGCACCTACGCGGCGATGTCCGAGACGTTGAACCACCGGTACTCAGCATCCATGCTGTCGCGGGCGGCCAGCGGCCGCCTGGTCCCCTCACACGAACTGGTCCTCGCCTACGTACAAGCGTGCGGCGGCAACCAGAAGCACGCCACCCGGCTGTGGAAAGAAGCCCGCTGGGCGGAGGAGGAACACAAACGCCGGCAGGGAACACCCCACGACTTCCGCGACCTGGCCGCGAAAGTCGGCCGTGCGCTCGCCCACCCCGAGGTCATCGAGAACTTCGGGCAACTCCGCAGAGCGATGATCCAACTGCGGGCGAGGGAGGGCCAACCCTCCCTCGGCACGCTCCAAGCCAGAGCCGGCCGCAAACCCTGTGGCACGCACCGCTTGCCCAAGAGCAGCCTCAGCGCCATTCTCCGCGGTGAGACACCACCCCTGCGCGACCACCTCACCGCCTTCATGACCGCCCTGGGAATGTCAGCCCGAAAGGTCGAGGAATGGGAGCTCGCCTGGGACCGAATCGTCGCCAACGAAGGCCGCGGCACACGAAGAAGCCAACCGGACCGGTACCTCCCAAAAGCAAGACCGGGGAGGTTGCCGTACCTCCTGTACCGCGCGTTCCGCAGCAGCGACCCGGACCCCCCGCTGATGGCGATGCTCGCCTCCCTACCTGAGAGATTCGCCATGACCGAATCCGACCTCGTCTACCTCAAAAGCCACAGCATCCCACCCCGTACCCTCCAAGAACTCCTCCTACCCCGTACCTGGAGCGGACCTCAACAACCCAACCCCCAAGCCGGCGTCACCCGATCCGGCCTCCCCATCCGCAACCCACGCCGCTACAACGCCCGCACCCCACCCCGCACACACGTCGTCCGCACCCGAAGCGAACCCCTCGACATACCCCTTCTCACCCTCACCTGACAGTCGGGACTCGTCGACCAGGTGGTTGCAGAAGCCTGCGTCCCTGAACGTCTGGCTGGTGTCGCCATGCCTCGGATACTCGCTCTTCTTCAGGGATGTGAGGTGTGTTCAGACCGCAATGGGTCGGTAGCTCCTCAGCCCTAGCGGGCTTGCGGTGCCCCGACGGATGGGTCACTCGTCATTGGCGACTACCAGCTGTGCTCGCTGAAAGCACGACAGCATGGCTGATCAGCTGGAGGGCTCAGGTGGCCCCTGCAGCTGACCGAACAGCTATCCGTCCGTCCTGGCTGACTTTCCGTGGCCAAGCTTTCAGGCCCGCACGGGAAGGTTCCGCAGCAAGGGTAAGCAACGGAGTTGGGGACATCGACTGCGTCAGTTGCGGGAGTCGAGCAGGATGCCGTACGGGTTCGCGGCGCTGCGTCTTTAATAAGAGAGCACACCCCGCGCTAGGCTTCTGACCTGCGCTTATGTGAGATCGAAGGTGTCCTGGGCGACACATTCCGTTCGGTGAAATGTGTACCTCGTTGGCACATCTTGCCCTGAAAGACAAGCAGTCGTTGTCTTTCAGGGCTCCACGGAACGGGTGGCGATCATCCCTGCTCAGAGCGATACGGGATCCACGCGGATGTCGGCTTCGAGTGGGGTCGTGGAGCTCCTGAATGTGTCGCTACTGCGACACGCAAAATCAACCGTGGGTTGATTAATGGTGTGAGTGCGTCACGTAAGTCAAGCAGTCGTTGAGTTTCGCGGCCGGTGTGCGGCGACCGAGTGCCTCGGAGCCCGCAGCGGCGCGCCGCTGCACCAAAAAACAAGCCCTGGTTGAGTTTTCGGATAGGGTCTGCAGCGCCTGAGTAACAAGGAGGTCATGTGCTATCTGAACCGCCTGCCCGATCGCGATCGGGCAGGCCACGAGCCGTACCAGCTACCCCGGACGACGCTGTCTTCAACGACATCCTCAGCGTTCTGGGCAAGCAGCTGGGCAACGCGGCAGAGGCAACGGAGCCTCGAAGTCGACGAAAACTCAAAGGCGTCACGTTCGAGTACGAGACGGACGCCCGCTCCGTCCACACCATGGCCGGGACCGCGGGATACAGTCTGGCGAGCAACTGGTTCACCCAACTCCTGGCCCAACTCTCGGTCGCCAACTCCATCACCAAGTCGCAGCTGTGCGTCTTCCTATTCGTCGCCGGCGGGCAAGTGCCGGGCACCGGGATCACTGAGTACACACAGCAGGAGATCACCGATGGTCTGAACAAGCTCGCTGCCCAGAAGCCGGAAGCAAAGAAGATCACCCGGCCCACGGTCAACCGCGCCATCAAGGCCCTGTGTGAATACCACTGGGTGGAAAGGGTGGGCAACGGCAGGATCCGGCTGAACGTGACCCTCTGGTTCCAAGGCAACAGCACGTCACAGCAGGAAGTACTCGCCGAGATCGCCCACGAGCACGGCAGCGACCCAGAAGCCTTCCCCCACAACGTCGGACCCGAACGGCCGTACCAGGAGGAGTTCGACTTCGGCTCCGACGCCTACGGCAGAGGGGAGCGCGCCGGGTGATGTGGCGGGTAGACGACCATCCGCACAAACGACAGCGAGAAAGGCGTACTGATGCCTGAGGTCATGTCCCCGATCGTCGCCGAACGGATCTGGGCACTCCCGGTCTCCGGCGCTGCGACGAAGTTCCTTCAGTACCTCGTCTTCCGCTCTGACTTCGGCGGACAACTGCCCGTGCGTCAGAAGGACATGGCACGCGAGTACAACATCACACCGCAAGCCGTCAGTAACCTGATAGCTCCCCTCTGCGACCTCAACCTCGTGCTCCGACACCAGAGTGAAGCCCGGAAGGGTAACTCCTACCGCCTCCACCCTCTGGCTGCGAAGTACCCAAGCCAGGAGGCGATGGAAGCCGCGTTCAGGCACACGCTGCACAGCATCAAGGCAGGCGAGCTGCCCAACCTCAAGCTCCCGGCCTACGCGGCCGCCCCACCCACGGGCGGACAGTCGCCCAAGCTCCAGGTCGCGTAACGCAGCAAAGCGTAGGGCCCCGCCAGAAGACGGGGCCCTACGTGCCTGAGCAAAAAGGTTGCTCGCGAAGTATACCCGCGGTCGAGAACAGCCAGCGACAGCCGACCAGAACGGCCGCAGGGCGGAACAGGGCCTTGGCCCCCCTCGACCCAGCGCGAGTGCAGGCGAAGCCGCAGGAGTCGGGTTCCGATGGCTCCTACCGCCTGGTGATCCTGCTGGGCATTCCGGAGATCGACAGCACCGCAGACCTCGACGCCAAAGGATCTGCGATGGGGTAGAGCCCTCTACTCCTCCAGCCGAACGTCGAGCCGGCCCCTACAGGTTTCGAAGTCCGTGATCACACGTTGACGCCTGACCAGGAGCTCTGCGACGATCTTGGTGCTGTAGGGAGCGGTACCGCCGACACGGTAGACGACCCTCGTCCCGCTCATAGAGGGCCTCACGAGCTTCGCGATCGACTGGTAGAAGTAGCTGCCCGCCCGTTGAAGCAGCTTCTCCTGCTCCTCACTCTGTCCGCGGCTGCGGTGCAGCGCTGAGATCGTCAAACACAGGACGCTGGCACGGAAGTCCGCCACCACCGCAGCAAACGGGCGTTCCCCACTGAGGCGACGGAATAGTCCAGGGCGCGTCTGTCTGACCAGCTCCTGGACGAGAAGATCAGTCGTGAGAATACCGATGAGCTCGTCCAGGTCGGCTTCGTCAGAACGTGCCACGGCGCTGTCCTCGCGCAAGGCGACCAGCCGTACCAACGCCTCACTGTCAGGTGGCAGCACCACCACCTCTGCACTCGTCGCGACCTTCTCGATATACCTCAGGTCTACCCGCAACCGGCCCAGCCGATGGAGGGCTGCAGCATGCCTATCCTCTGGGACGATGCCGGCGGTACCACCCTCGACCCTGGCCAAAGCTCCCTCCACATCGCTCGCGATCTGTTCCAGATCGGCGGTATGGGTACGGGCCAGGGCTACCTGAGTCTGCAGTTCCGCTACCTCGCTACGGAGACTGCTGGCCGTGGCCCGCAGTTGCTCGATCTCCTGGTCTCGAAGTGCCAGAGCGCCGGTGTGCGCGACACCGTCCTGGTCCCGCTGCGCTTGCTCCAGACCCAGCCTTGCGGTGAGCTCCTGCACCTGCTGCTCACGCTTCAACAGTGCCCTGCTGAGGATGTCTTCGCGTAGCTGAGCGGCGTCCCGTGCAGCGACCGCCTCGGCGAGTTGGTCGTTCAGCATGTGCAGTTGGTGGACGCGAGGCTTGGCGACGGAGACCGCGGCATCGTAGAGCTCGCGGATCCGGGCCAGTGCCTCGGGCTGCACGGGACCGAGACGGGCAGTACTGGCTCCCAGTGTCGTGTTGCTTCCCGACACCTCTGCCAGGCGGCGTTGCCTGTGTTGGCAGCACCGCTGCCAACACAGGCGTCAACACTGCTGCCCGGACGGCAGCGCCGGTGCTTCGGGTCCCCTTGAACGACAGGCCGGCAACCCGAGCTGGCTTCGAGTTCAGGAGTACCCTGTGTCCCCTCCCGCGCCCTACCGTCGCGACCCCAACGACCTGATCGCCTTCGTCGCCGTACTCATCCTCGGCGTCACCCTGCTTGCCATGGGAGTGCCCGCCGCGTCCCTGGTAGTGGTCACTGTCGGCCTCGCCCAGCTCTACGCCATATGGCAGGGAGCCCGTCCCTCCCCTCAGCCGATCCCCAGCCGGGACCCCGATACTTCCCTCTCCACCGCTCCTGAAGCGGAACCGCCTGCCGAACTCCCCACCGACTTCGCCTGAAACACTCCGGGTACGGCCCCGTCCGTACCCGGAGCACCTTCCACACATGAGAACGACGTCGCCCAACCGATGGCGCGGTACTCACCGGTGCCAACTGAGCCCAACTCCGTCACCCAGCCATCAACGGACAGCACAAGCAACGCCAGTGACCTCAACCCATTGGATCGGCCACAGAGGCTGCCAAGGCTCCCGCAAGTTCGTCTTCCCATCCGCGTCATATACGGGGACGGCCCCTTGTCCCGCGCGGCCACCCTTAAACAGCCGCCGATGCACGCCAAGACCCGCGCCAGCAGTCGAGGACGGAACCGCGAGCCTCGAGGGAGAAGCCCCATTCTTCAGCCTCCGGCCGACGTAGCCGTCGTCGCTGCGGCGATGGCCGGAGTCGCTGTAACCGTCGCGCATTCCGTGGGCTCCGGCGAACGGTTGCTCTTGTCGTCCATCGGAACCTTCAGATGCCTGTCGTACAGGTCCTGCCAGCCATCTGTCCTGATCTTCTCCACGACGTCGCACACCCTGCGCTGAAGCTCCGGGTCATCGAGGTGCATGCCGATGCCCCAGGACTCCGTACTGTCCTTCAGGCTGTCGCGAATCATCTTCAGCCTGTCGTCGGTGGAGAGGAAGCCAGCCAGGACCGCCCTGTCAGTACTGACGACCTCGGTCCTTCCGCCATCGTCTAGAAGATCATCCACACATTGCTGGTAGTCCGCCTTCTCGATGACGGTGAAATTCTTGTCCGGGTAGGAGCTCTCGAGCCGTTCTGCGGATGTCGAGCTGCTGGCAGTGCAGAAGACCGTGCCGGGTCGCAGGTCGGCAACGGAGTTGACTTCCGCGTAGGTCCGCCCGCCATTCTCGCGGAACGCGACCTTCCCAGGTTCGCCCGTGTGCATCAGTAGCGCCTGCTGGGTGACGAAGTACGGGCCAGCGAACCTGACCAACCTCTTGCGCTTGGTGGTGATGCTGTAGCTCCCCACGGTAAGGAGAACGTTTCCCAACTCCACCTCAGATTCCCGAACCTCGGTCCCTAGGGGGACGAACTTGATGGTGCCGGTAAACCCCAGCCCGCGGACGATCTTAACCGCGTACTCGATATCGAATCCCGTCCACTCACCGTTCGCCTGCTGCTCGCTGAGTCCGGGCTGATCCTCTTTCACCCCGACCCTGAGAACCTGCTCCTTCATGGCCTTCTCGAGCCTCGCCGACACCTGTGGAACCTTCGCCTTGCTGTGATTCTCCGGGCTGCGACTCACCTCCGGTCGCGGCCCGCGTGTTTCGTTCCCGGACTGCCAGTCCCGAATGACTAACGCTCCGCCTACCAGCAGGCTCAAGCTCACGACCCCGACCCAAGCCGATCGCCGCCAGCGTCCAGGGCTCCGCGCTGGGCCGCTTCCGGCCCCAGGGGCCGCCAGCGGCCCAGCGGCTCGACTACCGATACCGTCCGACGCTAGGTGCCGGACAGCGCCATCCGCGGCGAGAGGGTTGTCCTTCCCGTCCGCAGTCGACGAACGGGCAGTCTCGTTCGCCGTAGCCGGTGCGGAGACCCGGCCCGTGGCGTCACCAGCGGGAACGTTGGCCGTACCGTCCGCGCACGGCGAGGGGACAGCACCGTCGGACACGCTCTCCGTCCGGCCCAAGGACTGCGGAGTCCTCCGCGAATGCTCCTGGACGGCGGCACGTTCGGCCGCGTCGAGGAGCCCGCGTCCGATGTCCCTCTGCATGCGCCGCTCCTGCGGCACTACGACCAGTTTGTCCACAAGCGTGTCGAGAAGCCACAACGGGATCAGCCTGCGACCTCGACAGAACTCGCTCCACTGGTTACGTCCATAAGGGAAACGGCTCTCCAACTCACGCAGAGTCAGCCCATCAGTGAGCCTCCTCAGCCACTCGGCCAGCTCCGCCGCCTCCGGCGTGCTCGCATCGATGGGGCCGGGCCTCGCCCCCTGCCGCTGCGAAGGCCGTTCCTCATCCAATCCCACCAGATCCCCCCGGTAAGCTCTGCTGCTCTTTGTCCGTTGTCCCCCATTCGGCACTTCCTGACCTGCGGTGACAGCAACGGACTGAACGGACTTACTAGCGTCAACTCAACCTGATTTTCCACCCGTTCACACCGCGGAAGGAAAATCCGATGCGTACCCGACTTCGCAGCCTCAGGCGGCTCAGCCCTAGCCCCCGCAAACTGGCATTCGCGGGAGTTCTCACCACCGGAGCCGTTCTCCTTCTCCTAGACGTTCCCTCCGACTGGTTCACCGTCATCGGGCTCGCCCTCGCCTACGTCACCCCCCAGCCCTCCGCCCAAGGCCGCACCCGTAGCACCGGCCGAAAGCGCAGCAGGAACCAACGCCGGAACACTCACTAAGCCGTCATCACACCATCCCAGACATCGAGACATGTCTGCCGATTCGCCGAAGGCACCGATGGGAAAGCAGCAGGGACCGCCAGACGGTCTGGCAGTTGAGACGGAGGCGCCATGGGCGCGAGCGTGTACGGAGATTACGCGGAGAGCAGGGCGGACCGGGCAGCAGAACGAACCGGCCAACAAGACCAAACAGACGCCATCGGCGAAGGGCTCTCCGCTATCGCCTACGCCCTACTGGACGTAGCCGCAGCCATCCGGGAGAACACCGAGGCGCGCCAGTAGCGCAATAGTGACCACGCCACCGCGACCAGCCGCCGCGGCCGCACACGGTTAAGGGTGGCCCACGGGCAGGTGCAGGGCGCAAACGTCTGCGCCCTCCACCTTCTCGCACACACGGCCGTGGAGGCCATCCCGTCACAGCACTCTCGTATCGGCCCAGCAGCCAACCCATCCGCCTTGCCGTGCGGCAACGGACCCCGCCGGACCGCTACCACCGCGGCACTCAAAGCCCGTCGTCCCGCCCAGACAGGGGTCGTTCCTTGAACTGCCTCTCCGACGCAATGGGGCAGGGGCGCGTGGCCAGCTCATGATGCCGAACGCCTCTGTGGAAGGGCGCCTCTACCCACGGCGAGCAGAGCGGTGAGCAGGATGAGGGCCGAGGGCAACATCAGCACACAGCATGGAAAGCGCCATCCATCCGCCGCGTTCTCCGCGCCGCCAGCCGCACCCCTCACTCCGTGCGTGCACAGTGATCCGTGCCTGCCCCTCGACCCGCTCCCCACACAGGACGAACGCATCCCGCAGCACCTCTCGCATAGCCTCCTCCGTCGGCACCTCGTCCAGCGGCTCCCCTGCGTCCTGGATGACAACCCGGCCTCGGTGCTCCAGCATCCTGGCCCGGACGTCTGCAGGTTCCGCCTCTGTCCCGAAGAGGGTCCCGCACTCCTGCGGCGGCGGCTTCAGGGCAAGGCCGCGTAGCCCGGCGAACTCTCCCGGGCTCGCCAGCGTCCAACGCGCCGCCGCAGGGGAGTGAACTCAGCCCGTCCCCGGACCTGGACATCTCAGCGACCGCTGCCGCCACATCGCTCCTACGGCTCTCGGGGGACCTCGGGTGCGGCCGTAGGACACGAGGACCAAAAGCGCCGTCGAAGTGGTCGCCACGGAGAGCTCCCGGGACCAGCAGAGGTCGATCACCGCACCGAGTAGCAGGGCCAGACCGATGACATACGGCAGGAGGTAGCGATCCACGAACGGCGGATACACCAGTGAGACAACGAGCAGTATCCCCATCGGCACTACGAGAAGCGGGAACGCATTGGGAGGATCGGCGGGCACTTTCCGGGAGTGGCGCCGTGCTCCGGATTGCCTGTGGCGCCCAGGGGTGTGCTCCCGCAGTCTCTCGCGATCGACGGGCTCAGCTAGTTGCGCCTGGTTCGCCGGGCTTGGGCGCTGGCTGTTCGGGAGTGAATGTCTGGGCTTGGGAGTCGGGCGTTGGCAGGTCGGCCTGCAGGCTTATTCTGATGCGGTCGCTGGCGCGCAGGATGGTGGTGGGTGAGGGGGGTGCCTGCCAGACGGCCAGATGGTAGTCCTCGACCGGGTCGCGCTGGATGCCGTCGGGGTTGATGGTGCGTCCGCGGGCGTGGACACGGAGCCGGTACCATCCCGGGCCGGCCGTGCTGAGGATGGGAAGGCTCTCGACGGCTCCTTCCTCGAAGGCGTCAACGCGCAAGCGTCCCTGGCTGGAGTGGACGCTGACTTCGACGATTTCTTCCCACGCGTCGGCGGTGCTGGACGGTTCCGCGGCAAGGAGGGCGACGCGGACGCGGCCGGTTCCCGTGTGGATGCCCGTACTGATTACCGCACCGTTGGACATGGGGGCCACCAGGCCCGTGCTCCAGTCGGCGGTCTCGATGGGGATCTCGCCGTTGTCGAGAATGCCGAAGGATAGGTCGTCAACGCGGACGGTGGCCCAGTCACTCAACATGTGATCACCCGGTCCGGGGAGGAGGGCTGCGATGGCCGGCAGTACCGGACGGCATCAGGGGCGGGCAACGAAATCTACCCGCCCCTGACGCCGCGCTGGTAGCCGTGATCAGGCCTTCGGTAGGTCTGCCTTCCGATGGGTCAAGGAGTGACGACGATGTGGAAGGGGTCGCCATCAAGGACACGGTTGGCGCGGTAGAACTGAGTGTTCAGCCCACCTTGAGCATTGTTGTCGCCCACGGCAATCATGCAGGCGCTCGCGCCCCTCGGCCCTGTCTCCCGGGGCAGGTTGAAGTCGCAGTTGTCGAAAGTGCGTCGGGTTCCGCCGGCTGAGAGCCCTTCCCGGGAGGTGGCCACCGGGTACTCGTCACAGGACTTGCCGGTGATACTGGCCGCGTCTCCGCACGCCAGCCTGCGATTGTCGTTCTGAATGACCGGATCGGTTGTCCGATGCAGCGGCCGGCTGGACCTGCCTCCCGGAAGTCCCGAAGCCTGCGCCCGGGATACGTGCGAGGCCAGGGCGGGATACTTCGCGGTGCTGTAGTTCAGATGAGATGCGTACCAGGGGACGACGCAGCCGGCTTGGGGGCGGCCCGCCGTGTTGTTGTCACAACGGAACTCCCGGTCCGTGTGAGGAAGTGCGGAACCGGGACACCCGGGTGCGGTGAAGGTCAGAGCCCAGGTGGTTGCGCAGGTACCGACCGCTCCCGCAGCGGTGGCCGTCGACCGGTAGAACGACTCACCCAGGCGCCACGTGTTCAGAGGGAGGAACGGCTTGCCTGGGAACGAGACACTCGTCCTGGTGCACTTCCCTTGTCCGGTCGAGGTTCCCCGGACGGACCCCTTGATCGCGTCACCCCAGCCGGCATACATGCCGACCTCGATCTGCTGCCCCCAGGTGGGCACGGAAGTATCGGAGTAGCCGAAGCTGTAGAGGTTGCCTAGGGCCTCACCGGTCTGTCGACGCTGACCGCCGATGACTTGCCATGTCTTGTAGGAGAGCTGGTAAGCGACGCATGTCTGGGTACGGATACCGAGGACTCTTCCATTGCTGTCCGCGCACCACTTCGGGGGTTTGATCCCGGCCTGCGGTGAGGGAGCATCGGTGAATCGCGACGACGATGCCGGAGTAGCAGGCTCAAGCTGCACACATGCCTCGTACGCGCCTTCGATCGCACAGGACTGCGGAAGTTGCAGCGACAGCTGCGCTTGCTCCTGCGCGAGGGGCTCTTCTCCCTCACGTGCGCCACCTGCAGCCACCAGAGCTATAAGCGTCTCGATCTCCTGCTGTTCCGGGTCCTCAGTTGACGTTTGTTTTTGAACCGCCAGGAGGGGATCAGAGCTGGCGAGTGCCTGTGCCGGGAGCACGGCCAGAGCAACAGCCATCAGGACGGTTCTGGCTAAGTACTTCACTTTTCTCCCTTCTGAGCCGGTTGATCCACCGGGTTCCGAGGGAGCCCCTCGCGTAGGCAGGGCGCGGTATCACCGCTTCAGGCCGGAGTGGCCGATACCGTCCGATATCGAACACGGATGTGGATGTAGAAGGCGAAGGGCACTTCCCCTGTGCCTCACAAGCAATCAACAGAATCGGAACCTCCAGAACTCAACTCCCCTCACTCCGTGATCGGCCCGATACCAGCCTTCCTTGCGCGGCTCAGACCCGGCGAGTCAGGTGGTACGTGTGGGGCGGCGAAAAATCGCTCGCAGCGATTCAGATCAGAGCTTTCAGTAACTGCCCGGACAGGCTGGGCTACTTCCTTGTGAGAAGGCATGTGACCAGCCCTGTCTTCACCGGCGCTGCCGTTGCGGGCTGGCAGTCCGCAACGGGTATCGCCCGGCCGCCGGGCCCAGGCGGGCAAGGCCGCGTGAACGTGGCTTTCGACACCACGCCGCCGCGGAGCGTGAAATGCCTGCTAAGTCTGCTGGCTCCTGCCTGCAGCGAAGGCGCACTAGGGTGGTGTTGATGGAGCCGAGCGGGTTGGTGAGGTAGTGATGTCGTCCCTGGTCCCCGATCGGGCTGCTGTGGTGGCGCATTTCGGTGTGGATGGGCTCCGCCGCTTGGAGCCTGGCTGGTTGCGAGGAGCAATGCTTCCTGAGGCGGCTCGGGGGTTGCTGGAAGCAACGGGTGTACCTCGGAGCGTCGGCTTCTACTTCCGAGCCCCTGCCGACGATGAGCCAGGGACGCTGGGGTCCTTCGCCGCTCACAGGGCCAGGCCAGACCCGCCAGCCGTGATGGCTGCGTGGCCGCGGATTGGTGGCGACGGCATGGCCGATCTATGCGCGCGCCCCGACGGTGCGGTCCAGGCCGTCATGCCGACCGACGTGGGCAGCGACCGCTTCGTTAGCTCCAGCCTTGAAAGCCTCAACGCTTCTCTGCTGGTGTTGGACCGAGAGCTGCCGGTCATTGCGACCGCCTCGGGGCTGGCCGAGGCGGCTTCTGCATTCCGTGAGTTGCACCAGAAGCTGCGGGAAATCGATACGGCGGCGTTCAGTGATCGGGAGAACTGGTGGCCCCGGGTTCTGGACGATGTCCGGCACACCCTGAACTTCCCATTCTCAGCGACTTTCGAGTACGTCGATGGCTCGGGTGGGAAGCGGGTGGTGACCGAGTCGACAGGCCCGGGGCAGCCGCATCCTGAGGAGATGGTGTGGCGGCGCCTTGTGGGGGAGGGCGTGAGTCCGGGGCAGGTGCGGCGGGTTTACTGCGAGCTGGAGCCGTGTCTGATGCCGGGCCACTACTGCGCGGTATGGATGCAGCAGACCTTCCCGGACGCGCAGTTCTCCCACTCTTTCGACTATGGAGATACGGCGGTTTCCCGTGAGGAAGGCTTCAAGGAACTGATCGTGCACGCGGCTCGGCAGGCTCGGGGCCGGTGATGATGTGGGAGCGCCCGGTTGCGGGCAGGGAGCCGGCTGCGGCTGCGCTGCTGGGGTGGCTTGCAGATCCGCAGGCTCCGCGAATATGCGTGGTGTCCGGGTCGCCGGGGTGTGGCAAGACCACTCTGCTGGCCTGGCTGGTACGACACGCCAGCCAGGCGGATGTGCCGGCGGAGCGGGCTGTCCACGCTGTGGTGCCCGGCGGCACGGACGATGTGCGCAGTGTGGTGTGGGCGGTGGCCGAACAGCTCGGTGCGGTGGCGCGGGCACCCGGCGAGCTCGTAGCGGTGTTGGCCGCTGATCGTCGCCGTACGGTCATCGTGCTCCCCGACGTCCGGGCTGCTGCGGTGGCGGAACTCGCGGTGGCTCTCGCCGATCTGACGCATCTGCGTCTCGTGGTGGAGGCATCCACGGGTAGTACCGCGCACCAGTTCCTCACCAGCGGGGCTGGTGTCGCGGAGCTGGATCTGGATCTACCGCAATGGCGCGACGAGCAGCGCTACCGCCAGTGGCGGGCGGCAAAGCCGCACGATGACGCGGCAGCTGATGCAACGCCGCCGGTGACGGTGGATCTCGCCGATCCTGCCGCCTTGTGTGCGGCTGACCCGTGGGCGGTCACCGCCGCCTGCGAGGCGCTATCGGACACGGATACCGCAGAGGTACGCGCCGGATGGATACGGGCGGGGCAGTCCCTCCAATGGGACCAGAGCCCCGCGTCCCGCGCGCTCGTACTCCTGGCGGCGTTGGGGGAGGGCGCAGACGAGCAGGTCAGAGGGGTGCTGGCCGCGTTGGCGGAAGGTATGCCGTGGCGTGTGGAGTGGGGTCGGCACAAGGGTGACCGAACTCCGCCCTGGCCGGGCCCCGTCGCCGCGCTCGCCCTGGTCGTAGGCGCTGTAGACCCGTGTGTTCTCGCGGCGGACCCTTTCGGAGTTGTCCGGAAGGTCGGCCTTGACGACGCTAAGGCTGAGGGCCGGCGGGGCACAACGGGCGGGCAGCTCAACGCGATATGCGCACTCCCGGACGGCACCGTGCTCGTCCTGGACGATGTAGGAGCGGTGCGGGCCCACCCCTGGGGCCCTCGACCGGTAGCAGGTCTCGCAGCCCTCTTGGACGAAGGCCCGACCGCTACGAACGCCCTGATCGAAGCCCTGCCGCCCGTTGCGGGCACCGCCCTGGCATGGGCAGCCGGCCCAGCAGCAGGAGTGGTCGCGGTCGGGGACACGGAAGGCACCGTGCACGCCGTCGGCAAAGCAGCCAACGCCGTACGCCTCCACCAGGGCCGGGTCACCGCCCTGGCCGGCATCGGACTGCCAACGAGCAACCAGGGCACGCTGATTCCGCTGTTCTACAGCGGCGGCGAGGACGGCACGGTGCGCGCATGGGCACCAGGAAGCGATCCCATGCCTTCCCCACTGGTGAGACGGCCCTTCCCCGTGGTCGCCCTCAGTGCCGCTCCTGCGGGCGACGGTGCTGCGGTCGCAGTCGCCTGGGCGGACGGACTCGTCCAACTCCTCCTCGATGGCCCTGTACCGGTACGGGAGTTCCGGCCGGGCGCACCGGTGCGAGCGCTGACTCTGGCAGCGGACCTGTCCCTCGTTATCGGCCTCGACGAAAGCCTCATCCGCCTCACACCACGCCCCGCACAGCATGAACAACCATCCCCGTGACCAGGCACAGGCGGCTACCGCGGTAGCCGCCCACGATTTTGCCTTGACGATGCCTCAACACATCGTCAAGGCTCCAAGTTGAACTCGATCGCATGGGGGGATCGTGGGAAAACAGCTGCCCGAAGACCTCGTCGAAGTCCTGAACCTGATAGGCATCGACTGGCCACAGATCGACGAAGACGAAGTCAAAGCATCCGCCAAGGACTACCGAACCCTCGCCGACGGCATCCGGGACGCGATCAAAGAAGGCAACAACGCCTGCTCCCACCTCGTCGCCGGCAAGAGCAAGGGCGAGACGGTCACCGCGATCGACCGCCGCTGGGGCGCACTCACCACCCGCAACCTGACCGTCTTCGCTGACCGGTGCGATGACCTCGCCGGCGCCCTGGACGACTGCGCCGCGTTGATCCTCGGCTGCAAAGTGGCCATCATCGCGGAGCTCTCCGCTACCGCCGCCGTCGCAACCGCGGGGGTCGTGGGGATGTTCTTCACCTTCGGTGCGAGCGGCTTACTCTCCGCGGCCGCGATCGCTGCGGCGCGACTGCTGGTCCAGGAGGCGATCGACTACGCAATCGAGCAGATCACGTCGATCGTCACGGACAAGATCGAAGCGAAAGTCCTCGCCCAGATCGACAAGCTCTTCACCGACGGCCCCGGCGGTGGTGCCACCTACGACGTCATGCCTTCCGGCAGCGCGGGCATGGCCCAAGACCTCGTCCTGGAATTCTCAGAGTTCGAGCTCGCCGCGGGCGACTACCACAAGACCGCCAACAACTTCGACAAGAAGAAGACCGGGTTCAAAGACGGCGGCGCCGGGCGTAAAACGTCGGTCAAAAAGGATAGCCGATTTCACAAACTGGCCACGGCCATGGACCGGGCCGAGGACGCGGTCGAGAAAAAAGCCGACGACATGGTCAAGACCCTCGAAGACCACGGCGGAAAGATCGACAAATCCAAAGACAGCCACAAGGAGAACGAAGACCGCCGAAAACGCGACTTCGAGAACTGTGACAAGCACGGCGATGACGACGAAGTGCCGATGTACATCCTCAATCTCGACGGAACGGTGGATAAACTCCTTCCCAATGGTTCCATAGACCCGAAAGGGTTGGACAGCAACGACAAGCTGAACTTGGCCGGCGTCATAGAGAACGGGAAGGTATGGAGGCCCCAGAGCGACTCCGACCGAACAAAGTGGAATACTCCCACCGGCCACACGGGAACGGTTAACTCCACCAAGATCAACCCTGCTACCGATGACCTAGCCAGAGCAACTCAACTCGCTCGCGAAGCACACAACTACTACCAAGGAAAGAACTATGCCGCCGGCCGCTACATCGACCCCGCCAGTGGGCGCCAGTCCATACTCATCGGCCGGAGCGACGGCAGCTACCACTCGGAGAAGATAATCGGCCACCCTCTACTCAAAGCAGGCAAGCAATCAGGCCTCACGGAACTCTTCACCGAACGAGAACCCTGCCAACTAAGCCCCAGATGCAACCGATGGCTTGATGCCTACTTCTCTTCAACCAAAGTCACACACGCGGCCGACTACGACCAAAGCCAGCCCAAAACAAGAAACGATGAACATAAAGAGTATTTGCGAAAAATCAAGCCATAGCCCTTCGGTTGAAGTAGGATTGTGACCATGAATTATCCAGTCACCATGCAGGACCTTATCCGCCTCTACGGTATCGACAACATTGTCCTGTTCCCTCAGGCTCCAGACGTCACACAAGGCACAACCGCCAGCTATCTCGCCTCAGTCGGACTGCCCCATGACCGAGTATTCACGTCTCGAACTAACCCTGAAGGTAAACGAGTTCCATTTGAAGTCGGACCACGACGCGATCTCACAGGTGACACCTACCCACCCGAAAGCCGCAACTGGCACGTCCTCGGCTACCTCCCTGCCGCACTGGTCGCCATCGACCCATCCTCAGGGAAGATCTACGCTTTCCCTGAAGGGGACAGCGAATACCAACTCCTCCATCGCGATGTTCAATCTCTGGTCTTCTGCCTAGCCGAATTTAACAAAGTAGACAAAATCTATCGAGCCGCGTACCCCGACACGCCAGACGTCGAAGCTCTCGTAGAAGAATTCCGCGAGACGATCAGCGCCGTAGACGCGACTCCCTTCGAAAACGCGGAGTCAGAGTGGAATCGCATTCTCGATGAGATTCTCGATGAGATGTGGTAACCGCCCCAACGGCAATCAGATCTGAGCCCTGGGGCAAGCACGTCCCTGACCGCAGGAAGACGCAGACAAACCTCCCCGACTACTACCTCAAAAACAGCGGAATTTGGAAGTCATCTGCTGGACAGCCCCTAGACCGGGGTCACCGACCGAGGAAGCGGAACCCGCTCGGACGGCGGGGCATCATAAAGACCGACCGTGGCAGTATCACAGGCCGATTCGTGACCGGAACTGGTGGTCATTGCCTCGGCGATCAGGGCAACAGCGCGAAGACCCACGTCGGTAAGCCCCGCGGGAGTGACCCTGGAGCGAAGGCTGGCGGTCAGGCGAACCGTTCGCCGGTGTCGAAGGCCCGATCTCACCCACGGCGTACGAGCCTCAGACCTGTTCCGATGTCGCTACCACGGCGTTGAGAACTCCTGACGAAATAATCTCCGAGGTGGTCGGACTATTTCGGGAGCTTTGAACGAGGGTTCGGGGTGATTCGGCGAAGCCGAGGACGAGCTTATGGGCGCGGACCCGGCTCCACATCCGTCAGGATTTTCTAGAGCCAGGACGCCCCCGGCGGTTGTGGCCTGTTCATGCGACGGACTATCGCGGCCCCTATGATCGCACCGAGACCGCCAGCCACCTTGTGGGCGCCTTTGATTCCGCTACGCCGAGCACTTTCGTGCTCCTCCAACGTCGTGTTGAGCCTGCGCTTCTTGATTTCGGCAGAAGCCATACCAATGCCCCCAATGACGGTCTGCCCAGCAGGCGTCTTGGAAAATTCTTGCAACGCCTTCGCAACGCCAACAGCGGCAGCAATGATCGGTAACACAACCCTCACCCTCTTCCATTTACGCCACCTGCTTCAGGTAGGCAATACAGTCCAGGGTAGCCCAACTTGCCCTATATCAGAGGCTGAAGAGATCCCCTGATAAAACCCCTAAGGGATCAGTAAGGGGCCATCCGAATATCATCCACCCCCTGAGTCACTAGGGGCCTTTCTCGTGTCTGGAGTCTCCCCCTTGGCACGCATACCCAGCGCCCGTGGCACCCTGACAATCTATTGATCCGTCGTCGCGAAGCCGGGAGAGTTGCGGTCAACTAGGGGGGCTTGAAAAGCGCGAGCGCCTTGAGGAGCAGGTCGAGCACGCCGTTGCCGCCCGCTCTCGCGTTCCCTCTCGGCTCCGTACCGACCACGGTGTCGCCGTCAGGGCGGGGTGTTCGACGTCCCTGACGGGGGCTCCGCTGCCCGAGTGCAGCGACTCGCGATCCGGACGTGGGTGCGAAGATGCGGTCGTGGTGACAGACGCCGAGTGGACCCGGATTCGGAGGGACCTGCGCTTCGGGCAAGTTTTCGAGGGCACAGTCGTGCAGGTTCCCCGGCCCGGTGGGATCGGGATCTTCGTGGACATCGGCCTGAGCGGCGGAGGCTTCATCGACGTCCTGCTGCTTCCGGAAAGGAGCAGTGACTGGCCGACGGCAGGCACGGTTGCAGATTTCGAGATCTGGTGGGCAGACAGCCGCCAACGTGCGCCTGGCATCCCTGCACGGTCCAGACCTACGGGCCCGGGACCTGCTGGCCGAGGTCAGTAGAGCCAGCGGTCCAGGAGCCCTGGCCAGAGAAACCCCTCGTAGCCGCTGAAGGCCGCCGGGTCGATCTCCTTCAGCTCCTCGGCCAGCCGGTTCAGCTCGGCAAAAGCCCGCTCTTCCTCCTCCTCAGAGAAGTACTCCTCGGGACCGTCAGGCTCGCTGAGAAGCTCAGAGGCTGTGACGCGGCTGCCGTAGTGGTGAAGGACGTCGAGCCACAGGCCGACACCCGAGTTGGCGAACCACGCCTCCCCGTCCGGCATGACGAAGTAGACCGCCCCGGTCTCCGGCTCGACGCCGAACGATGACCGCTCGGCCGGCTCATTAGGGTCCGCCTGCTCGGTGAGACGGTAGAGCGGACCTCGGGATGAGAGCAGGGTCGGCTCAGCCTCGCTCTGCATCACGACTCGTTCGATGAGGCGCGGAGCTACCGGGATGCCCACCTCGACAAGCTGCGCCTTCGCGGAGTCCGGGATGCACCAGTCGCTCACCATGTCCCGTCCGGCTCGCGTGACATGCCCCAGACCGGCCCACTCGGTCAGCTGGTCGTACGTCGCCATTGAACGGTCCTCTTCCGCCGACTGTGCTCCTGGCCCTATCGAGCCAGCCTCAGGTCAGAGCATGGCCGCATTTGCGGGACAGCCCTTAGAAGTGCTGCTCGGCCCAGATGGCGATGAGGGTGACGGCTCCTGTGCCGATGCCGTAGCAGGCGCCATGGAGCATGTGCATGGTCGCGGTCCGACGGTGGCGAGCAGTGCGTCGGGCGATGTGCCTTGCGCGGGTGATTGCCTTGCGCCAGAGCGGCGGGCCGGGGCTAGGGTGCATGACGGATGTTCCCCCTTTTGTCTGGGGTGTTGTTGAGGGAGCCCGCCGGGCCTGTTGGCCTCGGAAACCGGTGGCCCGGTCGGGCTCCCTCTCTTTGTGTGTTGTTGGGTTAGGTGCGGCGTGCGAAGAACTCGTAGAGGCGATCAACGAGACGCTGGTCGGGGCGGCGGACGATGACGCAGGGCGAGCCGACGCTGCGGGATGCGAGCCGGTCGACTTCCCCTTCGAGGCGCCCGGTAGGGGCGGTGGCGTCGGAGCCGTGGCGGCGTACGTAGCGGGCGACGGCTTCCAAGCCTTCGATGAACGCGTCGTCCGGTGGCGAGCTGTCGTTGGTGGTGGAGTCGGTGAGCTGGTGGTACCAGTGCCTGGCTTCTCGGGGTTCGCCGAGGTGAGTGTGGTGGAGGTGGAGGCAATAGGCGGCGGCTCGACTGTCCGCGCCAGCCGCGAGTTGCCACCAAAATTGGGCGGACTCGTGATGCCCGGTCAGGTAGAGCAGGCAGGCATAGACCAGGGCCCCTTCGACATCGAGTGCGTCCTCCTCCAGGAGACGAGCACTCTGTTCGGGGCCTTCGGCGAGGCGATCGACATGGAGCGCGGAGCCGGGCCCGTTCAAGATCCACCGGGAAACGGTGGCCAGGCGCTCTCGGGCCTTGGCAGAGCGGTCCATGTCCGGTGGCGGGGAAGCGGCCTGGGGGGCGTCGGCCGCCAGGCGCCGCAGAGCAGCGCCGATATCGAAGGTGGTGGGGGAAGTAGTGGGTATGGCAGCGTCCGCGAGGATGTCATCGATGGTGCGGGTCACGGTGCGCGTTCCTTTCCGGTCATGTTCCTGCCGGGCGCTCCGGGCAGCTTGAGGTGTACTCGCAGGCGTTCTTTGCCTTTGCGGCCGTGGTAGTCAACGGTGCGTTCGTCCAGGCCCATGAAGCGCGCGATCCGACTGGTCGGGTAGCCCATGAGATGGCGCATCACGATGACGTGGAACTGCCGGGTGGGGAGCTGGGTGATTGCCTCATAGAGGCCGTGTGAGCCCTCGGCGATCTCCAGCTCGTTCCTGATCGCCCGCAGGGCCTGGGTTATAGGCCCGTTGATGACGAACGCGGGATCGCGGCCGTCGCGTTCAAGACGAGCGGTGACTTGGCGATGCAACACGGCGAGAGTCCGCTGCTCCAGGTCGCCCTCGCGCAGGAGACCGTCCCAGCCGGCGAGGATTTCGAGGAAGACGCGGTGGACGGTCTCCTCCGCGGCGGTGCGGGTGCCGAGGTGGAGTTCGGCGAAGGTGTGGAAGAACTCTTGATGCGTCAGATAGAACGCTTCGTAGTCCAAGGGCAGGGGCAGGGCCGCGTCCACGGGTTGTGGGTGGCCGCCGTCGTGGGGCGATACGCCGGGGTCGTTCACGCAGACCTCCAGCGCGTGGTGCCAGTACTCATCACGGTCCTCTCCCGCTGAGGTCGGTACAGGCAGGACCTTGTTCGAGGGTGGAACAAGCCGGTACCGGGGGCGAGTTGGCCCCACTCCCACGATGTCGAGAACCGGCCTCGATCACTCAACGGCACCACCAAGAAAATCACCTGATGATCATGAGCGAGCACAGCGCGTAGCGCCTGGCGTTCGCCCTTACCCCGCCGGGAGCCTCTGACCAGTAGGAACATCGAAACTCGCCAGTCAGCTACTAGGAGAGTGGTAGCCCCACGTTGGTAGTGACATGGGTCACATGGCGCTCCGCCCCTCACCCTCAGGTCACCGGCACCACACACATTCCCCAACGTCCGCGAATGACCTCACCCCCGGGTTCCCCAAGCCTGCGGAGCAGGAACGGCAACACGATAGGAGTCCCGACGTTCGTGTGTGCACCCGCTCGCGGTCTGGGGTGGTCGGGGCCGGCCACATACCGTTGAGGCGAGGAAGGGAGGCGGGCATGGAGACTGGACAAGCGCCCCCGTGTGGACGGCGTGGGTGGACGGTGAGCCGGTTGAGGTCCCCGCGACGATCGCCGGTATCCGCGAACGGCTCGCTCCTTAGCGCCAGGAGGAGTTCGACCGGGTGATCGCCGAAACCCCGGGGGAGGACCTGCACCGGGTACTGGCCATGTGGGCGCTGCCGGACGGCGCGTGGGCACAGATCAACGCCGACTTCGACCGCATCGAGGCTGCTGGAGCGGCCTCCACGTGAGCTACCGCATCGAATACGCTGACGCCGCCCGCCACCGCCGGGTCAACGGCCCGGCCGGAGCACGCAGGTGTCACCACCGTCGACCGCCTCGCCGGCCGCAGGCGCCGCTATGGCTGGGCGTTCCAGCGCTGGAGGGGCCGCGACGGTGTGGTTGACCCGCGCGTATACCTCGATACGTTCCGTGCCCACCATCCTCTCCTCCACGAGTCGATAGTGACGGTTCAGGACATCCCGCTTCACCGCGTCCGAAGGTGTCCCGCCCTGTTGCCTCCCGGCGCGGTCACCGATCGCCAGCACCCGGCCGGGGTGGCTCAGCATCCGCTTCCGGACGACGGCGGGCTCGGCCTCGGTCCCGTACAAGGTGTGCGAGGCGCGCGGTGAGCGGTCCAGGGAGAGATCGGGCAGCGCGTGCGAGGCGCCGGGCGCCAGTGTCCACACTCGCCGCTGTGCGGTGAGGAACAGCACCCCGTCTCCGGGTCGGGCCAGCCGCTTGACGGTCTGTGCCACCGCCATGGCGTTGTCGGAGCGGCTCTCAGGAGACCGCAACTCCGTCCCTGTGGTCGTGAGATACAGCAGGACCGCTGTCGTCGAGCCCGCCGCGACCAGCGCTGACCAGAAGCGGTCGAGAACGGTGCCCAGCAGCAGAGCGAGCCCGATGGTGCTGAAGAGGACATAGCGCTCGGAGTAGAGCGGGTGGACGAAGGACACCGCGATCAGCAGCCCCGGCGGGAGGACGAGCAGCGGAAGCGCGAGCGGCTTCGTCCGGGATCCACCCGTGAGTGCGGCACAGATCATCCCCACCACCACCAGCACCGCGAAGCGCGTGAGCTTCGGCGCGCTCGGCGGCTCGATCCACGCCACCTGCGACGACTGTGTCATCGAAAACAGCGCGAAGGGCAGAACACCCGCTACGACCGCCGACGCGGCCCGCAGCCACTCACGCGGCAACTGGGCCGTGTTCGGGGAACGGCCGAGCCACAGCGTCGCCCCGTGCGCGAGCAGCACCAGCACGGCGAACTCGTGCACCAGACAGGCGACCAGCACCACCACCGCGTAGGCCCGCCACCTCCGTTCCAGAAGCAGGAGCGTGGCCCATGTGACCAACGCGGAGACCAGCGCGTACGAACGCCCCTCCTGCGCGTACCGCTGGACGGCAGGCAGCAGCGCCAGCACCAGACCAGACAGCGCGCCCGCCCTCGGCCCCGCGAGCCGCAGCCCGATCCGGGCCACTAGGACAGCGGATGCGGCCGTCGCCAGCACGGACGGCACCCGCAGCGACACTAGCCCCGGTTCCCAGACGGCGAACACCACGTGCATCAACAAGTAGTAGAGACCGTGGACGGCGTCCACGGTGGCGAGCGTCCGCCAGATCTCCTGCAGGGAGCGGGTGGCCATGTCGTAGGTGACCGCCTCGTCGCTCCACAGCGTCTGCTCGCGTTCCAGCCCCCATGTCCCCAGCAGCAGCGCCAGGGCGGCGGGCGGCAGCCAGACCCGCCACGGCGTACGGGCGGTGGGAACGGAACACCTCTCCGCCTGGGGCGGAGTGCGCGCGCAATGCGGGGAGTGGGACGGTGGGACGGAGGTGGAAGCGGTGTCGATCATGCGGCGAGTTCACCGGCGGCGGTATTGATAAACAGGCCCCTCACGCCACGCCCATCAATTGACGTACGCTCTCGGATGGCCGCTGCGAGCACGGATCGGCGGTCCGGGGGTCGCGCGGCGCTCAAGGACAAGAACGGTCCGGACGCCGTACAGGGGCGGAGTGGACGGGGCGCGGGGATGGGACGTCGGGAGAAGCCGCTGAACCCCGCCGACGGACACGTGGAGTCCTTCGCATACGAATTGCGTGCCTTGCGGCGGTCGGCGGGCTCGCCCACCTACCGGACGATGGCGGAAGGCTCCCCTTACTCCGCGCCCTCCCTCTCCGGGGCCGCGTCCGGGGAGCGCCTCCCCTCACTCCCCGTCGCCCTCGCCTATGTCGCCGCCTGCGGCGGTGACCTGGAGGAATGGCGTCGCCGCTGGCAGCGAGCCCTCGCCGACGAACCCGTGATCGCCCTTGAGGACGGCACCATGGCCCCGTACCCCGGACTCGCCCGCTACGGGACGGACCACAGCGACCACTTCTTCGGCCGTGACGACCTCATCGCCGATCTGCTGGAACTGACCCGTCGCCACCCCGTCGTCGCGCTGGTCGGCGCCTCCGGCAGCGGAAAGTCCTCCCTACTGCGGGCGGGACTCGTCCCGGCCCTCAGACGGGCCGCGTCGGCGGGGAACGGGACGGCCCCGTCCGTGATCCGGATCCTCACGCCCGGATCCACCCCCGCCCGCACCCACCGGACCCTGATGACCAACGGCGCGCTCCTGCTCGTCGATCAATTCGAGGAGGTCTTCACCCTCTGCCGGGACCGCGGCGAACAAAACGCGTTCATGGAGCTGTTGACCGGTTCCGGCTGCCGGGTCGTCATCGCCGTACGCGCCGACTTCTCCGGGCGGTGCGCAGAACACCCCGCACTCGCCGCCGCGCTCAAGGAGTCGGTGCTGCTCGTCGGACCGATGACACCCGCCCAGCTCAGAGCGGCGGTTGTCGGCCCCGCCACGGCGGGGCGGCTGATCGTGGAACGGGCCCTCACCGCCCGGATCGTCGCGGACGTCGCCGACGAGCCGGGCGGGCTGCCACTGATGTCCCACGCCCTCCTGGAGACCTGGCGCCGACGGCGCGGACGGACCCTCACCGTGGCCGCCTACGAGGCGATCGGCGGGATCCAGGGCGCCATCACCCACACCGCCGAGGAAGCCTTCGGCGCCTTCACCGAACGCGAGGCACGGGCCGGACGCGAACTGCTGTTACGTCTGATAGCCCCGGGCGACACCACCGAGGACACCTGCCGCACGGCCTCGCGCAGCGAACTGCTCCACATGCCCGAGTCGGAACGGGTCCTCGAACGGCTAGTACGGGCCCGGCTGCTCACCGTCGACGACGGCGCGGTCAACCTCGCCCACGAATCCCTGATCCGCGGCTGGCCCCGGCTACGCAGCTGGATCGAGCAAGAGCGCGACCGGCTCCGCCTGCACCGCGGACTCACCGAAGCGGCCCGGACCTGGGACGGGCTCGGCCGGGACGAGGGCGCGCTGTACCGGGGCGCACAACTCGCGGCGGTCCGGGAAACCTTCGGCACACCTCCGGACAACCCTGTGACGCCCGCCGCCGGACGGAGAATCGGGCGCCGAGTCCGCCACTCCCGGCTACTGGCCGCCCGCAGAACCCGCGCCGGCCTGGTCCGGGTTCCCCTCCGTGCCGCCGTCGCGCCCGTACCGCTCGACGCCGAGGCCGTTCTCACCCCACAGGAAAGTGACTTCCTCGCCGCTTCGTACCGCGCCCACAACGACGCACTGCGGGCCGCGCTGCGGACCACCCGGCGGCTACGCACCCTCATCGCGACCCTCTCGGTCCTGCTCTGCATTGCCACGATCGCCGGGCTCAGCGTCTGGAAGGAGAGCCGCGCGGAAGATCGCCGCGCCGTACAGGCTGAGGCCCGACAACTTGCCGAGACCGCCAACACCCTGCGGGAGTCGGATCCGGGATACGCCCTCTTCCTCAGCGTCGCCGGCTGGCGCAAGGCGGATACCCCGGAGACGCGGGAGGCGCTGTTCGCGGCGGCGGCCCAGCCCGACTCGGCCGTGCACCGGCTCGAAACCCACAACGTGGATCTCTCCGCTCTCCGCCAGGACCTGAGCGCCGACGGCCGCAGCCTGCTCACCCTCAGCCCCGGAAGCAGCGACGCCCAAGGGCTGGGACGAGTGGCTGCAGACTGGTCCGGGGCAGGCCTGGGTGAGAACCTGAAACGGCTGGTCGCCATCGCTCCCCACCACCGTGCCATCGCACTCGGAACCAACCGCGGCATCCGGATGTGGGACCTGTCCTCAGCCGAGTTCACCGGCCCGGTGTTCGGACCGCGCACGAGCGGGGCGCGAGGCTGGTTCGCCCCCGCGGGCGAGGCACTCGCCGCACAGGCCCCTGGGGGCCCGCTCCAGGTCTGGGACACGACCATCGGCCGGGAACTTCTCGACACCGGCGACACCCGGCCCCCGACCGGCGATGTCCATGTCGCCCCCGGTGCCCAGCTGCTGGCATACTGCGCGGCCGGAGGACCGCTGCGGATCTGGGACATAGACACCCGCAAGAACCTGGATACGCCGTGGACGGACCGGGTCGGCGGCGGCTGTGGCTCGGGGGAGTTCCGCTTCACCCCCGACGGTCGGGCTCTCGCCTTCACCACGGCATCCGGGGTCCGTACGATCGAGGTCCGCACCGGACGGGAACGCCCCCGAGTGGTCACTGACGGTCTGCCACAACTGGCCTTCAGCGCCGATGGAGCACACCTCGCCACACTCACCCCCACCACGCTCCAGATCTGGCGCACGGCAGTACCGGACTCGCCCGTTCTCCGCCTGCCCATGAGCGGTATGCACCGCTCCGATCTACGGCTGGACATGGCGGAGAGCGCCGTCCGCTTCCGCGAGGGAGAAGCACCGGCCCTCACCGTGCGGACCATCGGGGTGAACACCACGGAGCCCCAGGAGTGGGAGGAGACCCCGCTCTCAGCCGCCGCCTTCAGCCAGAACGCGGAGATCCTGGCCACTGCGCGCTCACGCGCGTACGACATCCGCGACGGCGAGGGACGGCTGCTGCGAGGCATCCCCCGGACCGGCGAGTGCGCCCCGCCCTGCCGTCCCCTGATGGCGCTGCATCCCTCGGGAGAGGTCTTCGCCCTGCTGGACGCCTCGGGCCGAGTCGTCGTCCACGACCTGGGAGCCCGCTTCCCCAGGTCCCCGGACCGCAGCTGGGCGGAGGAGCGGCACCCGGCCGAGTACGTCCTGCCACCTCGGCCCGGGGTCACCGGCATGGCCTTCTCCGGCTTAGGGGGATCCGCAGACACCCTCGGAGTGTCTGCGTCGACACCCGGGCAGACGGTCTTCGCATCGGCCGACCACGACGACGCACGGCACGGCTACCACTGGTCCGAGGCTCACGAGAGCCTCGACGGCAGGGTCCTGGCCGCAGCGGGGGACAGCGGCGGGTTCGTCACCGACCGGCACCGGATCGTCCCCACGGATCAGGACGACGGCTCACCGGCCATCATGCAGGGCGAGGGACGGGCAGTCTCCGCAGCCTTCTCCCCAGGAGGCCCCTTCACGGCGATGGCCGATGCCAGCGGCCGGATCACCCTGTGGGGCGACTACGGCGAGAAAAACCTGGCGGTCCTGGCTCCGCGGAAACCCTTCTCGCCCGGCAGCCGGGCCGAGAAGCCCGTCGCGCTTGCCTTCTCCCCGGACGGAAGGACCCTCGCCGTCGGTGACGGCCACGGGACGATACGGCTCTGGGACACTGCCAGAATCCGGAGCGTGCCGCTGCCAGCCGCCGACGGCCCGGTCCTGGCACTTGCGTTCACCGCCGACGGCTCACACCTACGGATCTCCACCCCGCACTCGGCGTCCCGCACCTACCCACTAGACCCCACCGCCATCGCCGAGTCTCTCTGCCAGCGCATCAAGAACCTGCCCTGGTCTGCGCTTCAGCAACAAGACGGAATGATCGACCCCGACCAACAGCATTGCCCCTCCGGCCATGACCGCTGACGGCATCCTGGGGAACGCCTGGACGTCATGGCCAGGTGGATCCCAGGTGGGCAACCTAGACCAGAGGGTCAGCAACCTCGACGAGAAGGTCGGCGGTCTCGATGACTGGATCGGTGGCCTGGACGAGAAGATCGACTCTCTCACCGGGGAGGTGCGGGACTTGAACGTCAAGGTGGATCGCAACCAGGCACAGATCATCGAACTGCTGTCCCGGCTGGTCGGCAAGGATCCCGACGCCGGCTGACCTTGTTCCCGTCTACGGCTGCTGCCCCGACCCGGTACCTGGGTTCGGGGCGGCAGCCGTTTCAGCGGCGAAGACGCGACGCAGGCCCAGGGAGGCTCAGCCGTGTCCGGGTGTCACATGGTGGGGGCGGCCCTGCAACGCGACCTGTACGGCCGCCACCGACAGTTACCTCGCCGACGCCCCCGGCGGCCCCCTCTTGCGTGCAGGGTGAAGATCGTCCGCTAGTGACCCGCTGAGCCCTTTCCTGCCGGAAGTGGTCTCAGGGGCTGAACGCACGCCGCTGGGGCTGATGCTGTCCCTCGTTCGTGTGGGCGTTCCTCCGGGCCCTGGGGCGTGGGGATGTTGGCCGCGTACCGTGTCCGGCGGAACGTCAGGGGTCAGCGACATGGGAGGGCAGCGCAGTGGACGAGACGGCACCGGAGCGGTGGACGACGACCGTTCACGACCAGGAGGTGGAACTGCCGTCCACGATCGTGGATGTCCGCGCCGCCCTCGCCGAAGACCAACGGGCCGCGTTCGACACCGAGATCAGCTCCACCCCGGGCCCCGATCTACCCCTCCGCCTGGCCATGTGGGCCCTGCGCACCATCCCCGGCGCGGTCGAGGAGATGGACGACCAGGTCAACCGGCTCCGGTCCGGCGACTACACCGGCGTCAGCGTCCTCGACGACGACGAGGCCGCCTGATGGCCTACCGCATCGCCTACGCCTCCCAAGCCGAGACCGCCCGCCGCCGGCTTCCCGCCCCACGGCGCAGCGCCTTGGATAAGGCCATGAAATCCACGATCGGCACCAATCCCTATGGGCACGGGTCGGTGGAGGCCAAACCCGGCGAACGCGACTACCGCGAAGCCACCGTCCCCAGCGCCGACGCAATCGTCGTCTACTACATCAGCGCCCCCGACGTCCTCACCATCACCGCCGTCAAACTCATCACCTTCTGACACAACACCACGCGGTGTCCGAGAGCGGCCCACCGGACGAGTCGTGACAGCCATCTCAGGTACGTCAGCCTTCCCGCACTGCTGATCACCGCGGCCCACATCATCGGCTGACCCTGAATGTCCGAATCTCTCAAAGTGAGCAAAAACCGGGCCCACCACGGATAAAGCCGCAGGTCAGGAAGAGTAGTCCCCGCGCTGCGGGGATGGTCCTGCACGGGGGTGCCTGTTCGGGATCCTCAACGGGTAGTCCCCGCGCTGCGGGGATGGTCCCGCATCCACGTGGAAAGCCCCTACGAGCTGAAGGTAGTCCCCGCGCTGCGGGGATGGTCCGGTACATGCTGCATCAGAGGTGATGCAGCCTCAGTAGTCCCCGCGCTGCGGGGATGGTCCTCAGATGGTGGCCCACGAGATCCGGATCAAGCAGTGGTCCCCGCGCTGCGGGGATGGTCCCCTCAGCTTCAGGTGATTGGTGGTAACGACCAAGTGGTCCCCGCGCTGCGGGGGTAGCCCCCTGTAAACATTTGTTTACAGCGGGCCTCGACCGGTGTCCTCGCGCTGCGGGGGCCGTGTCATTCGTTCTGTTCTGGTAGGCCGAGGGTGGTGCGTCCCCGGCAGGGGCGCGGAACGATCGTGACCTGGCTCCCGCCGATCCCCCACTCCGCCACCGCGGGACATGACCCGGCTGATGAGATCCTGGCGCTGGGCCTGGAGCCCCGGTACGAGGTCGTCGTCGAGCGGACCGAACCACCGGCCTCGATCGCTGACGCCCTGGGCGTCGAGCCCGGAGAGGCCGGCTGTCTCGTGCGCAGGAGCCGGCTGCTCGCCGACGGGATCCCCGTACGGCTGGCCACGAGCTGGTTCCCTACCCGCGCGAGTAGGCACCCAAATTCCTCTGTGCGTTGAACCACCAAGACATCCGGTGCGGCCGGGTGTCACACGCTGTCTCGCCAATTGGGCCCGGTGTCCTAGCTCAGACACCAGCCGCAAAGTAGCGATCCGTCCTGGGGGTCAGCTGCCGACGGGCGCCGCTGCTGGGTTGAGGGTCTTGTGCACGACGCCGACGGACACCTTGACGGCGACGGCGATCTCGCGGATTGACTGGCCTTCGGCGCGGCGGGCGAGGATTACGCGCCGCTTGTCGTCGTCCACGACGGGGCGTCGGCCGCCGACGCGCCCGCGAGCGCGGGCGGGGGTCGGGCGTTCGGTAGACGGCCGATAGATGAACGCGGGTGCAGGTCCTGCCTGTCGATCTCCGCGCTCCGAGACCCGCCCAGTCTCGGCAGGGCGGAAGCCAACGTAGCGGCTTTGTGCCGCGGGTCAGAGGGGCCGTTTCCGTGCGGGACTCGGGTCAACTTGCGGCAGAAGCGGTGCCAGAACAGTCGCAAGGAGCGTAATTCTGTCCGGAAATGCATGTGTTTCTGTCATATGTGGGAGAGGTGTTGCCGGAGCGTGAAGGCGGCGCGACAGTGACATGAGCACACCTCTTTCCGTGGTTCCCGGAGGCGGCCGAAGAGCCGTTGGGTGCCGGGATGCGGGAGTGTGCCGAGGCCATGACCCCAACCTGACCGTGCACTGCTGAACCCGTCCCATCCGCATGTTCACCGCCGATACGCACCGCACCAGGGTCACGTTCTTTCCCGGGCCCGCCGTGCGGCAGTGACCGGCAGAACGGAGTTCTCCGTGGCTTCCATTTCACCAGTCCGCCGCCGCTCTTGGCGGACCCGCCTGGCCGCCCTGTTAGGCGGCCTTGTGCTCGTCCCGGCAAGCCTGCTCGCCGTGGCGGGTCCGGCTCACGCCGACGCCGGCCTGCAACTGTCCGAGTCGGCCGACCCGGTCCCCGCCGACACCAGCTACACGTACACCGTCAACCTTCCCAATATCGGCGACTCGTTCGCCAGCCAGTTCGACATCGTTGCCGACCTGAGCGGGGCGGCGGCGACCTTCACCGGCTGGTCCATAGCCAGCGACGCCGTCGACACCTGCACCCTGACCGGGACGCATGCCGCATGCACCGTCATCCCCGGCAACCTCACCGCTCAGGACGGCGTGATCACCCTGACCGTGCTGCCCACCGCGGCGGGCACCGTCAACGTCACCTCCACCGCCACCGTCCCCGACTTCGGGGGGCTCCAGTGGGGTACCGACAGCATCAGCACCACGATCGAATCCCCCGGTCCCGCCTGCACCATCACCGGCACCGCGGGCAACGACACCCTGACCGGCACCAACGGTGACGACGTCATCTGCGGTCTCGGCGGCAACGACACGATCAACGGCGGCAACGGCTCCGACACCCTCTACGGCGGCCCCGGCAACGACGCTCTCGGCGGCGGCAACGGCAACGACACCCTCTACGGCCAGGCCGGTGACGACACCAGCAAGGGCGAAACCCTCCTCGGCTCCCTGCTGCACCTGTTCGACAACGGCAACGACACCATCGACGGCGGCCCCGGCAACGACGACCTCGACGGCCAGAACGGCAACGACACCCTCTACGACCACGACGGCACCGACACCATGAGCGGCAGCCTCGGCAACGACAACATCGACGTCGCGGACGGCGTAGGCGGCGACACCGCCAACGGCGGCCTCGGCACCGACACCTGCGCCACCGACACCGGCGACACCGCCACCCTCTGCTGACCCCATCCGACACCAGCAGCCCGCAGGGGGCGTCGACCGCGCAGCCGGCCGGCGCCCCCTGTCTGTGCCCTGCTCGCCCGTAGCCGCCGCAGGAAACCCTCGCCGGCCGGTACGGGGAAGTCCTGGACGACGTGGGTCTCGCTCAGGGTGTCTGCGCAGGGGAGCGGCCGGCGGTGTCCGCCGGAGTGCGGGGCCGGGGCACCGCAGCGGCTGACACCAGGTCGAGCCGCTTGTCCATGTCCAGGCGGAAAGTTCCGTACGGGTTGACGTTCGACCAGAACAGCGCGGTCAGGCCGCGCCGGTCCTCGTCGGTGAGCTTACCCGCGACCTACTTTGCGGCTGGTGTCTGAGCTAGGACACCGAGGCCAATTGGTCTGCTGAGCTACTGGGAGGCTGCCGAGAAGTTCGGCGTCGGTGGCCGCGAGCGGGCTGTCGTGCATCACCCGGGTGAGGTCTTCCACCGCATACCTGACCCGGGACGGCAGCCCGGCGGCTTTGATCTCCTGTTCGCCGGTGAGGTGGAACCCGCACAGCCCGCACCGCAGGCCCACGGCCGCCAGTTCCATTTCGAACAGCAGGGAGTCCGCCGGCGCTTCCAGGAAGAGCGCCGCCGCCTCCGCCTCACAGGCCGGGCACTTGTTGAGCGTGCGGAAGACCGCGCCTGCCCGTCCGACTCCCAGCACGATCAGGCCCTTCTCGCCCACGGCCTGGTCATCGCCCACACCCACGCGTCCAAGCTGCCTCAGGTCCTCGCGGACTGGGCGCTGCCAGCGGAGGCTCTGGCCGAGGAAGACGAGGTGATCGCCCGGCTGAAGGCCGGCGATCACAGCGACTCGATCCCCCAGGACGAACTGGGCGACAGTGGGGGTGGAGAGCGGTGAGCCGCTACCGGATCGAATACTCCGGACTTGCCGCCGCGTCCCGCAAAGCCATGCCGCCGGACTACCGCGCCCGGTTCGAGAAGGAGATGGCCCGCACCCTCGGCACCGACCCGTACGGCCACGGATCCGACCCGGCCGGAAGCCCGTGCATCAGGTGGAGACGGAAGGCCCAGGGAAACGCCGCGGGCGTGAACGCGTATACCGGTGCATGTCGGTGCGGGTGTGCGCCGGTGTGCTTCCGGTGAGCTGACTGAGCGCGGGCTGAGCAGGGAAGAGCAACGCATGAGCCCTGATCGTCGAGCGGACCCGCTGCGGCGGTGCAGGGCCCGTTGTTCGAAGGAGTGGCATGGTTGATGAGTCCGACGCCGAGCTCATTGTTCTTCTCGACGAGGACTGGAACATGGCGGGCACGGCGCCCAAGATGCAGGCGCATCATCAGGACACACCCCTGCATCTGGCTTTCACCGCGTATGTGTTCGACGACGGCGGCCGGTTCCTGCTGACGCGCAGGTCTCTGGCGAAGCGGACGTGGCCTGGGGTGTGGACCAACAGTTTTTGCGGCCATCCGCTGCCCGGTGAGCCGCTGGAGCGTGCGGTCCGCCGCCGTCTGGCCGCCGAGCTCGGCTGCACCGCTGCACGCATCGATCCGGTCCTGGCAGCGGTGCGCTACCGGGCGGTGATGGACAACGGCATGGTCGAGAACGAGGTGGGCCCCGTCGTCCGGGTCCTGCTGGACACCCCTCCAGTACCGAACCACCAGGAGGTGGACAGCATCCGCTGGCTTCCCTGGAAGAGCGTGCTGTGGGAGATCGACCAGGAGCAGACCGACCTCTCGCCCTGGAGCGTCGTCACCATCGAACGTCTTCGCGATCTGGGTGCGGACCCCTGGGCCTGGCCGACGGCTCTCCCGCAAGAACTGCCCCCGCCTCTGCGGTGCTCGGCATGAAGCGCCCCGCCGCCCTCCTCGACCTCGACGGCACACTGCACCCGCGCACGCTCGGAGCGCAGATGCTGCGCGAACTGCTGCGGGCCGGGGCTTCCCGCGACAGCGCCGCCGGAGCGGCGCTCACAGCCATCGGCGTCATCGAGGGCCGCGCCGAGAAGTCCGCATCCTTCCTCACCACGGTCGACGAGGTATACACCAACTACACGACGATGGTCGCGGGGCTGCCCCACTCGATGCTCGTCCAGGCCGCCGGCCAAGCCTGGCAGGCAGAACGGCACGCCGTGTTCGACTTCGTCCCCGTGCTGCTCGCCGACCTCACCGCCCGCGGCTTCGTCCTCGCACTCATCTCCGGCAGCCCCCAGGAGATGGTCAAGGAGGCCGGTTCCGCTCTCGGGATCTCCCACTGCTACGGAGCCCAGGTAACCGTGGTCGAAGGCCACTGCCAGGGACGACTGGAGCGGGCTCCGGGATACCCGGGGGAGAAAACCCGCTGCCTGGCGGACCTCGCCGCCCAGATACCCCTCGACTTGCCGCGCTCACTGACCCTGGGCAACAGCGCATCGGACATCGAGATCCTCAACGCCGTGGGGCACCCAGTCGCCTTCGAACCCGACCAGGAACTGTCAACCGCAGCCCAGCGGCACGGCTGGCCCAGCGCAGACCGTGACACCGCACTGCGCACATGTGTGAACAGCATCGAATCAGCGCCGATGAAGTCGCCGTCCCGACGTACCTGAAGCGTCCCCGGGAAACGGGGCCGGCGCCTGCGACGGGGTTCCGGGCCGCTGGGACCGGCCGGGCCCGCGGTGGGTCGGGGTCTGCATCCGCAGCAGCATCGCGAGGCGGGACACCTTGGTGAACCGGCGGTGTGGTAGCTACCGGCGACCGCCCCGCCGCGCGAGCGGGCCGCCGACCAGGGGCGTGGCGCCGGGGGCCGGACGCGTGCGGCGGTCCCGTCCGGGTTTGCGGACGGGACCGCTCAACGCCGGACTGCTACGGGACGAGGAAGTAGAACGGCCGGTTCACCGCCACACCGTCGGTGCCGGTGGTCACGCGGATGGAGTTGCCCGGACAGGAGGGATCGTTGCGCGAGACGCGGACATCGCTGCCCCGGGGGGCGTCGTTGCTGAGGGTGGCCATCGGGATGGACTTGATGGCCTGAACCCCCGATGCCAGCACAATGCAGTACGAGCCGGTGGCGGGGTTGCTGACCGAGGTGACGGTGGCGGTCTTCTGGACAGTGCTGCCGTTCGCGTTGACAGTGGCCGCGGCCTGGGCATAGGGGGCCACGGTGTTGGTGGTGGGGTCGGCGGCCATCGCGACCCCGCCGAGAGTGGCCCCGACGGTGGCAACACCGAGACCGGCCAGGACGAGCTTGGTACGCATGCGCATGTGAATGGTGCCCCTTCCGGGCAAAGGTAGGGCCCGGTCGAAAGCCGGGCGCGCCTCATTCACTCCCGCCGCCCACGCCGCGTCCCAGCCGCGTTCACCCCTGCGGATGATCATGACTTCCGCAATCACCCGAACGGCCCAACCGGCGACGGGCACCGGGCAGGGTGGGCGTGTATGCCTGACGCGGGGCCCGGCCCCGCATCCCGACCATCCTGCCGAGAAAGGCCCCCGCCGTGGCCACTGATCACAAATCCCAGCGTTTCCAGGACCTCTTCGACGCCCTGGACCCCGACCGGAACGACGTCGTCGGCAAGCACAGCTTCGACAACCTGATCTCGCGCCTCGACGACAATTCCGACACAAACATCCGCGACCTCCAAAAGGCGTTCCACGAGTTCTGGCGCACGGTGCAGAGCCGCAACGGTAACCGGCCCACCGTGTCCAAGCAGCAGTTCGTCGACGCGCTGAACGCCACACACCTGAAGGAGTTCGACCTCCTGTCCGGGCGCGTGTTCGCCTCTGCGTTCGGCTTCGGCGAAGTGACCAAGGACAAATTCGTGCGCTACTACACGGCCGCGGGCGGCGACGAAGCCGCCGCGCAGGAAGTCTTCACCCGGCTCGACGGCGACCGCGACGGTGTGCTCGTCCGTCAGGAATTCCACAGTGGCCTCGTCAACTACCTCCACAACTCCGCCCCCGCCAGCAGCGTTGTCCTGGGCGTCGTGTAGGCCACGAATCCTTACCGGTTACCGCAGCCGACGTCGACGCCTCGACAAGTGCGGGTCTAGGGGTGAGGAACATCGGAACGAAATGTGGGCGCCCTACCCCTCTCTGAACGCCCAGCCGCAACAACGGGGCGGTCCCACCGGGACCGCCCCGTTGTTGCGGCCCTACAGGAGCGTCCCGAGGAGCACCCCGCCGGGTCAGCGCCTTCCCGGTCGGCAGCAGCAGGACCGCGGGCACCGTCTCTGCCTTGTCACAGATAACAGGGTCGCTTCACGCAGCGTGCAGAGGATGACCTCGCTGCGGATAGGCGGCGTAGGCCATACCTCCATGAAGCAGCGCCCGAAAGATGACGACTCCCCTCGCTTTCCATCCGCCCCACAGATGGTCATGGGTGCGGCCCGCCACCTTCACTGCCAGCACCGCCGCCACGAGTTCGTTCGCCTGTGCTTCGAGTGCCGCTCGGTCCGCTGCGGCTTCCTTGCGCGCCTCCGTCCGCCGGGTTCGTCGGTCGTTCTCCCACGCTCCGAGGTACAGGAGAGTCGTGGCGATAGCAGCGGCGGGCCCAGATGGACCGACTTCCGGAGTATGAGGGGTCGCTTGAGCAGGCTGTGGCGAGGGATATGGCGGTAGCGGCGGTCTTTTGTGAGGACGATATGGAAAGGGCGGACTCCACCCAGGTTGAGGCTCGTGAAGCCTTCGAGACAGGGTGCACGGACGCCGCTGGTGGAGCTGACAAGGTCAATCGTTTCTGCTACGACGTCCTCTCCCGCAGGATCGGCACCCGGGGGCAGTGAAGCGGGTGGGCAATGGCCTGTTCAGTGTGCATTCTGCGGACTCAGGCACCCGCCGGCGGCAGCCGGAGCCCTCGGGGTTGCCCCGCTGGCACGGCCGTTATCCACGGACGCACCGTCACGGATATCTGAGATCGTGCTGGACCGGTCGCGGCTTCGGTTCAGATGTCTTCCCGGTATCGCGCGGGGCTGGGCCGTTCGGACGCTTCCGCCAGAAGGAACGGGAGAACACACGCTGCTCGTCCTTCAGCTGTTCGCGCTTCAGAGCGCTCTGGAAGGCATCCCTCGTGGATGCCAGCCCATTGATTTCAGGGGCCGGTGCCCCTCCGTCCCGAGCCTCACCCTCATCGGCCCCGTCGCCGTCATCTGCACTTGTCGCCCGGCCGAGTACACATGAAGCACCATGAACTCCCTGTGCCAGCATGGTAGTTGTGACATCATCGCGCCATGGTCGATTCACGGGGGACTGAAGTCGAACTGAGGCTCGCAATTGTCGGTGCTGACGCCGAGACACATCTGCCGGCCCTCCGGGAGTGGCTGACCCTGGAGGACGCCCTCCGCGGCCGGGTCGAACTGATCAGATCCGCACCGCAGCCTGGGCAGATGGGGACGACGCTGGACCTGCTCGCCGTGGCACTGGGCTCCGGTGGCGCCGGGGCCGTGCTCGTCCAGGCACTGACCACCTGGCTGACCCAGCGGCGGGCGGACATCACCGTCACCGTGTTCAGCCGCGACGGCCGACAGGTCACCGTCGACGTCAAGCGGGCGGCTCAGCCCGACCGGGTGCTGGCCGAAGTGCGCGAGCTGCTGGGGCCCGAGGGGGCCGAGGTCCGCGAACTCCCCGGATCCGTTGGGGAGTGAGCCCAGCGGCAGCCCGCGCACTCCAGGACCGTCCTGCCGGGCGGTCCTGCTGGGCACCGCCCGGTACACCTCCGCCGAACTCCCCGACATCCCGGCCGTCACGGCGAACCTCGACGCCCTGCGGGAGGCGCTCACCACCGGACCGTACGCACTCCTGCCTCCCAACAACTGCCAGGTACTCGGCGACTCGACGGCCCGACCGATCAGCGGGCCGTCCGTCGGTGCGGCCCTGGCGGAGGCCGACCGGGAGGCCGAGGACCTGCTGCTGGTCTACTACGCTGGCCACGGGCTGCTCGACCGGCAGGGAAAGCTGCACCTGGCCCTGCCCTCCACCGACCCCGACAGTCCCGGTTACACGGCCATCCCGCTGGAGCTGGTCCAGCGCGACCTCGCGGGCGCCCGGGCCAGGACCCGGATCCTCATCCTGGACTGCTGCTTTTCGGGCCGCGCCGTCGTGGCGATGGCCACCCCCGGTTCCCTGGTCACCGGCCAACTCGACCTCCCCGGCACGTACACCCTCACCTCCACCACAGCCACCGCCCCGGCGCACGCCCCGGCCGGGGAGCGGTTCACCGCCTTTACCGCCGCACTGCTGGAGGCACTGGCCATCCCGGATCCGCTCACCCTGGACGAGATCCACGCCTTCACCGACCGCAAGCTGCTCGGCCGGGGCCTGCCCCGGCCGCAGCGCCGGGCGGTGAACGCCGCCGGCGACCTGCTGCTGCGCCGGAGCCCGGCCGCACCGAGGGCAGCGCCCGTCGCCGGGGCCAAGATCCAGGAGGTCCGCTTCGACCGGGTCACCGGGCCCAAGCGGCGGAAGCTGTACGCGGCGCTGGCGGCCGTCGCCCTCTTCTTCGACGCGTTCGTGAGCGCGCGGGTCTGGTCAGGAGTGGACATCCTCCTGTCGGAGGAAGCGCTCGGCGCTGTCGTTGTCACGCTCCTGTTCCTGTTGCCGGTCTGGGGCTTGGTATTCGCGGCACGCCTCAAACCGCTCACGCTGCTCCTGGACGGCGACAGCCTCAGACTGAGCCGGGAGCGAAAGCCGCTGGGCGGCATTCCGTGGGCCCACATCGCTTACCTGGGGGTGTTGGACTCCTTCTTGGAAAAGCACGCGGGCGGGGCCTCCTCGGTGGTGCGGCACCTCCTGATCGTCCGACTCGACCCGGACGCCGGGGTACCGTCGTGGCACACCCACTTCGTCGAACGGCTTCCCCCCAACGGCATCAGGTCTCTCGGGTACGTCTTCGTCTGCCGACTGGACGAGATCGAGGCCGACCCGGTGCGGCTCCGCCAAGGCGTGGAAGCGCTGGCCGGACCGATCTACCGATCCAACCGCGAGCTGATCGAGTGGGACCACCGGCTGCGCCGCTCGGGCTCACCGGGTTCGACCTAACGACCTCGTGCATGGTTGGCGGTGGGACGTCGAGCGCCGCATAGCCGATCATGGCTGCGTGGTGGGGAACGCGATGCGTACAGCGATTATCGGCGACCGGAGGATCACGGGCCTGTGGCTCTCCTGGGCAGTGCGGCGGTGCCCCGTGGTGGCCATCGCCGTGCAGCCCAAGGTCTGGGGGATGGCCCCATGCGCGCGCCAACGACCCAGGCCATGTGCGGTGGTCCCCGCGTTGCGGGGTTTGGGCAGGGGGTCTTCAAGCGTTGTGCTGGGTTGATGTCAGGCGGGCCAGGACAGTGCCGTCAGCAGGATGACGCCGGTCACGAGGGTGAGCGCGGTCAGTGCTGGTCGGCGGGTGCGGCCCGGTCCGGCGAGGACCGCGATCAGCGAGAGGGCGAACAGGGTGACCAGGAGCCACAGGGCGAGCCACGCTGTCAGGGCCGGGGGTGCACCCACGGCCTGGGATGCCCAGGCGGCTGTGCGGCCCAGTAATAGGTAGGTTGCCCCGGTCAGCAGTGCCCAGATGGTGCGGGCGGTCCATGTCGTGGTGGGATCGGCGCCGTCGAAGTCGCGGTGCAGACGGGCCCAGAGCCCGATCCAGCGGCGGTGCATCCAGGAAGTCACCGGGCCAGTGTGCCGACCTCCCACGAGGAAAGGGGCTGGATTGGCCCGGCGGCCCTTGTTCTCAAGTCTCAGCGGAGGCGTCCGAGGTGTATGACGCTGACGCGGACTTTCTGCGCGCTGATCTCGTAGAGGACGCGGTAGCGGCCGACGTGGATGCGTAGCAGGTCGCTGCTGCCGAACGCGCCCTTCGGCCGGGGGTGGTCGGCGAGGCGGTCGACGGCGGTGAACACCTGCCGTACTCCGTCGGGGTCGTCCTGGGCGAACTTCGCGGCCTGGGCGAGGGCCTCGGGCTCCCAGATGACCTCGTACCTCACGCCTCCGTACCGCCGAACACCCGGCGGTACGCCTCGTCGTGGGAGACGCCGGCGTCCTCGCCGCGTTCCTGACGGGCACGGTAGGCGGCCAGCGCGCGCAGCTCCTGGAGCTCCAGGGCGTCCGCGGGGCTCATGAGTATCGCGATGGTATGGCCGTGGTCGGTGATCGCGACCGGCTGACGGGTGGCGCTGACCTCCCGGGCGATGGCCCCGAGGCGGGCGCGGGCCTCCACGATCGAGTACGTCGTCTCCGTCATCCACGCCACATTACAGAAGTGACCATATGTGAGCAGGCTTCCGCAGCTGCTCGGCCGTAGCTCGCCTTTCGGAGCGACTGGCCTTGGCCCGTGCGGAACACGCGGCGCGAGAGGCCGACAGGCGTGGTCTCGCAGTCTGCGTCCTGGTCGTCTACTCGCGTCGTGCCATGTCTTCCGGAGTCGGCTCGCCGCGGGTGACGTAGGGGTGGCCGCTGTAGTCGACGGTCACCGTGTGCCGCAGCACGTCGTCGTCGGCGTCATAGAAGATGTGGTTGATCACCAGGCAGAGTCGGTCGGTGGAGATGCCGAAGTCCTCCGCCTCCTCGGCGTTCACTTCCCGGACCTTCGTGGCAGTGACCACCCGCACCGTGCCGGCAGGCCCGCTCGGCGCCGGCTCGATAGCACCCAGCAGGCCCTGCTCCCACTCACTTGGTTGCGTCATGGGCGTCACCGTACCGAGCACACGCCCAGCTAGAGGTTCCCTTGTGCAGCGTTCGTCTCCGCTTCCCTCACATTCGAATGCCCATGGCGTCGCCCGCTCAGTTCTTGTCCGGGATGGTGTCGTCGATGACAACCTCCGGCTCGGGATCGTCAGCATTCGTGGCGGCCTTGATCCGGTCGACCGCCGGCGCGAGAGCGTCGTAGACCCGCCGGGACGCCGCGGTGTTGTCCCTCGTGCCGTTGAGCTTCGACGGGTGGGCGTTGGAGTCCAGTTCCTTGAGGTAGGACACCATGCCCGCCCCACTCATCGTGACCCTTACCAGACCGCGTCCGGCCCGAGGCCCGTCGGCGAGCTCCGCCATCTTGGCCTTGAACGCGTTTTTGCCACTGCCGACGGGTTTTGTCTCCGTCCACAGGTCCTTCGGGACGATGAGGGAGACCCGGGCAATGCCTGCCGCTTTGGTGAGCCGGTCATCATGACCGGCCGGGGACTGGGTACAGGCGGTCAGAGCGAGAACAGCGACCAGGCCGCCAGCGGCGGCTAGGTATGGGGTCCGGAGCGTCAGCGAAAATTTCACGGCGCCATCGTCAGCCCGGATCCGATCCCCGGTTCAGGAACCTGCACGCCGGACCGGAAACTGCCACCAACCCGTCCGGAAACATCCGTTCATATCCGAACGGGCAAGCCTGCCCGGACCTGCCGTTCGAGGCTGTCTCCAGGGTCCTCGCGCTGCGGGGGAGCCCGTGCTATTCGCTCTGTTCTGGTACGGCGAGGCCCGTGTGGGCGTGGCAGGCGGGGCATTCTGCCGCGCCGTCGGCGACGGCCTGAACTGCTTGGTCGCGGGTGAGGGGTTGGCTGTTGTCGGGGGGTACCCAGCAGTCGCCGGTGTGGACGCCGACGGGGCCGGTGATGTTCTTCTCCAGCACCCAGTCCGGCACCCGCGACACCGGAGGTGAGGGCGCTGCGGGGGTCAGGCGGCCCGCCGGCCGACCGGGGCCTGGCTGACCATCGCGGACTGGGCGTTGTTCGGCTTCCCGTATCCACCGCTCGGTCCGTTCGAGCTCGCGGGCCTGGACCCGGCGCAGGAAACGCAGCGCCTCCAACCGCTCGGCATCAGACAGGCCGGGCACAGCACTCAGTCCGTATCCGCAGGATCGAGGGTGCTCTGCTTCAGTTCCATCCGGGCGGCCACCAACTCCGGGCCGCTCAACGTCTGCCAGAAGGCGTGCGTCGACACGGTGGTCGACAGTTCCAGCAGCAGACCGCGCAGCCGCGCCTCCTCCGCCTGTTGTTCGGCGCTGTAGCCGGGGCTGTCCGGCATCCCGGATCGGCGGTCGCTGTGGAGTTGCTTGTCGCCTTCCCAGCCCGGCGCGGGATCGACCGACCACGGCAGCTCCCGGCACAGCTCCTCATACGCGGCCCGGGTCTGGTGAAGCCGCCTCTGGGCGTCGCGTAGGTCGTTGGGGAAGTCGGTGTCCTGTCCCAGATAACTGTTGGCATGGCGTGGCTCTGATCTGCTGTGCTTACAGTCGGGTGGGACGAACGCGCTCTCCCCGTCCCGCTCGTCCGTAGGCAGCTGCCTCTTTGGCGTGCACGGAAGTCCACTGATCGACTCGGAGGTCTCATGCCCCTGCAGATGGAACTGGTCGCGATAACACTCGATTGCCCTGATCCGCTGGCTCTCGCGGCGTTCTATCAGCAGGCCACCGGCTTTGAACCACACCCGAAGTCGGACGCCGAGTTCGCCGGTCTCAACCGTGAGGACGGACTCTTCATCGGTTTCCAGCGGGTCGAGGACTACCGGGCTCCGAGTTGGCCTGACCAGATCGTTCCCCAGCAGCTTCACATCTGCTTCAAGGTCGCGGAGAGCCTGGACGAGGCCGAGGCCCGGCTGCTGGAGCTGGGCGCGGGCAAGCCGGATCACCAGCCGCATGACAAGGCACGGGTCCTCACCGACCCTGCTGGGCATCCCTTCTGCATCGTCATGCGCTGATTGGCGTTCTCGCGGCAATGAGTGTGGCTATGCCGTCGGGGTTGCCGAGCTGGTACTCGATCTCTGCGGCCGATGACTTGACGGTTTTCGTGAGCCAGATGCGGCTGGTGCCGCGGATTGGGCTCTCGGTGGGAAAGCGCTGGTGGAACTGGGCGATGCTGCTGAGAGAGACGTAGAAGTCGTCACTCATCGCCAGTTTCCTCCAGTGAGGAGACGCGAACATATTGATCAGGGCGACGCGTTCGGGGAACCCGGCTGCTGTCAGCCAGGGTGCCTTCCTGTCCGGCTCGACCTCTGGCCCTTTGACTCGGACGAGGTCGTGAAGGAGTTCGGCCCGGCGGACGAGCCGGTAGTGGCGGTGGGCGAGGCCGTTCCAGAGCTGTGCGGTGGCGTCCTCGCAGATGTCGATGAGGGCCTGTCCGTGGTGTCGGCGAAGGCGCCAATACTTCAGCTGTGCTCGAACGACATCGGGGGTGCGGGACAGATCGAGTTGCTCCTCGGGCGCGTGAACGTGCTGACCGACCCATAGTTTGTGGCGGGTGCAGACGTTGTCGTGGAGGGGCGCCCAGATCTGGGCGGGAAGGGTTGCGCCGGTGCGCGTGACGACGCAACGGCGGCAGGCCCACCGAAGAACGTGATCGTCCGGGATGGGGGCTGGGCCTTCGGCGCGATCGTCGGACTGGAAGTCAGAGAGTGTGCGCGCCAGGTGCTGCCGAGACTGGCCGCTGAGGACGCAGAGAACATCGACGCTGTTCAGGCTGGACTCCAGCCAGCGTGATGGGGCTCGCAATCGGGCCAGAGGGACATGGTTGGCCAGGGCCAGCCGAGCCCAGTAGGACGATTCGCACTCGCCGGGAAACGGCGGCAGCTGGATGGGCAGAGAGCGGATCAGCGCTGGGCGGAACACGTTCACCCTGTGCGGGGCAGGGACGAGGAGCGGCCGTGGCCGGAGGACTCGCTGCTGTGATCGATGCGGATGCTCTTGATCGTGGCCCGCGTGATCCGCTCGCTCTGGTCGAGGATCGCGGAGATGGCCGCTGCCCGGACGAGATGGGAGAGGCTTCCGATCATGCCGCCGGTGCGCTGGTGGAGGTACTTCGCCATCGTCACCAAGGTGGTCGGCTCGTGCCGGTGGAGGCGGAGAGTGTTCTCCATGGAGGCGATCAAGGACCGCCACTCGGCGTTGAGCGGAAAGGGACCGGTGCGGACGAGGACGCAGCGGCCTGCGAGCTGTTTGCCGCGGATACCGGTGAACAGCCCGGACTGTTCGACGTTGATGCCGGCATAGACGAAGGTCGCGGGCAGGTGCTCGGTGAAGTACTTCAGGTGGTCGGACAGGTCTTCACCGGCGATCGTGGCGTGGTTGAGCAGGTGGATTTCGTCGACCAGGACCAGGTCTGTGCGGGCCTCGATCAGCACTTGGCAGACGGCGCTGGTGACGTCGATGGTGTTGTGCCTCGGGCCGATCACAGGCAGGCCGAGGAACAGACCCCCGCTCACGGATCCCGGCCGCGCTGACGTACTCCAGCTCGACGTCCTCCGCCGACACCTCACATGCATCCATCCGGTCCTCCGGTACGACGCCGACCAGCCGCTTCGACCGTAGGAGCGGGGTGACCGCCGTATCGACGTAAGACCGGAACTCTCCAGAACCTGCCTACACATGACCGGGACGCAGCCGCACATGCCTACAGAAGAGCGGGACTGCCCACACATCACAGAGACAGGACAGTCGGTATCAGCCATGACCTAAATGATACGCCTGTTCGATTTGCCTGCCCCGACGCATCACGGGTTTGAGAAGTACGCAGAAAGTACGCTGCTAGTACGCACAATGTTTGATTCATGCTAGAATGTTGGGTAGGAGGTGTTTCATGTCCGAGTTGTTCGACGCGGTTGACGCCCTGGTTGCCGGGCAGTCCCCGCTGCCCCCGCCCGCCGAGCGGGAGCGGTTGCGCAAAGCGCATGGCCTCACGCAGGAGCAGGTGGCCACGGCGTTGAAGGTGCGCAGGCCGACGATCGTGTCGTGGGAGTCGGGGAAGACGGAGCCGCGGCCGCCGCAGCGTGAGGCGTACGCGCGTTTGCTGGAGAAGCTGGCCGAGCTCTACCCGGCGCCCGCTCCGGCCGTCGTCCCCGCCTCGATGCCGGTGCCGGTGCCCGAGACGTTCACCAGTGCACCCGCCCCGGCTGAGGCCGAGGCTCTGTCCACAGGTCAGGGGTCTGAGGCTGCGGTCATGACTGCGCACGAGAACACCCAACCCCCCGCCCCTGCTGCTGCTCCGGTCGCCGCGTCCCGCCCGGCGCGCACCGCCAGGCCGTCGACGTCGAGGCGCCCCGGCGCGAAGAAGGCCGCCCCGGCCAGGACCACCGCGGCCCCGGCCGCCGTTGATCCGCGGTTCGAGAACGGTCCGCTGGCGGTCGTCGATGTTGAGGACGGGCAGGTGTTGGCGTACTGCGTGGGCGGCCTGGTCCTGGAAGTCCCTGCGAAGTCTTTGCCGTCTCTGGTGGAGTGGACTTTGCGGGAGGCGAGGCTCGGGGCGCCGAAGCTGTCCGGTCCGGGGAAGCCGGCTGATCCGTTGCTGGTGCTCACCGAGGCCGCGTGCGAGCGTTATGGCCTCCCGGTCGCCCTTACCGAGGAGGAGCGGCTCTCTGGGCGGTTGCCTGAGGGCCATAAGGTTGTCAAGCAGCTGGTCCGCGCGGAGTGGCAGCTCACCAAGCGCGGGTTCGGCCCGTGGGCGCGGATCTACCGCCCCGCCAAGGGCTCCGACCGCCAGTGCGTCCAGCTGTGCATCCCGTCGTGGAACGCGCTGGACGCCCGGTTCTGGGGCCCTGCTGGGCAGCTTCCGCCAGCGGAGCTCGCCTGGGTGCTGGGTGTGTACGCGTCCCGGGTGATGACGCCGCGCGGCTCCACGGCCGTCACGGGGCTGGAGTTGATGACCGCGTTGCACCCGGCGACTCGGGCTTCCGAGCCGGACGCGGACGGAAAGCGCACCTCGGAGCACAACCCCGGCAGTTTGGGCAAGGACCCCGTCGACTGCGCCCCGTGCGAGGCACCGGACGGGCACCCCCTCCTCAAGAACCTGCCCCGGTTCCATGTCCGCGGCCCCGGGGAGAAGCTGTTCGAGGAGGCGTACGACTGGGCGCGGCCGATGACCGATGCCGAGTGCACCAAGCGGCACTTGGTGGGCCTGGACGTGAACATGGCCTTCGCCGCCGGCGCGAATGGCCTGTACGTCGGCCTCGGAGCCCCCGCGCATGTCAAGGCCCCGGTGTTCGACCCGAAGCTCCCCGGCTCGTGGCTGGTGGACTTGTCCCACGTCGATCTGTCCCGGGTGAAGGTCGGCAAGGACAAATGGGCGGACCTGGACAGCAGTTTGCTGCCTTCCCCGTTCACGCCGAAGGGCGACCGTCCTCAAGGGCCGGCCTGGTACGCGACGCCCACCGTCGCCTACGCCCAAGAGCTCGGCTACGACGTGACGCCGACCGAGGCGTACGTCCGGTACGAGAACGGCCGCTACCTGGACGGCTGGTACAACCGGCTGCGCGATGCCTACCTCGCCACGATGGCCGACCTCGGCGTCCACACCGACACGGAGCCGGCCGACTTCCTGACGGCGATGAACGGATACAAGGGCCGTGACCCGGAGCTCGCGATCGTCGTCTCGGCGATCAAGGCGACGGTGAAGGGCGGCCTCGGCAAGCTCCGCGAACGGCCGCGCGGTGAGGGCTGGCGGTCGGGCGAGCCGTGGCGCGCGCTGTCCCGTCCGACGTGGCGCCCGGACATCCGCGCGGCGGTCATCTCCCGCACCCGGATCAACCTCCACCGCAAGATCGTCAAGCACGCGGCGTTCACCGGGCAGTACCCGGTCGCGATCCTCTCCGACTGCGTCGTCTACGCCGCCGACGGCGAAAGCCCCCTCGACTTCCTCCCCTATCGCGAGGGCAAGCCGCTCCCAGGTGGGTTCAAGCTCGGCATCAACCCCGGCCTGGTCAAACACGAGGGCACCCAGAGCGTGCTGTGGGGCGAGGAAGTTCGCGAGCGGTTCAACGCACCGGAACTCAACCTCGCCCGGTACATCAAGGACGGCACCGTCACCGACGTCGACAACGGAGAATAGGGCAGGCGATGAGTCTGATCGGGGACGGCCTCAACAAAGCGGTGCAGAAGGCGTTCACCCGCCCAGCACCCAAGACCGCGGGCCCGCAGATGCGGTACCTGGTCAAGCAGTACAAGGGTACGAAGGCGGTCGCCGAACTACTCGGCATCTCCCAGCGCACCGTCGAACGGTATGTGAAGGACCAGATCAAAACACCCCGCAAGGAACTGGCCGCGCGCATGGAACACGAGGTCAAGAAGCGATGGCAGCCCCAAATCCGCGCCAAAGCGAAGGAGAAGGCGGCGTCCACGGGCGGCATCGTCATCGACACCCGCGCCCGCATGGGCTACACAGCCCCCATCGACTCAACGGACGAGGACCGCATCCGCCACCTCACCGTCGCCCTGCCCCCGCGCTACGCCGCCCGTCTCTTCGACGCCCAGGAGCAGGGTGCCAGCGACGCCCGGCTCCAGGAGATCGCTGCCGAAGCCCTCAAGGAGGTCTACTTCCAGGACAACGGCCGCCGCGCCGGAAGTCTGGAAGAGGTCCGGTTCACGGACATCGAGCACCTCGAGTTCGACCTCTAGCAGACGCGTCCTGAACAGCCTGTGAGCCCCGGACCGCATCGGTCCGGGGCTCACAAGCCTGTCCGTTCGAGGTCCGGCTCAAGGCCCGGACCGCGAGCCGCTTCGCAGCTCAATCGGCCTGGCCGATACGGCTGAGCCGCTTCTGCGTGTAGGCAAAGAGCGCCTGACCGGTCAGCGGTGCATCAGGAGGTGCGCGGGGTCACCAGGCCGGATTCGTAGGCGAGGACCACGAGCTGGGCGCGGTCGCGGGCGTGGAGCTTGGTCATGGCCCGGTTGATGTGGGTCTTGGCGGTCAGCGGGGTGATGACCATGCGGTCGGCGATCTCGTTGTTGGACAGGCCCTGTGCGGTGAGGGCCACGGCCTCGCGTTCGCGGCTGGTCAGTTCCTTCAGGCCGCCGGTGCGGGTGGGGGGCGGCTGGGTGACGTATCGGTCGATGAGTTTGCGGGTGATCGCGGGCGCGAGCAGGGCGTCACCGCGGGCGGCGACGCGTACGGCGTGCAGGAAGTCCTCCGGGAGGATGTCCTTGACGAGGAACCCGGCGGCACCGGCGCGCAGCGCGTTGAAGACGTACTCGTCCATGCCGTAGTTGGTCAGTATGACGACGTGTACGCCGGCCAGGGCCGGGTCTGCGGCGATGCGCCGGGTTGCTTCGATGCCGTCCATGACGGGCATCTGGATGTCGATGAGCGCAACGTCGGGCAGATGCTTCCTGACGAGCGCCAGGCCCTCTTCGCCATCGGCGGCCTCGGCCACCACTTCGATGTCGTCTTCGAGGTTGAGCAGGGCGCGGAAGGCGCTGCGCAGAAGCGGCTGGTCGTCGACCAGCAGGACCCGGATCACAACGCTCCGCTCAAGGGGAGTTCGGCCCGGACGGTGAAGCCGCCCGTGCTGCGCGGCTCGGTGCGCAGGCTGCCGCCCAGGGCGGTGACGCGTTCGTGCATGCCGAGCAGCCCGAGGCCGGGTGTCGGCGCGGTGTCGGGCGTGGCCTTTCCGTTGTCGTCGACGCGGATGGCGAGGGCGCCTGGAAGATGGTCGATCAGGACCGCGGCGGTGGTGGCGGAGGCGTGCCGTGAGACGTTGGTGAGCGACTCCTGAACGATCCGGTAAGCGGTGCGGCCTACTGCGGCCGGCACCGGGTGCGGGTGCCCTTGGACTGTCAGCGCCGTCTCCAGGCCGGTCGTCTGGAACCGTTTCACCAGGTCCGGTATGTGGTCGAGCCCGTGTGGTGGGGTGAGGTCGTCGTCGCGCAGGGCCTCCAGGGTCGCGCGCAGCTCACGGCTCGCCTCTCGGCCGGCTTCCTGGATCGCGAGCAGGGCCTCCGGCACCTGCTCGCCTCGCCGCCGGGCCACGTGGACGGCGACCTCGGACTGCACCTTGATGACCGAGATCTGGTGAGTGAGCGAGTCATGGAGCTCCCGCGCGATGCGCAGCCGCTCCTCATCAGCCCGGTGCCTGGCGGTCTCCTCGCGGGTGCGCTCGGCTTCGTCCGCCCGCCGTTCGGCCTGCCGCACCGCCTCCCCTGCGGCGAAGGCGGCGATCAGCCAGGCGATCTCCAGGGTGGTCCGGGCCTGTGTCATGACCTCGCGCGCAGGACCGCCCGGGAAGGCCAGGGAGGTGAGGAGGAGTGCGGCCAGCAGGCCCATGGACGCGGCCAGGGTGAGCACGCGGTGCCCGGCGCGTACGGCGCTGTACACCGCGACCAGGTAGGAGACGGCGAGCACCTCGAACCCGGCCGCCTGGTAACCCACCGCGGACAGCCCGGTGACGGCCAGCACCACGAGTGGTACCTGGCGGCGCGCGGACAGCGCCAGCGCGCCGGCCGCCAGCAGCGCCAAGCCGAGCACCTCGCGGCCCCCGGACGGGTGGGGCCCGGACAGCCCGGTGCCCAGCACAAGTGCCGCCACCCCCGCAGCGATCGACCAGTCGGTGACCTTGGTCGGAACAGTGAACCGCCCCTTGTTCATCGGGGCACCGTAACCGGAAGACGTGGCGGGCGAGTCGGGCCCACGGACGAGCGGTCGACTACTGCGGGCGCGGTACTTGCGCGCCACCTGCCGTATCCGCAGTACCCGCCTGCCGCACCTGCGGCAGGGGAAAGTGCCTGCGCCTGCTGGACGACCGGCAAGGGTGCCGGGGCGCATTCTCAAGACGCATCACAGCTCGGAATCAGCGACGGAGAAGGAGGAGAGCGGAATGAGTACTTCAGCAGTACTGATAGCGGCTGCCGAGGGCGGGATCATCGGCGACGGGCGGACGGGGGCCAACCTGGCCCTCGGGGCAGGGTTGCTCGGCCTGATGATCGGCTGGCTGGCCCTGGCCCGCGCCGGTGGCCGGATGGACACAGGCAGCGCGCGCACCGGCGGAAGGTCAGCCATCGCGGTAGGGGCGGTCGGCACGGTCCTCGCGGTGCTGCACCTGGCCACCTCCAGCGGGGGCCCCGGTACAGGCAACGGGCTCGTCGGCGCCGTCGCGGCCGTCCCACTGGGGCTGGGCGCAGTGTTCCTCGGCCGCCGGGCGCTGACCCGTTTCCGTCGCGCCGGCCAGCCGATCGGATGACCGTCTGACCGCCGGGTCACGGCGTACGTGCGGCCACCGCGCGCCGGACCCCGTAGGCGGCGCCGCCGAGGACCAAGACCGCGGCGCCCCAGATCACCGAGGACAGCGGGAGGGCGAAGGCCAGGACGAGGCAGCCAGCCAGCCCGAGGACAGGGATCACTCTTGCCGGGCGGCCCTCGTCCGGGGTGAGGGTCCAAGCGGAGGCGTTGGCGATGGCGTAGTACGCCAGGACGCCGAAGGAGGAGAACCCGATCGCCCCGCGCACGTCCACCGTCGCGGCGACCACGGCCACCACCGCTCCCACCAGGAGCTCGGCCCGGTGCGGCACCTTGAACTTCGGGTGGACCGCGGCCAGACCGTGGGGCAGGTGCCGATCACGGGCCATGGCCAGAGTGGTGCGCGAGACGCCGAGGATCAGCGCGAGCAGCGAACCGAGCGCGGCCACCGCCCCACCGACGCGCACCACCGGCACCAACCAGTCGGCGCCCGCCGCCCGGGCCGCGTCCGACAGGGGCGCGCCAGCCTGTGCCAGACCCTGCGGGCCGAGGACGCTCAGCACGGAGACGGCGACGACGGCGTAGACGACCAGGGTGATACCGAGGGCGATCGAGATACCCCGGGGGATGGTGCGCTGCGGGTCGCGGACCTCCTCGCCGAGGGTGGCGATGCGCGCGTACCCGGCGAAGGCGAAGAACAGCAGACCCGCCGCCTGGAGCACCCCGCCGAAGGTCGCGTCGTCCCCTACACCGAGCCGGGCCGCACTCGACGCGGAAGAGGTGAGGGAGGCGACCGCCACGGCGGCGAGCACCGCCAGGACCACGGCCACGATCACCCGGGTCAGCATCGCTGACTTCTCCACCCCGGCATAGTTCACCGCGGTCAGCGCCACCACCGCCGCGACCGCGACGGCATGCGCCTGGCCGGGCCACACGTACGAGCCCACCGTGAGGGCCATAGCCGCGCAGGAAGCGGTCTTGCCCACCACGAAGGCCCACCCGGCGAGGTAGCCCCAGAAGGCGCCGAGCCGCTCGCGGCCGTAGACATAGGTGCCGCCCGAGGCCGGGTAGCGGGCGGCGAGCCGGGCGGAGGAGGTTGCGTTGCAATACGCGACCACCGCGGCCAAGACCAGGCTGATCAGCAGCCCGGAATCGGCCGCGCTCGCGGCCGGCGCGAGAGCGGCGAAGATACCCGCGCCGATCATCGCACCCAGACCGATCACCACGGCGTCGGACACCCCGAGCCGCCGCTGCAACTCCTGCGGCCCGGCTGCCGTCGATGGCTTGCTCATGGACTCACTCCTCGGCGACGCGACCGCATCTTCTACGGATCGATCCCTGCGTCGATCAACGCGATCGCGCCTTCGTAGAACTCGCCGATCGTCTCCTCGGAAGCGTTCACGCAGTGCGTGCGGGACAGGCACAGCGCATCGGGCCACTGGTGCTCCGTGTCCATATCGCCGAACGAGCTCACATAGGTCATGCCGGGCATTGTGCACGGCCGCCCGCCCGTAAGAGACCGGCTTCTCCCGTTCGGGTGACTGCCGTTGCCGTCCTCGCACGCCACCGGCGCCCCGGCCGGGCGACCGCGGCCGCCAGCCTTCGCCATCACCCAGCCCTCACCGTACGGACGAGCGCCGGGACGCCAGCGCCCGGCGCGACCTGCGCGGGCATCGGCCTCTGTCCACAGGCACCCGGGGGCGTCCTGGTGATATGAGCGATGACGAGCAGCAGACACAGCCGGCCCCGCGCCGCGGCAAGGTTTTGGAGGCCCTCGCGCGGGCGGAGCGGAAGGTGTTCACCCGGCCCGCGCCGAAATCCCCGAAGGCACAGGTGGAATTCCTCCTCACGCGGGTGAAGGGGTCGACCAAGGCTGTGGCGGAGCGCCTGGGCGCCTCGCGCCGGACGGTGGAGCGTTACAGGGCCGGCAAGGTGACGAAGCCGCAGAAGCGGCTCCAGGCCGCCTTGGTGGAGGCGACCGAATCCGAGTGGCAACCGCAGGTCAGAGCACGGGCACGTCAACAGGCGTCCACCTCCAGCGGGATGGTCGTGGAGGTCACGGCGTACTTCGGATTCGCCTGCAAGGGCAGCTCGGACGATGGCCGCGAGCGCCAGATCACCACGGACATCTCGCCCTTCTACACGCAGCAGATCCTTCAGCTTCAGGAGGCCGGTGCGACGGAAGAGGAGCTTCACCCCATCGTCGCGGAGGCCATCACGGAGTCGTATTTCACGGATTGGGGCACCCGTGCCGCTGGCCTGCGCGCGGATTTCACGCACGTCTCGACAATAGAATTCCGATTCTGACCCGCCCGAATTAAGGGCCTGCTATAAAGCAACGCGACGGGTCGCCGTAGCTGGAGCCGCTGCTCCCGGTCGGAAGCAAGCCTGGACGACCGCCGGTGCACACCAAGCGACAGTTGATAAACGGCATACGCTGGCGCACTCGCGCTGGTGCTCCCTGGCGGGACGTGCCTGAGCGGTATGGCCCGTGGGACACGGTGTACGGACTGTTCCGGCGTTGGCAGCGGGACGGAACCTGGCACCGCATCTTCGAGCAACTACAGGCTCGGGCCGATGCCGAGGGGCTGATCACCTGGGACGTCTCAGTGGACTGGACCATCGCCCGTGCTCATCAGCATGCGGCGGGTGCCCGCAAAAAGGGGATCTGCAGGTCGAGCCGCCGGGGGGTGTTTTCACCGAGCCCGACGACCATGGGCTCGGACGTTCCCGGGGTGGGCTGACGACCAAGCTCCACCTGGCGGTCGAGCAGGCCCAGAAGCCGATGTCACTGGTGATCACGGCCGGGCAGCGCGGGACTCCCCGCAGTTCCAGGTGGTCCTGGACCGTATCCGGGTGCCCCGGCTCAGGCCGGGCCAGCCTCGCACCCGGCCGGACAGAGTTCGCGCCGACAAGGCGTACGGCTCCCGCGCGAACCGCGCCTACCTGCGCAAGCGCGGTATCCGCTGCACGATCCCGGAGAAGCGCGACCAGATCGCCAACCGCAAGAAACGCGGTTCCCACGGTGGCCGACCGCCCAAGTTCGACGCGGCCGACTACAAGGAGCGCCACGCGGTGGAGTGCGGAATCAATCGCCTGAAACGCCACCGTGCGGTCGCCACGAGATACGACAAGCTGGCCGTCCGCTACGAAGCGACCGTGCTGGTCGCAGCCATCAACGAGTGGCTGTGACCAGCGTCCTCATGCTCGGCCTGGCGGCTTTCACTGGTCTCCGGTGTCGAATGCCTGGGCCACGGCGAGGCTGTCCTCGTAGATATGGTGCCGGGTGACCAAGCCGTCTTCGAAGGTGAGGTGCATAGCGAACCGTGCGCGATACGCACGTCCGGTGGAGCGAGCGGTCTGGCGAATCTCGCCGATCACAACCGCGTCGTTTCCGTCGATGAGGATGCGCTCAACCTCAGTCGCCACCTGCTCCGGCACGTGGTGCTCGGCAAGTTCGCGATAGTGGGCGGCCGCGTCGGCCCGGGTGGACCGATGACGGATCCAGGGCGTGGCAGTACGACCGTGCTCGGACTCCGGCCAGTTCAGCTTCCAATCGCCCCGCTCGGCGTACAGCTCGGCGGTGCGCTCGGGGTCGCCCTCACCGATCCTGCGCAGCAACTCCTCAACCACGGTCCGTGTGTTCGTAGATGTAGCTATGGGCATGATGGGCCTCCGTATGGTCCGCGTCCTGCTCACGCGGCGAGATCACCAACCTAGCCCCCACAGTCCGGCCGAGACGATTACCTCCTAAGTAAGGCAGCGCATCATCAAGATCCACTTTTGAAACGCACCCAAATCCCGCACCACGAATACGAGGCCGATGATGACCAGGATGTGGCCGCCCGGCGGCGGTACCCGTGCCCGCCGCCCGCTCGCCCCGCGCGTGGTGTCCCGCGAGCCGGTCGACCCCGCCCGCATCGGCCGCGGCGTCGTCCGACGCCGCGCGACAGGGATGGACGCCGACGCTGTCGCCGCGGCCCTCGATGACGCGTGGTTCGACACCCGGCAGGCGTCCCGGCACGAGGAGTCGGCGCACGACATGCGCCGCCCGGCGGAGCTCGCCGAGTGGCAACGCATCGACCAGCTGCTCGCCGCCGCGCCCGCGGGCACCCTCTACGACCCGGGCTGCGACTCGGTCGCCCAGGCCGAGCTCGCCGCCGACACCGCGGCGGCCGCCGCCCGGGAAGCCGAGCTGCGTGAGGCCGCCCACGTCACGGCTCGCGCCGACGAGCTCCAGGCGCTGCGCGAGCTGGGCACGCTGGAGCAGACCGAACCGCGCACCGGCGACGAAGCCGCCCGCGGCGAACTCACCCGCCGCACGGGCGGCTACGCCCAAACCGACGTCGACGCCTGGCTCGCCCACGCCCTGGCCACCCACCGCGGGCACTACCGCGACCCCGCCGCCCGCGAAGCCGCAACCGACCTTCTGCCGCCCCCGGTCCTCGCCCACGCCGCGCTGCTCACCGAACTCGTCCGCCTGGTCCCCAACGCCGACAGCGACGAGTTGGCGTTCGCGGCCCGGCTCGCCACCACCGAACCCGACGCCGCCCGTGCGCTCGCAGCGTTCCTCACCCGCGCCCGGCAGCCTTCCTCACCCGCACCCGCACCCGCCCCGAAACCCGCTGACCCTGGTCACAACAACCGCCAGGAATCCGTGTCACGCTGACGGAGCGTGAGCGTGACACGGGTGTCACGTTGGGGTGTCACGCTGACCATCGGGCCCGTATCCACGGGGCCGAACCCGGTTTTCAAGCACATCGAACAGCGTGACACTTCCTCCGAACGCGGCTGCGGAGCGTAGCCGTCGGGATCGGTCCCGGGGCGGTCCGGCGCGCGCCGGAAGAGTCCCCGGGGTGAGCACCGACAACGCCACCGCCGCGATCTCCCCCCAGGCCCTGCCGAAGAAGCCGGCCGACCGGGAGGACCGTCCGATGCGGATCAGCGAGTCCGTCGTTTGGTGAGGGATCGGGTCTGTCGGTTAGTGAGGGATCGCTCGCGTACAAGGAAGACCTAGGACTGACTGACCAGATGACGGGCGCGCTCTTCCTCACCCGCCGTAGGCGAAGTACCGCAAGTACGGCCGGGCAGACCCTTGCCATCAAGGCTCGCCACCCGCCTTGCACCCTTTGCATCCTGCCCTTCGGACGCTGCGCCGTCGGCCGTCGCGGGGCCGGGCAGGAGCGGAACGGTCTTGCACCCCATTGGTAGGTAGTACAGGTAGTAGTTATGTGCGGGTTGAGATTCCTTCCCCTCTGAGAGCGAAGCTCGCCGCGCGGGCACACACCACCCGATGCCACCCGCATGGAGGCCCACCCTTGCCAACCCGGAGCGCATGATCCTTCCCGGCCCTGTGAAGCCGCCTACGACACTCTGACGCCCTCCGGGCTCCCCCAGGGCGGTCAAGGGCCTGAAAGGCGCTCACAGCCGCGCACAGCGCTTCGGGCGGCGGTAAAGCGCCCTGTCCCTCGGCAACGGCTTCACGACAGGCGCCCACGCCCTCCCCCTCGGTCGCCGCCGCTCGCTGCTCCCGGGCCCGAGCTCTGCTCTCAGAGGGGAAGGAATCTCAACCCGCACGTAGGTACTACCTGTACTACCTACCAATGGGGTGCAAGACCGTTCCGCTCCTGCCCGGCCCCGCGAGGTCGTCAGCGGTCACGGGCCGGGTGCAGCGCCTTGTGCTGCGCGGCTGCCGATGTCCCGCTGCTCCTGGTGGTGAAAGGTGCAAGAGGTCTGCTGCACGTCCGGTGAGGAGCGCAGCGCAGTATTCGCACGGTTCAGGTGGCACACGGGCGCTGCACTGACAGCAAGACCGGCCCTACTCGTGCAGCAGCCCGCTGTGGCTGCGTAGGTGAGACCAGGCTCTGGTCCACATTCTGTGGAGGCTCACGGACGGTGATGTCAGTGGGGTGTGGTGGTATGGCCTGACTCTGCCGTTGACCTGCTGGGAGGCCACTGTGATGCCCGCGTATCCGTCTCTGACCCACGCCTTGGCCGAGGCTTTGGTCGGCGCCCTGTGGTTCATCGAGGGCAGCGAAGACGAGCAGATGGACCCCGACGATGCCGTGAAGGTCCTGGAGGGCGTCACCCACCTGTTCAGCCAACTCTCAGCTGATCAGCGACAGGAGCTGATCGACCTGCTCAGGGCGATGGCCGAGGCCGAACCCGATCTGGCCCGCCGGGAGTTCTTGGAAGGGTTCCCGGAAGGATTCAGGCTTGTCGAGGACGAGGCTTGAGTGGGGTTTCAGGAGTAGAGCAGGACGCGCTTTCGTAGCAGTTCGAATCCTGCGCGGCCGAACATCTGACGTTTCAGCATCTTGATCCGGTTGACATGACCTTCGACGACTCCGGAGTTCCAGGGCAGTGAGAGGCCGGCGATGACGGCGTTCAGGTCCCGTTCGAGGTGGCGAGCGAACGACTGAAGGGCGGGAAGGTTGGCGGTGCTGGCGGCTTCGATCCATTCAGGCAACCGGTGACCTTCCAGTTGGGTGAGCATGCGGGCGAACGAGCGCACGTGTGCCGCCAGGACATCGAGTTCGGGGCACGCGGCCAGGACAGTCTTGAGCTGGACTCGGTCTGGTTCCGGCAGAGCGTCGGGGTGGGTGAGGATCCACCGCGTAACGGTGCGGGCCGTCGGTGGCCGCGGGCCAATGGGCTGGGGACTGCCCCGCAGCACGGAGCGGATGTAGTCGCGGACGCTGGCGTAACCATGCGAGTAGCCCTGCTCCTTGACCTCCTCCCACAGCTGCCAGGCGTTGGTGCAGCCGTCTTGCCAGCGGTCATGGAGATAGGGCTTGTAAGGGTCGAGGGCGGTCCGGCGGTTTTGCCACTGACCGGTGAACAGATCCTCAGGCGTAGCAGCGCCGGCGAACCGTAGAACGGTGCTGTGACCCATGCCGAGTTGCCGGGCGACGGACCGCTTACTGTGCCCGGCGGCCAGGAGCGCGTGGACGGTCGCGTGCTTGGCGCGGGTCCGCTCGGCGAACCGATGGCCCGTAGGCCATGGCTGCGAAGGTAAATCAGGCGTCGTTTCTGCCTCGTCCGGCTCCGCCGGCTGGACCGGCGCGGGCCGCAGGCAGCCGCGGTGCCGGTAGACACATTTCTCAGCGGCCTGTCCGAGGTTGTGCCACAGATGCCACCGGTCAGCGACCTGGAGGGCCTGCGGGGCGCCGCGGGTAGAGCCCTCGGCGTAGAAGACGGCACGGTCCCGGCAGATGACCTCGATGCTGGGCCGCTTCGCCAGCCACGCTGCCAGCGTGTCGGCCTCGCGATCCGGCAGCAGGTCCACCGGCCGTCGAGTCTCGACGTCGACGAGCACGGTGCCGTAGATCCGCCCCCTACGCTGGGCATACTCGTCGACGCCCACCACGCGGGGCACCACTGCCTCAGGATCCGGCAGCGAGGCGATCAGCCGCAGGAGGGTGTTGCGGCTGACCGGTGCGCCGAAGACATGGGCCATCCGGGCGCCAGCACGGCCGGCCAAGGCAAGGCCGACGGATGCGAGGGCCGAGCGCAGCCGCTCGGTTCGCCTTCCGTACCGGCGGGTGAGGCCAGGTATCTGCTCGGCAAAGGTCCGCCGAGGGCAGGCAGTCGCAGTGCAGGAGAACCGGCGGACCCTCAAGGACAACACCACATGCTGGCCAGCGGTCGGAAGATCACGAGGAAACCGCAGGTACGACCCGTGCACTCGCACTGACCGCCGTCCACAGCTCGGACAGGACGCCCCGCCCATCGTCGACCGGGCCTCCACCCGGACACCTGCCTCCGCCACCTCGACCGCCACCACGTGGACGCCCTCAACCGATGCGAGCAGCACTTCTTCGAGCATTGTCCGTACTTCGTTCACGCCGAAGCACTCTTGGCCAACCCCCACTCACCGCAGGCGAATTCCGGGCGACATCGCACGACATCCATTCAAGATCAACAGTCACGCTGCGTACACGTCCACAGAAAGTGGACCAGAGCCGCTACTGACGTACAAAGCCACCCGCTGCCTCCGGGACGGCTACGCCGGTCGCAGTTGCTGCAACCGGCGAGCCGGTGGGCTGGCCCGAGCACTCGAAGAACACGGCGCCGTACCGGCGGGTGACCTCGTACAGCGCCTTCCGGAACGCTCGTGCGGGCCGTCCTGCTTGCAGTTGCCCCTGGGCGGGAACGATGTACCGCCTGGAAGCCCCGAGTGACTTCCCTGGGCAAGCGAATGGCGCCGCACCAAGGCGTGCGGCGCCATGTTGCCCGGGCGGCCGGGCGGCCGCCCGGGTCAGTGGACGCGTTTGAGGAGGGTCGGCTTGGTGATGGGCATGATGTTGCCCTTGGCCTTCGCTTCGGCCTTGCGGGCCTTCTCGTCCAGGTGGTGCTGGAAGCGGCGTTCGTATTCGTCCTCGAAGTCGCCGACGTCCAGTCGCATGTCCCGGGGGAGGGCTTTGACGGCTCGCTGCTGTTCGCGAGGGTCGTTGAAGGCGGCGATCATCGGGTGGAGCTGAAAGCGTCCGCGACGGACCACGATGACGAGCCGGGCGGCGACCAGGTGGGGCATAGCCCGGCTGATCATGCCGCGCTCCATCGCGAGGCCGGTGGCGAGTTCGTCGTGCGTGGCGACGACCAGGCCGCCGGGCTCCTGCCCGCTCATCATGTGCAGCAGCAGGGTGTAGGCGGTGGGAGGGAGCCGCGGTACGTACGCGAGGCCGTTGAAGCTACCCCACAGCACGTTGCGGCGCGGCGCCCATTCCTCTGCGGCAGCGGACGTCATGACGTGGCCTTCCCTTCCCCATCCGACTCCTTGCGCACGTGCAGTTTCACGCCGGGAGCGGCCATCGCCCGGAACGCTTCGGGTGCGTCCGGGTCCTCCATGATCTCGCGCAGCAGGTCCAGCTGCTCCACCTTGTCGCTCGTACCCGGCTTGGAGCGCTTCCTCTCGCCCTTGCGCGGCTCCCTGAGCCCTCCCCGCAGCGACGCGGCCGGGTTCAGCTGGTACACACCGCGCTGGAGCTTCCGCAGCGCCCCGTCGGCCTCAAGGACGTTGAAGACCCGGCTGATGTGAGGCCGGCTGTATCCGAGGGCCTCGGCGACGTCCTCATGCGTGGCCTCGATCAGCCCACCGGGCTTCTGCGATCCCATCAGGGTGAACAGCACCACGAGGACGAACCGGTCGTCGTCGTAGTGAAGACCGGCCCAGCGCATGAACTCCAGGCTGTCCATGGAGAACGCCTCACCGATGAACCCCGTACTGGAACCCACCGGGAACACCTGGGCGCCATGGCCGACGGGCAGCTCGATCATGGCGCCGGAGGACCTGTTGTAGGCGGTGGGCGGCGGCTTCGGGCGCCGCCGGCGCCGGAACGGCGCACCAGGCAGCTGCGGCGCTGCGCTGCCGTCCGGGGACCCTGAGCTCATGGGGTCGCTGCTCCTTGATCGTCGTGACGTCAGAACCATAGCTGGGAACCGTGGCAGTAGTGCCACCAAAACGCAGCAGCACTGACACCGAACTCGCCCGAATGTCAGCCTTGGACTGACCTTCGTCTCCGAGTCGTTATCGAGAGGCTCCTGACGCACCACCCCGCGTTTCGTGGCAGTAGTGCCACGAAACGATGTCGTTGGGTCAGGACTGTCTGACATCCCGACCGAGTTATGTCAGTCCAGGGCTGACATAACTTTTGGACCTCAGCGCTCTGACCTGCGGAAACATACGGCTCTTCTCTCTAGAATGCGCTCGCGCGTGATACCTGCTCTCCCCACCGTCATCAAGCACCGACACGCCGTGGAAACCGCTCATCAGCAGCACCAGAACCCGAAGCTCGGACTCCGTCGTGGCGCGCGAGGCTTCGCGTGCGGGCCCGCGCACCAGCTGCGGACCGTAGGCGGCAGCAGCGGCACTGAGTCTCGGGTGGTACCGGCCGAGACGATCAAAAGCATGGAAGCGTGGCTGGTGCCGGTGAGTGGTTCCGCCGCCCGGCCCGGGGGGCCGTTCGGCTCCGGTACCTCCGCACCTCGGAATTCGAGCTTTCCGATATCTGAGGAACCGTTCTGTGGCTCGGGTCCGCAACTCCCCATTCGTCAATCCTCGCGCAAGTGGTGGGAAACGAATTCCGGGGCTGACCTTGCATCAAAAGCAAAGCCCCGCCCGGGTGGTTGGGGGTGTCCTGTGTTTCCGCCAACGGTACATGCTGCATCTTCCTGATGCACCCGCTACACTCAAACCCAACACCAACGAGCGACCCCCACCCCCTTCCAGCTAGCCAAGCCCGCGTAGCGGGCTCCAATAGTTGTGGAGGCGTAGCCGAAACAACTCTCCGGTGGGGGAGCGCAGCGGACCCACCCGGGAGCGCACCGCGCTCCCCAACACCCCAATCCAATCAGCCTCTCACCGCACCACAACACCCAACAGGAAGGCCGCGCGATGCGCGGCCAAGCCGGGAGTGCAACGACCGACTACACCAGTCCCCTGAAGCGCAGCGAAAGGGGACTGTCCACGCTACGCGGGGACGCGCCGAGCACCGCGAGGCGCTGCGCTTGCACATCGCGCAGCGATG